>SLIN01000042.1 GCA_007135605.1 Spirochaetales bacterium | reverse complement strand
GGTGTCGCCGCGGGAGCCACGGTCACGGTCGGTGTCGCCGCGGGAGCCACGGTCACGGTCGCGGTCACCGTGACGCTCTTCACCTCGGTGTTCGTCAGAGTTGTCCCTCGCTTCGCCGCCGGTGACCGAAATGATCTCGTCGACAAGATGAGCAGGCAGTCCCTTACCCCGCAGTACCGCTATCAGACGCGCGATATGCGCCGCGTCCGCTCCCTCGGAACGGATTCTGCGTGCGGTGGCGGCGATCGCCGATGGATCGAGCGGTAGACCGGATCGGACGAATGCCTCGAGTGCGGCACGGTGTGACTCGTCTTGCGGTAGTTCCATGCTTCGCAACAGCGGAGATTCACCTTCGCGGACGTGTTCGAGAATAATCCTGCCGCTATCGTCTATTCCTTTCACATGTACCTGCACGTGGTCGCCGGGCTTGAGCGGCATATTCGCGCGGGCGCTGAGAGTCTTCCCGTCGATTTCAAGTATTACTCGGTCCCCTGCGAGTCGCTCAACGACCCGTACCGAGAGTATCCTCCCGACGGTAAGCCGGACGGCTGTGGGGAGAACGATACGGGCATCATTTCCGGGACCGACGGGATTCACGTTTCGTCGCCCCTAACGAATCAACCGGTGAGTTACGACTTCCTTCGTACGAGCTCGGAGACTTTCGCAGCCTTTCCGACCCGTCCGCGAATATAGTAAAGCTTCGCGCGCCGTACCCGGCCGCGCCGGCTGACTTCGATCTTCTGAATTCTCGGCGAGGAAAGCGGGAAGACACGTTCGACACCGATTCCGTAAGAGATTTTACGGACGGTGAATGTCCGGTTGATCCCGCTGTTATTCTTCGCGATCACCAGCCCTTCGTATACCTGCACCCGCTCGGTGGTTCCCTCGACGATTGTGAAATGCACTTTCACCGTATCGCCGATTCGAAAGTTCTCTTCGACCTTCGCGACCTGTTCCTGCTGTTCTGCCTCAATTGCCTTGATTATGTCCATTTCGTTCCTCGTTTTATCAGTCGGAGGTCCGCTCGCTTTCGGCCAACAGGTCCGGGCGAACCGCCATAGTTTTCTCTCTCATTCGTTCTGCGCGCCACCGCTCGATCTCGGCGTGGTGGCCGCTCAACAGCACATCCGGGACTTTAAGCCCGCGGAACACCTCCGGTCGGGTGTAGTGCGGATACTCAAGCAATCCGGCGGAGTGACTCTCCTCGATCAGCGATTCGCCGCGAATCACTCCGTCGACCAGCCTGTATACTGCATCAATTATCGCTAACGATGCAATTTCTCCCGAGCTCAGAACATAGTCTCCGATACTGAGCTCTTCGTCCACATAGAGGTCGATAATGCGTTGATCGATCCCCTCGTATCGCCCACAGATCAACACCAAGTGCTCTTCGACTGCAAGGCGTTGTGCAACTTGCTGGGTGAAAAGCCGTCCCGACGGAGTCGGGAATACCGTTCGCCTACCCCCGGTATTCACCACCTCTGATACAACCGAATCGAGTGCCGCGGCGAGCGGCTCCGCCTTCATGACCATGCCCGGACCGCCCCCATACGGCGCGTCGTCACATGTCCGGTGTCGATCGGCGGCGAAATCCCGGATATTCACCAGTTCGACATCGACTATTCCCCGTTCGATCGCTTTCGCCATGATCGAAGACTCGAAATACGCTTGCAGAATCTCGGGGAAAAGGCTCAGTACCGTGAATTTCATTCCAGCACCCATGGTGCGATCAGCTCGATCGTGCCCTCCTCGATATCGACAGCGCCGACAAACTCGCTGCGGAACGGAATGACGCGAATACCGTCATCGGTCTTTACTTCCAGCATGTCATTCGATCCGTTATTCCAGATCGAGCGAACGCGGCCGATCGGCGTCCCGTCAGACCGGACAGCACAGCCTACCAGATCGGCGTAGTAGTACTCCCCGTCCGCGCGCTGAGCCGCGTCCGCACGCGGGACAAGCAGCTCGGCCCCGCTCCACGACCGCGCCTCCTCCGGTGTTTCGATACCGCCAAGCTTCATGACGACGGAGGATCCGTGCCGTCGGGCGTGTTCTACGCCAAACTCGTACCCGCTCGACGTATGCCGTGCCTGCTCGGGTACCACTGCGGCTTTCCGCCGTGCGGTCGATGCAAGGCCGGCCGCTTTTCCTTCCGGTAGCCGGAGGACAACCGATTCGAGTTTCAGAAGATGCTCGTATTCTCCGGAGATACTCTCGAGCTTCAGCTCCCCTTTTACCCCGAAAGATGTGCGAACCGTTGCCGCAACGAGCTGTTTCATCCGATCAATCGAGTATCTCGAGTACCACCCGCTTACCGGTTTTCGTGGATGCGGCGCTCAAGATCGTTCGAATTGCCTTCGCGATCCGTCCATGCTTGCCGATAACCTTTCCGATGTCTCCGTCGGCTACCTTTAGCTCAATGATCGTCGACTTCTCGCCTTCGATCATGTTTACTTCGACGCCGTCCGGTTCATCGACAAGTGAGCGGGCAACGTAGTCTACCAGATCTCTTTCCACTGATCCGCTCCTTCCGTGCTGCTGAGTTGCAGTCAGCCGCGGTCACTTCCGATGAATGTTCTTCCGGTTCAGCAGTTGTCGCACCGTATCGCTCGGAGTAGCGCCCTTGTCCAGCCATTCACGGACCCGGTCTTCCTTGACCGAGAGCTGTTTATCTTCGACTTCGATCGGATGATAGAAACCGACTTCCTCCAGAGCTCGCCCATCCCGCGCGGTGCGCGAATCCATTACGACAATGCGGTAGTACGGCCGCTTTTTCGTTCCGAAGCGCTTCAATCGTATTCGTACACTCACTAATATACTCCTTACCATTCGACCCGGCACGCACCGGTTCGGTTACTGCATTCCGCCGAGCCGACTCATCATCTGGTTCTGCAGTTTCTTGTTTTTTGCTACTTTCTTCATCATCTGCCGGGTCTTGTCAAACTTCTTCAGCAATCGGTTCACGTCATAGACCGATGTTCCACTGCCCCGTGCGATCCGCTTGCGCCGACTCGGTCCGATGATACGGTGGTTAAGACGTTCGGTCGGTGTCATAGAGAGCAGGATCGCCTCCTCGTATTTAACCGCACTCTCGTCGAGGTCGTCCTCATGTACCTGCCCTGCGAGCCCCGGCATCATCTCCAGCAGAGACTGCATACTGCCCATTTTACGAACGCGTCGAAGCTGGTCGAGATAGTCCTCGAGCGACATCGTCGCCGAAGCCATCTTCTGCTGCAGCTCCTGTGCCTCCGACTCGTCGTACTGCTGCTGTGCTTTCTCGACAAGCGAGACTACATCTCCCATGCCGAGAATACGCGAGGCTATCCGGTCCGGGTAGAACGGGTCAATATCGTCGAGCTTCTCGCCGACACCGATGAACTTAATCGGCTTACCGGTAACGGTTTTGAGACTGAGCGCTGCGCCGCCCCGGGTATCGGAATCGAACTTGCTGAGCACGACTCCGGTGAGCCCGATCCGTTCGTCGAATTCTTTCGCTATGTCGACTGCGTTCTGGCCGGTCATGGCATCGGCGACGAGCAGCGTTTCCGACGGCTTCACAGCGCTTCTCACCGACTCCAATTCGGCCATGAGCTCGCTGTCAACCTGCAACCGTCCGGCAGTGTCAACAATAACCACGTTCCGCTGATCGCGTTTCGCCTGTTTGAGCGCGCTCTTAGCCACGGACACCGGGTTACGGGCCCGTTCTTCGGCGTACACCGGGACGCCCGCCTGCTCGCCGAGGATTTGCAGCTGTTCGACCGCCGCCGGGCGTGCAAGGTCGGCTGCGACGAGTAGCGGCGTTCGTCCATTTGCAAGGAGATGAGCGGCGATTTTGGCCGCCGTGGTCGTTTTGCCGGAGCCCTGCAGTCCGACAATCATAATAACCGTCTGCGTGTCCGGGCCCTTGAGCTCGAGATCTTGATGTTCCGAGCCGAGGAACTCGACCATCCGGTCATGGACGACCTTCACGAACTGCTGTCCCGGAGAGACGGAACGGAGTACCGCCTCCCCGGTTGCGTCCTGAATGGTGCGGTTTACGAAACGTCGAACGACCCTCAGGTTCACATCTGCTTCGAGCAGTGCGACCTTGATCTCGTTGACGGCATCCTGGATGTTTTTCTCGGTAATGGTTGACTTGCCCTGAACGGTGCGCAGCACATCGCCGAGCTTGGTGGATATTCGATCGAGCATGGTTCGCTTTTGATAAACGCCGTGTGGTTCGTTATTTATAGCGCCGCGTTGTGCACGGTGTCAACCGACTACCGAATGTCCACAAAGTGCCGACGCAGGTGGCGCGCTCTCGATTCGGCGGTGCTCGCGTGCTCGTTTCGAGGGTACCGCTCGGACACTGCGGTATAGTGTTCCACGCTTCTTCGAATGTCGGCGGTCGTAGCCGACTCCTCGTAGAGCGCGGCGAGCGCGAAGTGTACGTTGCCACTGTCCACCTCGCCTTCGTACTCGGAAAGCCACCATCGATAGGCCGTTGCAGCCGCATCGTTGCGACCCGCTGCGTGCAGCACGTCCGCAGCATCGCCAAGGAGGTGCGGCTGCGGCACGAAGGATCGTTCGCGCAGACTCTCCAGGAGCGCGGAGATCCGATCGGCGGCCGCATCGGTCACTGCCGACTCGAGTCGTGCGGGCAGCTCGGTATCGTCGAGATCTGCATATTCGTCGACGAGCGCTTCGTGAGACGGTGCCGGTTCGTCGACGCGGTCGGGGACCGGGGCGCCGATACGGTCGAGATCGACCACCCCGTCGACGTCTACGATGCCGGTCGATTGATCGACACTCCGCGCGGCCGGAGACGGGACTCGGTCGGGAACCGGGGTACGGTCAAAGGGGTCGTCGCTTCCGACGACGCGGACGGTGTGTCGTTCGACCGCCCCCGTGCCGACGTCCTGACGTTGAAACGACAGACGGTGTTCCCCGTCGGTTTCAATGGCGATCTCGAACTCGGTCTGCTCTCCGGAGGTTCGACGATCTACCAGATCGACGGCTTCGGCGGAATCGGCTCCGACGAAGAGCCAACCGTCACCCGGCAGAGACAGACTGAGATTCTCGCCGACTGCCACGCGGTACTCCTCGTCGGTGGGACGCTCCTCCTGATCGCCGTCGGGAGATTCGAGTGTCGCCTCGTCGTCATCGGAACGTTCCTGCGCAAGGTCTTGAACGCCGTCGATGGGGTGTGTGGCCGGCTGTTGCCGCGACTCATCGGACCGATCGGTCTCAGAAGCGGCAGGTGATTCGCGGGCAGGCTGTTCGCTCCCGTCCGGCTCTGCCGGTACCGCCGGTGCACTCGGGGAGTCCGGGTCGGTGCCGGCCCCGTACTCGCCTTCGGCCCGCGATTCGCCGGCAGACACCGATTCGCTCTCCGAGCCCGACCTGGGGTCCGATTCATGCCGATCGCCACTCGCCTCCTCCACCGGGTCCGGATTGGGCTCAGGATCGGGAACGAGCATCGGCATGGTGAACGTGCCGGTTGCCGGGCGTCGGGAGTGGTATCCGCTGAGTGCATCGCTGACCGTTTCGCCGGCCGAGTGCCGGCGGGCGAGTGTGCGCGGCGATTCGGAGATGTGAGGGTCCGCCGGTGAGAGGAGCAGAGGTACCTGTTCGTCGGTATCCGTCTCGTTCGGTGCTTCCGCCGGTTGAGTGCCGCGTCCGTGCGCCGCGTCCGCCGTATGGACTATTTGAGGCGGCGGCGCCTCGAAAAGCTGCTGTTGGGAGTTCTCGGCGCTCGGCGAAGAATGACGATGGTAGCCGAGTCCCGGGTCGGCGCCCCCGGCTTCGGTTGTCTGCGCGGAGGTTGTCAGGGAGGTGGGATCTCGTTCAGTCCGGTCGGCGGGTGCCACCGGCGGGCGCTGGACTCGATCGGCGCGCGCCGCCGGTTGTTCGGACCCATCGGCAGGCCGCTCCGGGCGGTGGACTCGATCGGGGCGTACCACCGGTTGCTCAGGCCCATCGGCAGGCCGCTCCGGGTGCCGAACTCCGTCAGCCGGCGCCGCGTCCTCCCGGATGAACGGTGACGAGGAATCTCCGGTCGTGGCGCACGCGAGGAGAAACGCCAGCGCTGCGCCGATGATAAGAGATCGAACAGTAAGAAACGAAACGGCGAGCGGTCGCACCGATCGCCACGGCAGGTTCCCGCCGGCCGGCCGGCGGTCGTACAGATGTTCCATCTCCCCCTCCCAGATGAGATGTTCGCGTCGGGCCAGGAGTTTGTCCGGCAAACTCCTCGAGCTACTCGTCCATTTCCAGCAGCTCCAAAAGCAATTCCCGATTCTTCTCGGTAACAATATCGACGGTTCTCGCCTCGATATCAACCTCCAACCGCTCAACCTCCTCAGCACTCCACGGCGCGTTCGGGTCGCGATAGCGATACTCGACCTCGTCTCCGGTCCAGATGCGCAGCTCGGGAAGCCGGAAATCGTGGAAACGCACCGGACGCACGATCTCAGGCCGGGCGACCGGTTGCCGCGGCTCATCGACCGGCCGGCCGACCGCTTGGATTATGAGCGCAATAGCCACACCGAGGACGAACAATCCTCCGGCGGCGACCGCTATTCCCGGAAGCAGCGGTCTGAGGTCACGCACTGACCGGCTCCCGGTTGTCGAGGCGGATGGCGATCGCCTTGCTGACCCCGCTCTCTTCCATCGTAATTCCG
>SLIN01000185.1 GCA_007135605.1 Spirochaetales bacterium | reverse complement strand
GCTTTGCGCCCTGCCAGTAATTGACGAGCATGGAGACGTCGAGGTACCAGTTCGGAACCTTCGATCTTCGCTGCTCCAGCGCCTCGAGCGCACGGTCCGAGAAAGAGCACGGCGCGAGCCCCGGCGGGACCGAAAGGCACTTCTGCGTGCCGCTGTAAAACAGATCCACACCCCACTCGTCGAGCTTCACCGGCAGGCCGCCGAGGCTGGTTACCCCGTCGACGAGATAGAGCGCACCGGTCCCGGCGACGGCCTTACCGATCTCGTCGACCGGATTGAGCACACCGGTCGATGTTTCGGCGTGGACGGCGGCGACCAGCTTGTAAGAAGCGCCGCCGGACAGCGCCTTGCGTACATCTTCGACACGTATGGGAGTTCCCCACTCGGCCTCCACCGTGGTGACCTCCGCGCCGAGGCGCGTGGCGACATCGGTCATACGCGTGCCGAATACCCCGTTCACCAGCACCAGCACCCGGTCGCCGGGCTCGATCATGTTGACGAAGCATGTCTCCATGCCGGCGCTGCCGGTGCCGGAGACCGGAAAGGTCATGGCGTTTTCGGTGTTCATGAGGTCACGGAGCAGGTTCTTCGTCTCATCCATGATCCGGATGAACTCTCCGTCGAGGTGACCGAGCGTCGGCGCCGAAAGCGCCCGATATACTTCCGGATACACGCATGAGGGTCCGGGGCCCATGAGAAGCACGTCGGGGACCTTACTCAAGAGATTTTCCATTGCATACTCCAGATGGTTCGGGAATCCACCGGCGACGGTGCGGCCGCCGCCGATTATCGTACGAAGGATGATAGATCGCCCCGGCGCCGGCGTCAATTTGCCGTATGCATATGGATGTGCGTGCATTTGGCGCACGTGCTGTCGCGAGGTGGCCCTTAAGAACCTTTCTGCATTATCCTCACGACGGTGTTGAAAACATGTGCTCTCGCTGCGACGGGCCCGGTGGGAGGATTTGGAGGATCCCACACTTCGGTGGGAAAGCCTATCGGCCTGGCGCCCGAAAGAAGAACCCGCATTTTTGCGTGACAATTTGAGGGAACGGAGGCCGGAGTCGTGGCGTGCCCGTGGTTGACGACGCCCTGGCTTGGAAGTATCGTACCCGTGCCACCTGTAACCGGTTTCAACATTGCCGGGTTCACTGTATTAGTCGACTACTCTGGTTGGTCGATTTCCCAACGGTATAAGATATGTCAGGAGCCCAAGATTGAGTGACTTTCGTCCGGCGAGTGACCGGATTACAATCCACGATGTTGCCGAGGGAGCTCGCGTCTCGACCGGAACTGTCAGTCGCGTACTGAATAATCGGCCGGGAGTAAACCCTCGTACGAAGGCCCGAGTTCTTGAAGCCATGCAGTCGCTCGGGTATCGCCCTGACCAAGCCGCCCGTGAGCTGTCCTTTGCGCAGAACCGAACCATTGGATTGCATGTCGGCAGTCCTGTCGAACGAAACAGACCTTTCTTTGCCCAATTCTTGAGCCATATCTCCCGTGAACTCCGTGATAGCGGATTTCGATTCGAGGAGATACGTTCTCGTCCGGACGGAATGCCGGAACAGATACCGGATGGTCTTGTGCTTTTCGGGGCTCATGAGGCCGACCCCCGCATTCCGGAGCTGCGAGCGAATAGTGTGCCGACTGTTTTGCTTGGCCGACATAACGAGGTTTCCTGCGTAGCGGCCGATGATGCTGATGGAGGGCGCCAGGTCGCCGAGCACCTGGTGAGGCTCGGTCACACAAGCTTTGCCTGTATACTCGGTGGGCTGCATTCTCAAGGCGAATTCGACCGGCTTACGGGATTCCGAGGCGGGTTGGCCAGGCATGGCTTTGAACTCTCAAACGAGATGATCCTCGATGGTGAGTTCACAAGCCTCGGCGCCTACCGTGCGATGCGCCGTGCACTGGAACGCGGTCTCAGTGTAAGCGCTGTTTTCGCCGCCTCCGATGAAATGGCAATCGGAGCGATGGCGGCCGCAGAGGACCACGGCGTGCGCGTGCCGCTTGATCTCTCTGTCGTAGGGTTTGATGACATGGAAGGCATCGCCGGCGACCGACTTACAACTGTTCGACAGAGCATTGCCGATCTTGCGCACAGCGCCGTCGAGTTGCTGAGAGAGCAGTTAGCGGGGGGCGAACGGAGATCCATTACCCTTCCGGTCACTCTGATCGTTCGAACCTCGACCGCCCGCTACTGGGGCGGTCACGAAGTGAGCTGATTTTTCTCCGACAGAAACGCACCGACTTACGCCGCTGTCATTGCCGAAACGCACTACCAATAGGCGCGGGAAACCGTTTTGGTCGAAAAAAGCTTGACATACTGAACAGGTCGGCACAGACTGGAAGCGGTTACAGAAATAACAATTGTTTACAACCAGTGCCTACGTCCAAGTGTTGGATGCGTCGCTGAGGCACGGTTGTTGCAGACAAGGAGGGATCATGGGGTAGATGACCGAAAGCAAGGGATGAGTTCATTTGAGATGGGTGTGTTGATAGAGTCTACAAAGGAGAGATGTATGAAAGGTCGAAATGTACGGATTGTCGCGGTGTCATTGGCGCTGATGCTCGTACCGGTGACCGCACTTCTTGCCGGAGGTGCTCAGGAAGAGGCAGTCGAGGAGGATGGACGCAAGAGCCATCTGACCGTCACAACGTGGGAGACAACTCGCGGACTGGATGATCAACGATTGATCGCCGAGATGTTCCAGGAACGGAACCCGGATGTGACCGTAGATGTCGTCAGTCCGCCGGGAAACTACGTCGAACGGATCCTGACGCAGACTGCCGGGGGTAATCCACCGGACGTCTTTCAGATTGGTGATGTTGATGTACGCCGGTTTGGCGGCGAGGGAAGGCTGGTTGATTTGAACAGCTTCATCGAGGCCGATCCCGATTTCGACGTTGACGATTTCTTCGGGGGCGCTTTCGAGTATGGGAATGTCGGGGGACAGCAACTGGCACTGCCGAAGGACTACTCACCGTTAGTCATGTTCTATAATCGTGGGCACTTCGACGAAGCGGGCCTCGATTATCCCGACGAGACATGGCACTGGGACGACCTTGTGGAGGCGACACAGACGATCGTAGATCAGGGTCTCAGTCGATACGGCATTACCTTCGGAAATCTTCTCGAGGATCGCCACATTGAGCCGTTCATCTGGGCCAACAACGGCGCATTTTCGAATGACGATGGAACACAGATGACCGGCTATCTGGACAGCCCCGACACGATCGAAGCCATGGAGCGCATCGCGTCTCTCGTGTTCGATCGGGAGCTTACCCCGGATGTCTCGGCGGCCGAAGCGCTGGGCGGACCGCGACAGTTGTTCTATGACGGCAACACCTCGGTGCTCTTCTGGGGCGTCTGGCACATGGAGGCGATGGATGAGGCCGGGATCGACTTCGGAACCGCGGTACTGCCCAAAATGGAACGACATGCGTCCGTGCTTTTTTGGGCCGGCTACTCCATGTTTGATGCAGTTGAGGATCGCGACACCGCCTGGTCGCTGCTGAAACACTACGTCAGTACCGACGCTCAGGAGATTATGGGCGAGACCAGGATGACGCCGAATCGACACGCTGCGGAAAGACTTGGCCAGTTGGACGATCCGCGGATGAGCACTGCATACGAGCTCGCAGACTACGCCGAGGTTCCGTTCGGATTGAAAGGAGCTGCGCAGGCGAATGCGGTTCCGGATCTGAACGAGGCGTTCGAACGAATCTTCCTTCAGCAAGCCGACATCGCAGAAACGCTGCGCGATACAGCTCGAGCTATAGAGGCGGAACATCTCAATCAGTAATCGGTAACTGAGGTTCAGGGGTCGTATCGCCGGCACGGAGCGGTGCGTGGGAAACGAAAGAGCGCCTCCCGCGCACCACCGTGCCTCCCGCGAATTACGGAGGTTGAGGAGGAAACGGTGAGAAAAGCGTGGAACACGGACGCTACAAAGTTCTATTTGTTGATTTCTCCGTGGATAATTGGATTTCTGGTCTTCATAGCCGGGCCGATGCTCGCATCTGTGGTTATCAGCCTTACCGAATGGTCGCTGCTGCGTGATCCGGTTTTCGTAGGACTGGATAACTACAGAAACCTGTTCCGGGATTCTCGATTCACGCAGTCGTTGCGAGTTACTGCCAGATACACCTTAATCAGTGTTCCAATCAAGATTCTTCTTGCGCTTATCATCGCCATGCTCCTGGACAGGATCAAGTACTTTCGAAATGCGCTGCGGACGGTTTTCTATCTGCCGAGTGTGGTGAGCGGTGTCGCCGTCGTAGTTCTTTGGATATGGATGTTCAATCCCGAGATCGGACTCATCAACTATCTCCTGGGTCTGGTCGGAATTCCGGGGCCGAGATGGCTCTATGATCCAAACTGGGCGCTCGAAGCACTGATAATCATGAGCTTCTGGGGTATTGGTCGGGAGATCGTCATATTCCTCGCGGCGCTACAGGGAGTACCGGACAGATTGCGGGAAGCAGCAATGATCGACGGTGCGAACAGTCTGCAGGTCATTCGGAACGTTACGATACCGATGATTTCACCGGCGATTTTCTTCAACGTGGTCATGGATATGATAAGCTCCTTTCAGGTATTCACGGATGCCTACGTGGCGACCGAGGGAGGTCCACTCGGTGCGACGCGGGTGACTGTGCTATATCTGTATCAACAGGCATTCCAGCAGCTTCGGATGGGCTACGCCTCCGCCATCGCGTGGATACTTTTCTTCATCATCCTGTTTTTCACACTACTTGTATTCAAGTCATCGTCCCTATGGGTGTACTACGAGTCTGAAGTAAAGGGAGGTGCATGAATGGCCTCTAGAAACGAAGTCGGATTACGACACTTGCGTTCCTATCTGAGGCGTAAATCGACCAGCGAGTTTATCAAGCAGCTTGTGATGTACACAATTCTCGCGATGGGCACCGGGTTTATCCTGATACCGTTCCTGTGGATGATCAGCACATCGCTTAAACTGCCGCATGAAGTGTGGCGCCCCGGAACGTTCCTCCCGGAAACGCTACACTTTGAGAACTACATATATCCGTTCGTAATTCTGCCCTTTACCCGCTTTCTTAGAAACTCGCTGATAATCGTCGCGTTGAATATCATTGGGCTGATCGTTTCGTGTACGATTGTCGGCTACGGTTTCGCACGGTATCAGCACGTCAAGGGGAACAGGACGCTGTTTGTCGTATTGTTAGCCACTATGATGCTGCCGGGACAGGTCACGTTGATCCCACAGTTCATCTTGTTCCGGAACCTCGGCTGGTTCGATACGTTCTACCCGCTCATCGTCCCTGCGTTCTTCGCTACGCCGTTCTACGTCTTCCTGCTCAGACAGTTTTTCATGGGAATTCCCCGCGAGCTTGAAGAAGCGGCATATATTGACGGAGCCGGCGTTACCGTAATCATCCTGAGAATAATAGTACCTCTGGCAAAACCGGCAATCGCCACCGTCATTATCTTCGAGTTCCTGGCGAAGTGGAACGATTTTTTCGGACCGCTGATTTATCTCGACAGCATGGAAAACTACACCCTGGCGCTGGGCCTTCAATTCTTCGAATCTCAGTACAGTACGGAGTATGGTCCAATGATGGCGATCGCAACCCTGATGATGGTGCCCTGTATCGCCATCTTCTTCTATGCGTCGAAGTATTTCATACAGGGAATCAATCTGACGAGTTTCAAGTGACTCTTTGAGTTTGATCGACATCGACTATAAGGAGAAAAGACATTGCCGACACGAGGCGACACGAGCCCGGACCACGTCCCGGCTTGGCCAATGACCGACTATCACGTACACACTGACCTCAGTGACGGAAAGTGCAGTTTGAGTGAGGTGCTGGAAATCGAAAAGGAGTCCGGTATCCGCCAGGTTGTCATCACCGACCATTTCGACCCTGGCGCGTTTAACCATCTCAAAGTAGCGTTCTCGGACTATCTTAAGGCTCTTGACCAGGCAGCGCTGAGATGGAAAGAGGATGGGATTACCGTCTGCAAGGGTGTTGAGGTCACCATTGACGATGCAGGACTTCCGCTGGGAGAGAGCGACCTCGATGAGCTCGATCTGGTAATAGGCAGCGTGCATCGGATCGATATCGGACGAAACGTCGATGACTGGTTGGACTCCGAGTATTGGGGTGAGCACAAGCGGCTCGTTCTGAAAGGATTGGAGACTCCGCGTGTGGACGTAATCGGGCACATCGAAGGGTACTTGAGCTTTCCTCCGGAAGAAGTAATGCCCGACGATCTGCTGCATCTCGAGGCGGCGGCGAAGGTGGCTCGGACACACTTCGACCGAGACTTCTATCGGGAGGTTGCCGAACGAGCAAGGCGCAACGACGTCGGGGTAGAAATCCATTGTGCGACCCGAACGCCGCGACTTGAAGTCATACGATTTCTCGTCGACCACGGTGTGAAACTGAGTATTGGAAGTGATGGTCACAATCGGCGCGAGGTCGCCAACACAGGCTATGCGCTTGAAGTCATCAATAAACTCAACCTGCACAGCGATCACTTCATTGCGTCCCCGTAATGCGCCGTCGACCTGAGAGGACACGATGGACCTGGCCAAAGACATAGTACTGAAAGAAAATTACACGTTTCTCGTTGCGGACTCGAATGCTTGCATTGGCGGCGGCGACGAACACGGTATCTACAACCGCGATACTCGATTTCTGAACCGTTACGAGTGGGTATTCGACCGGTCGATGCAGACCTTATACATATCTTCACCCCAACCGGACTCAATCGAGCTGCACTACGCGGAGTTCGCTGAGAGTTTTCAAACGATCGGCGTTCGTCGTTTCGTCACAGTGACATCAACTGGCGTGAATGATCGGCTGATCGTCGAGAACACGAGCCAGCTAACACAGACCGTGACCTTGACCCTTCTGACCGCTGCGGACTTCGTCGACATGTTTGAAGCCAGGCAGTGGCACGCACCTCCTCGCAAATCGGTGAAGTCGGACATCGAAGGCTCAGATGCTCTCGTCTTCCGCTATACAGCCGCGGACGGTCTTCGTTTTGCATCGCGGATAACCGCGGACAGAACGCCTACGCGACAAGATGATGGATGCATGAGTTTCGAGATCACCCTGGAGCCTGCAGGTCGAACCGGAGTTGACATCGACGTCGCACTCGAAACACCACTCGAGGACAACCTTCCCGGTATTGATTATGAACTATGGCGAGCCCAGGCACCGAGGATCATCACTCCGGAAAGCGACGGTGTGGTGAATGAGAGTATCGAAGTCAATCCCCTTCGCGCAGCGCTCGATGAGCGTGTATTGCGGCAGGCGGTTGACGACCTACGTGCGCTCCTCCTGTTCACCATAGACGGTCCGGTACCCGCCGCAGGCATTCCCTGGTTCGTCTCGAGTTTCGGCCGTGATTCTCTTCTCACTTCGATGTTTCTGCTTCGATTCTACACTGAACCTACCGAGGCCACCGTCCGTCATCTAGCGCGATACCAGGCAACGGAGACGGACAGTTATCGTGCAGCGACCCCCGGGAAGATCATGCATGAGCTGCGCTTTGGAGAACTCTCCCGCACGGGGAAGGTGCCGTTTGGTCCTTACTACGGAACGATCGATTCCACTTCGCTATACCTCATGCTGCTTGGTGAGTTGCTCGAATCCGGCCTTTTGGCAGAACCGAACGGCGAGGGAATCGCCGTCGTGCCGCCCCGGTCACGCAACCAGCGTCCGGTGAACCGACAATTGATAGCCTGCGAGCTACGCTCGGCATGGGAAGCGGCCGTTAAGTGGATCGACACGTACGGTGACGCGGACGGGGACGGGCTCCAGGAGTATGCCGGGAGCCCGGCAGGGAGTGGTTTGGGGCTGCCGATTCAGTCCTGGAAAGATTCGGATGATTCGATGAGCCATGCCGATGGACTACTGGCAGACGGACCGATCTGCCCTTGCGAGGTCCAAGGCTATGCATATGCCGCCATGCTCGCAGGGGCACGGTTGTACGAGTTCGTCGGTGAAGACTCACTTGCCGCCCGGCAACGTGAGGCCGCATCTGAGCTGCAGGACAGGTTTCATCGGGCTTTCTGGATCGACGATCTCGGTACGTATGCCATGGCGCTGGATGGGCGGAAGCGCCCGCTTGCGGTGAAAAGCTCCAATGTCGGGCATCTATTGTGGACCGGGATTGTACCAACGTCACACGCGGAGCGTGTGCGCGACTCTCTGTTCAGCGACGAATTGTGGACCGGATGGGGATTTCGTACACTCGGATCGCGTGAGCGACGTTACAACCCTCTCAGTTATCACAACGGATCGGTCTGGCCGCACGATACCGCCATCGCCGCGGCCGGCCTTGCTCGGTACGGTTTTCGTGACGAGGCACGGAGAATACGGTTTGCCCTGTTTGATCTTGCAGCGTCGCAGGCCGACTGGAGGCTCCCCGAGCTAGTAGCCGGTTATCAGCGCGGCGACGGTCCGCCGATTCCTTACCCGGTGGCATGCCGTCCGCAAGCCTGGGATGCGGCTGCGCTACTGTATCTTCTGCAGCTGTGATGAGAGATGGACGGTCGGAGTACCGTTCTTAACAGCGTCTCGTTTGCGGACCGTTCAATTATTCACCCACTGCGGATCGAAGCCGATGAGCGAGCGCGCTCGATCGATAGAGATGAGGCAGTCATCGCCGGGTGTCTGCTCGCGGACCTCCGGAACCGATGGGCGGTAGAGCTTCGCCAGCTCGGCGACCGGATAGCCGGCGCTGTTTCGCGCTGCACTTATGTAGAGCGGATGACTTCCTTCGAACGAGGCGGTCAGCGCGCGTTCGATCGCCTGTGCGGAATCGAGCTCGTCGACGTACGCGAAGAAATTGGCCAACTGAAACATGAGCCGGTACTCTTCCGGCGACAGACCGAATGCCTGCAGTTCGTCGGTCGAGAAACGCATATTGTTCCTCCTGTCGAGGCGGTTGCTACGGCGCAGCCGGTCGTACGCTTCGTGCAGTCGGTCGAGCCGGGCCTCGCGCGCGTTATCCGCCGAAGAGAGAAGCTCTCCGATCAACGGCGCGGGAGCCCTCCGCTCGTCTCGGTTTCGGGCCTCGATGAGCTGCTCGTGATGGAGGACGGCCGGCAGCCTGAGCAGGGCGCTGCTGATGCCGTCGCGGTCAAAAAAGTAGTCGGCGATGCGCTCGGTGATCTGCTTGGAGAACGAGTATGCGTCGGTTGCAAGGCCGGGAACATCTTCGTCGACCGGCAGATACGGCAGGGCGGGGCTGCGGTCGCCGTAGTAGAATCCGAGCGCGTTGATCGAGCTCGCCGCGACCACCCGCTCGATACCGGCCTCGTCGGCGGCTTCGAAGACGTTGAATGTCGAGCACGCGTTGACGCCGAACACGTGGTGTCCGGGCCTGCCGACCGGATTATTAATCGCAGCGAGATGCACGACCGCGTCGTGACCCTCGGCGAGTGAGCGAACCGCGTCGTAATCGGTCACATCGCAGTGCCGGTACGAGACTCCTTCGATGTCGGGGCCGGTGTCGAGCGCGGCGACGGTGACCTCGTGTCCGCTTTCTGCGAGTCGGCGCACGGCGGCCGGGCCGACGTTGCCGGTACCCCCTGTGACGAGTACTCTCATAGGCACTCACCGTACACCGTTGTCGGTGTGGTGTCACACCAAAGATTCGCAGCCGGTAGCGAACGTGCGGCAGTTGCGTCGCGCAATAGCGACCATTATCGTGTCCAATGATGAACGTACGTGAAGTGTACTGTGAGTATCCGAGCGGACCGATGGCGATTGCGACCGAGCGGCCGCGTTTCGGTTGGGAGCTATCTGTGGATGATGATGCCGACCGCGGCGGCTCCGCGGGCGCGGCCGGCGCCGGGAATGAGAGCGCCGCCGGTCCGCCGGCCGCCGAGATCTACGAGCCGCACTTCACCTTTCAGGGCTTCCGCTATGTGCGAGTCGATGAGTGGCCTGCGGGCGTTCCGGCCGGTGAGCCGGAAGCGGCGGCCGGTGGGCGGCGCCCGGCAGCGCCCGCGGGCGGCGGCGCCACCATCGACGCGGGCGCGTTTGCCGCCGTTGTGCTCCACTCCGACATGCGCGAGACGATCGAGTTCGAGAGCTCGAACGCGAAGCTCAACCGGCTGCACGAGAACATCCGGTGGGGCTGGAAGGGCAACGCCCTCGACATCCCCACCGACTGCCCGCAGCGCGATGAGCGGCTCGGCTGGACCGGCGACGCGCAGGTGTTCGCCGGCACGGCGACATACCTGACCGACTGCGGCGCCTTCTTCACCAAGTGGCTGCGCGATCTCGCCGCCGAGCAGCGCGAGGACGACGGCGGAGTGCCGTTCGTCATCCCCGACGTGCTGAGCAGCGTCTCCGAGCACGACGGGAACATCCGCGAGTCACATTCGTCGACCGGCTGGGGCGACGCGGCGGTCATCATCCCCTGGACCATTTATCGCCGCTTCGGCGACCGGCGCCTGCTCGCCGAGCAGTACCCGTCGATGAAGAGGTGGATCGAGTACATCCGCGCTCACGCGCGCGACGGGCTGCTGTGGGACAGCGGATTCCACTTCGGCGACTGGGTCGCCCTCGACGCGAAGGAGGGGAGCTTTTTCGGCGCCACCCCGAACGATCTGACCGCCACCGCCTACTATGCCCGGTCGGCGTGGCTGCTCGCGCTCGCCGCCGCCGAGCTCGGCAACGGCGATGACGAGAAGCGCTACCGCGAGCTCTCTTCGCGCATCACCGAGGCGTTCCGCAACGAGTTCTTCACGCCCTCGGGCCGTCTTGCCGCGCGAACGCAGACCGCCCATCTCCTTGTCCTCGCCTTCGATCTCGTGCCTGCCGAGCACCGCCGGCGCACCGTCGACACCCTTGTCGACCTCATCCGCGAGAACGACGACCACCTGGTCACCGGCTTTCTCGGCACGCCGCTGCTCTGCCCCGTGCTCGCCGACAACGCGCGCATTGATATCGCCTACGAGCTGCTGATGCGCGAGGAGTATCCGTCGTGGCTCTACCAGGTGAACCAGGGCGCGACGACGATATGGGAGCACTGGGACGGGTTGAAGCCCGACGGCACAATGTGGAGTCCGAAGATGAACTCGTTCAACCACTACGCCTATGGCGCGATCGGCTCGTGGATGTACGCCACCCTCGGCGGCATCGACCTCGACGCAAGCGATCCGGCCGCCCGGCGCTTCGTGGTCGCCCCGCGGCCGGGCGGCGGCATCACCTCCTGCCGCGCCGTCTACCGCTCACTCTTCGGGCCGCTCGCCGTCGACTGGAAGCTACGCGACAGCCGGCTCGAGGCGACGGTCGACGTGCCGGCGAACACCGAGGTGACTCTTCGCCGCTTCGACGGCCGGTCGGACACACCGAGTGAGGAGTCGCTCGCGCCGGGCCGCCACGAACGAAAGTGGAATTATGGGTGATGATGATGGCTCGCGGCGCGCCGGGAGCGAATTGGGAGCGATCGATCTCTTGACCGGTGCTGCTCAATTGACCTATTGTTGACCGGTGAAAGACCTAAGCGTGTCCGAATTCAAGGCGCACCTTGCCGCAACGCTTCGCGAGGTTCGCGGCGGCGAGACGGTCGTCATTACCGAACATCGCAAGCCTGTTGCCGAAGTCCGATCCATCGATCTCGAAGGCCGCGTGTTCGAATCCGCGTCGCGTCCGTTCAAGCTCGACGATAGTCGACCGAGCGCGCCTGCCACCGGCCTGGCAGCGGAGCTCCTTGACGAGGACCGCGGCCGCATATGAACGCACATCTCCATTACCTCGACTCGAGCGTCGTGCTCGCATGGATCCTTGAAGGTCGCTCTGTACTCGAGCCGTTGAGCGGTCAGGCAGCGGTGGCATCGAGCCGGTTACTCTGGATCGAAGTGTCGAGGGCGATACATCGCGCGCTTCAGACGAACCGGGTCTCGCCGGCCTTCGCAACCGAGGCGCGGCACAACTTCGAGCGGTTTGCCGCGGGTGTGGGGAGCATCCGGCTGAACGACACTGTCCTGCGTCGTGCCGAAGGTCCGTTCCCGCTCGTAACGCGTACGCTCGATGCGTTGCACCTCGCCAGTGCGGAAGCGTGGCTTGCAGCCACCGAGCCCGCGGCCGGACCCGAGACGCTGGCGTTGTGGACCCTGGACGAGAGAATGAATTATTGTGCGGCGCAGCTCGGGTTCGCAACGCCCTTGCTCGGCTGATCGTGCCGCCGGCAGTCCGGGTTACACGTCCACTCGACGGCCGGTGGCCCGCCGGTCAACCGCCGGCCGGTCGCAGGCCGGCTTCCTCCAGTGCTTCGCGGATGACCCGTTCGGAGAGCTTCCCTTCGCGCTGGACAACACGATCGTTCACCGTTACGATCGCCGGCTTACCTTCGCCCGACTCGACGAGTTGCATGATCTCCGGATAGCCGAAGAACTCGGGACTGAACAAATGCACGAATTCGACCCGGAACGTGTTTTGTCCGAAGCGACGACGGAGACGCTGTTCGATGGCGTGTACCGCGTTCTCCCATGTGTTCTCACCCGCACACTCGGAGACGGGAGGAGCGAAGACTCTGACGACGGGTGTCTCGACGCTTTGCTTAGTCGATTTGTTCATCTCGGTCATACTGCCGGAACCACCAGTGTCGGTATGTCGGACGCTCGAAGTACGTTGTGACTTACCCCGCCGAGCAGTGCTTCCTTGAGGCGGCCTCGGCCCTTTCGGCCGAGCACCACGAGCGAAACGGCGTTCTCCGAGGCGTACTTGA
The DNA here is from genome assembly GCA_007135605.1 of Spirochaetales bacterium. Lineage (GTDB taxonomy): Bacteria > Spirochaetota > Spirochaetia > DSM-27196 > SKKC01 > SLAN01. The sequence continues at coordinate 9,370 of SLIN01000185.1, read as the reverse complement.
GAATCTCCGTAACGGGTTGTCCGTACGCAATATGCGGATGGATCTCGTCGCAGCCGGACTGCGACAACCGTGACTGGAGCGCAGCGAGCCGTTCCTTGTCGATGCGATTGAATTCCTCTAAGCGGTCTTTGAGATGGGGCTCGATATGTGCCGAATCCTGGACGTGCAGAAGCGAGATCTTCTCCGAGCGCGGTGCCACATCGCTTTCGACTACGCCGAACGCCTGATCGGCATCGTCTGAAAAATCGGTGGGAATCAATACATGCGAGAGAGCATGCGGTCCATCCGGCGCTCGATCCGTCAGCACCGCCTGCCGGTCGGTGGATTCCTTCAGCGGGATCGTCAGGACGGGTACCGGTGAATGTCCGATTATGTTCCAGGCGAAGTTGAATCCCAGCGCCTCTCCCGCAATCGAGTGGTGCTCGGTGCCGACAACGACCAGCGAAGCGTCTCGTTCTCGGGCGAGATCGGCGACCTGCTTGCCGCCTCTCCCGGTGATAACCGCGTTCTCCACCTCAATTCCGGAGTTGCTCAGCCGTTCGCGCTCCTGTTCGAGAAGAGACTCCGGGGTATCGGTATCGTAGGAAAAGGCCAGGCTCATACCGGCAGTCGCGCTGACCGCCTCGGTCACGACGGCTTCACGAACACCGAGTGACGTCAGCCGTTCAATCCATTCGCCGAACAAAATTCCCCCACTCGTAAAATCCGTTATTAGTACGGCTCGCTTAAACATTGATTCCTCCTTCAGTTTTCCGTGGCAAGCGCTTCTGTACTGTCGTGAATCGGTTCCGAGCTCGCACACGGAAAGTACCGGCGCGTGCGATTGGCTATTGCAACCAACGCGAGCATCACCGGGACTTCGACGAGCACGCCGACGACCGTAGCGAGGGCGGCGCCGCTCTGGAGGCCGAAAAGGCTAATCGCCACGGCTACCGCGAGCTCGAAGAAGTTGCTCGCGCCGATCATGCCGGCCGGTGCGGCCACCTCGTGATTGACCCCCCACAGCTTTGCCCAGCCGTAGGCGATACCGAATATAAAGAAGGTCTGGATAACGAGCGGGATCGCGATGAGCACGATGTGCAGCGTGTTATTGAGAATAACCTCTCCCTGGAAGCTGAACAGGAGGATGAGGGTGAGCAGCAGCCCCACGGTCGGGAAACGGCCGGCGGTCGGAATCATTACCTTCTCGAACCACTGCCGGCCGCGGCGGGCAATGGCAATCCGTCGCGAAATCACAGCCGCGGCGAGGGGCAACACGATGAAGAGCACCACCGAAAGAATCACCGTGTCGAGCGGAACAAATACGTTCCCGAGTCGCAGCAACAGCATGACGATCGGGGTGTACGCAAAAAGAAGTACAATGTTGTTGATCGCAACCTGAATGAGCGTGTATCCGGCGTCTCCGCGGGTGAGATGGCTCCACACGAATACCATCGCGGTACACGGGGCGGCTCCTAAGAGAACCGCACCGACGAGGTATTCCTGCGCGATCTCCGCCCCGAGAAGCGGCTCGAATACGACCTGGAGGAAGAACCAGGCGAAGAAGAACATCGAGAACGGCTTGATCAGCCAGTTCATTACCAACGTAATTACCAGTCCTTTTGGTTTCTTCCCCGCCTGTACGACGCTCGCGAAGTCGATTTTGAGCATCATCGGATAGATCATGACCCAGATCAGTACCGCAACGGGGAGGCTTACTCTCGCGTACTCAAATCGACTCAGTGTCTCGGGAACTATCGGCAGCAGCTGGCCGAGCGCAACACCGGCGACAATACAGAGCGCCACCCAGATCGACAGATAACGCTCGAATGTGCTCATGGCCTTTGAGGCCCCCTTAGCTTTTCTCACAGTCCTCTCCTTATAAAGTACTCTTCATGCTCGTCGGCAACCCAACGGGTGATAAGCCCCTTGGTTTGCCGGGATTTATCGACGTTCTGTTTTGACATCTGCGGTGTCAGCGCGTCGCAGAGCTATCAGCGCGTCGCGGACCCGACCTTCTCGGGCTCAAATAGCGCCTCCGCGGCGCGTCGTACCATGTCGAGCCCCTGAATCTCCGTTTCAAACAGCGGCATGATCGCCACGGGAAGCCCGAAACGCTCATTTATCTCGCCGAGATATTTCTCCTGCATCGCGCGGCGGGAACGGAAATAGTCGTTCGTGCAGTAGACCGGGTCGAGGGCCTGATTCGCGACCACAAATTGCGTGGAGATGCCGGCCGCTGCGAGATCTTCCTTCGCACGCCACGCCTCGACGATCGGGGTCGATTCCGGATATACGACGAACGCGAACGCGCTGCGTTCGGGATCCTTCATCCGGCCGATAATCTTCGCAAATCGCTTGGCGGTCTCGCTCTTGACCTCGCTGCTCGAGTCGGTGGTGGCTACCATCATGCCGACCTGGTCGGCGTAGTCGAACGGCAGCTCAAGCAGTCGCAGGGTGTGTCCGGTCGGGGCGGTATCGAAAATGACGACGTCGTATTCGTCGCGCTCGACGTACCACATGAACTTATCGAAAGCCGCCATTTCTTCGGTGCACGGCGATTCGAGCTCCTCCTTTACCGCCGCGAGCATATCTTCGGAGTACTTCTTGCGGGCATCCTCGAGGATCCGCTCTTTGTGCTCGAGCACCGCCTGTTCGGCGTCGATCATGACCGCGTCGAGGTTCTCGGCCCCCTGAACCGGACCGATAGAATCGCCGATCTCCTGTTCGAGCACCTGGCCGATGTGGGAAGCAGGATCGGTTGTGAGCAGAAGCGTCTTGAAACCGCGGTCGGCGAGGGCGAACGCGGTCGCGCACGAGACGACGGTTTTCCCGACGCCTCCCTTTCCGGTGAAGAAGACCGCCTTTGTCTGGCCGGCAACCGGTCGGATCTGTTCGAGAAGCGATACCGGGTCAATTTCCTCGTAGCTTTCGGTGCCGACGGCCGTCGCGGTCGGTGCGCCCGCGCCGTCATTCGTCGGGTCGGTCGCCCCGCCGGCGCCGTTACTCGTTCCGTTGCCTGCCGCGAGCACGAACTCCTGCTTGGCGCCGGCGTCGCCGAAGAGGTCGAGAGCGACGTGGTGCAAGCCGTCTATTCCCCTGATTTCGCCGTTCCGCTGGTACATGCGCTTGATCGGTACGTCGAACTCGCGCTCGATGCGCTCGATGTGGCGCTGCTGCATCTCGTAGCGGCTTCGAAAGAACGGATGCTCGCACACTTCCTCGGGGAGGATTCCGTTCACAATAAGACGGGTTTTCCGGACGCCGATCTCCTCGAGCTCGCTCGAAGAGCGCTTGGTTTCGTAGATCGAGGTTTCCTCCGGCTGGAGCACAAAGACGAACTCGGTGCGAGTCGGATCTCCGAGCAGACGCGTGGCCTCATCATACTTCTTCTTATTCTCCTGAATGGAGGCGACCGGTCCGATGCACGTATTGCCGCTGCCGGCCGCACTTTCCTCGATATGTCGGCTCCAGTTAACCGGCAGCTCGAGCAGCCGAAGGGTGTGTCCGGTGGGGGCCGTATCGAATACGACCACATCCCAGTCGCTCCCGTCGGCGGTCTTCTCCTCGGTCATAAAGTCGACGAAACGGTCGAACGATGCGATTTCGGTTGTGCACGGTGACTGGAACTGCTCCTCCATCACCTTCATGACGCTCTCGGGCATCGCATCGCGCATCGGAGCAAGGATTCGCTCCTTGTACTCCTCGGTGGCGCGGTCGGGGTCGATCTCCATACCCCAGAGATTCTCCACGCCGAGCGGCCGGATACGGTGACCGATCCCGGTTTCGAAGACGTCCGACAGGTTGGATGCCGGGTCAGTCGTTACAATCAGAGTCGTTTTGCCTGCTTCGGCGTAGTGGACGGCGGTCGCGCAGGCCATGGTGGTCTTGCCGACACCGCCCTTGCCCGAGAAGAACACGTACTTCGTTTCGCTCATACCGCCGCCGCGGAGACACCCGCCCAGTTGGCAAGCTCTTCATAGGTCGGAAATGCACCCTTTTTGACCACCTCGCCGTTTACGACGGTAATCGGCAGAACATCGGTCCCGTGCTCCTGGAGGAGTTTCTTTACCTCCGGGTGCTGCATGAACTTCTGTCCGTTCTGCTGCAACAGATATCGCTGAACGATTATGCCGTGCCGATTTTTCATTCTCAGTACGGTTTCGCTGATGTCGAGCAGTGCGGGGTCGATCGCCGGTCCGCACAGTCCGCCGGGGCAGCACATCGGCGGATCGAATAGCTCAATGGTTGTCCGGTCCTCACTACGGTCGTCGCTCATATCGGCAACTCCTTATTTAATGCGGTTCGATGCATACAATATATGCAGTCAACGGCATTTAATCAAGCGCTGGAGTTGCCGCCGGATCTGCCTCAATCGGCGCGTGCGCGTTCGAGCTCGTCCCGGGAGACGAAGCCGACTACGCAATAATCTCCGGCGCGAAGGGTCAGCCGCCGGCGCAACAGCTCGATGTCGGCGTCGTACGGGTCGCCCACGAGCGATGCGTCGAGATATGACCACAGCGGGGCGAGTGCGGGTTCGGAGGTAAGGCGGTGGTATGCCCATGTGGAGTGCTTTTCCGCGGTGACCAGTCCGGATTTCTTGAGCGCGGCGAGGTGTCTGGAGATCTGATATTCGGGCATCTGCAACGCATCGACTATCTCACAGACGCAGAGCGCCTTCTCGGTCGATCGAAGCATGCGCACGATGCGAAGGCGCGTTTCATTCGCCAGCGCCTTAAACACCGTTTCGGCATTGTGTGATGAGATTCGATTGGACTGTATCGCTTCGCTATCAGGCACCGCCATCGAACACTTCATGGTATGCAGAATCTTGCATTCAATCAACATACAACGCCGCCATTGGCACCCAAACGGAGACCGCCTTACTTGTCGAAATGGTCGCGCACCGCCAATTCCACCCTTGCCTCCGCATGTAAAGTTGCGTAGATTGCCAAATATACAAATATGGATAGTTTACCAGTAGGTAACCAGAAGAGGAGGCGATGAGATGAGCATCCAGATTCTCGGACCCGGATGTCAACGATGTCACACGCTCGAACAGAATGCCCGGGAGGCGCTCTCAACGCTCGGCATGGAAGCCGATGTGGAGAAGATCACCGATATGAACGCCATAAGCGATTTCGGGGTGATGATGACACCGGCGATAGCGGTAGACGGCGAGCTGAAGGAGCAGGGCCGCGTGCTCAGCGCAAAGCAGGTCGAAGAGATACTCCGCTCGTAGCAGTAAGCGGGCAGGGGGAAGGAAATGGGCTCGGTTCAAACAGAATCACGCCCCGAAACCGCGCGCGGCGGAACCGAACAACGGCCGGGGTCGCTGCGAACGAAACTCGCATCGTCTCTCAAGGAGGGGAAGAACCGTGCGCTCCTGATCATCGCCGGCGTCTTTCTCGCCGCATTCTTCATTCCCTTCGATGCGCCGCGGGTTTCCGCGGGTGTCAACGAAGCGTTTCTCATGCTCTCCGAGTACGCGAGGGAGCATGTATTGCTTTGCCTGATTCCGGCGTTCTTCATCGCCGGAGCGATGATGGTGTTCCTCAACGGGCAGTCGGTTATCCGGTATCTCGGACCGCAGGCGCCGAAACTCGTCGCGTACTCGGTCGGATCGGTATCGGGGAGCATTCTCGCCGTCTGCTCGTGCACCGTCCTGCCGCTGTTCAAGGGTATCTACAACAAGGGCGCCGGAATCGGCCCCGCGGTTTCGTTTCTCTATTCCGGACCGGCAATCAATATCCTCGCGATCATTCTCACCGCGCAGGTTCTCGGCTTGCGAATCGGAGTAGCGCGCACGGTGGGCGCGATCGTCTTCGCCTTCGTGATCGGCCTCAGTATGCATCTCATCTACAGCAAGGAAGACGCCCGGCGGACCACCGACGCCCGAATGTTCGAGGCGTTCAGCCCCGGCGAAGAGGGAAATCTCAGTCGCACGGTCGTTCACATGGTAAGCCTCATCGGGATTCTCGTATTCCTGAACTGGGCGCCGGCCGACAGCCCACTTCCGGTATGGAATGCGCTGTACCGCTATCGGCTCGTGATTACCGGCGCATTCGCGCTCGTTCTGTTGTACGCGATTGTACGCTGGTATACGCGCGCCGAGCTTGCCTCGTGGGTCGCCGCGACGCGCGATTTCGCCGTACAGATCTTGCCGCTTCTTTTCGCCGGGGTCATGGTTGCCGGGTTCCTCCTCGGACGTCCCGGAGAGGCCGCTCTCATTCCGGAACGCTGGATTGCGGGCCTGGTCGGCGGAAACTCCGTGGGCGCGAACGTGATTGCTTCGGTCGCCGGCGCGTTCATGTACTTCGCTACGTTGACCGAGGTGCCGATCATGCAGGGGCTCATCGGAGCCGGCATGGGCCAGGGCCCGTCGCTCGCGCTGTTGCTGGCGGGCCCATCGCTCTCGCTACCGTCGATGTTGGTGGTTCTCGGCGAGCTCGGCGCGCGGAAAACAGCGACGTACGTGTTGCTGGTGGTCGTCTTCTCGACCGCGGCGGGTCTGACGTACGGTACGATCGCCGGATGAACGGTGCACCGCGCGCAGTCGCCGTGAGCCGGCGTGCGGCCTGCTCACCCGACGTGGTAGACTGGGAGCTGCCATGACGCATGAAGAGCGGGTTACGAACGAAGCCAGGGCCCGGATCCTGAAGGCGCTAGCCCATCCATCCCGAATATTCATCGTGGATAAGCTGCAGGACGGGCCGAAGTCGGTGAACGAGCTCACGCGACTGGTCGGCTCTGATGTATCGACGGTATCGCGTCACCTTTCGGTGTTAAAGGGCGTCGGCGTGCTCAGCGACCGGCGTGACGGGGTGACGACCTACTACTCACTCGCCTGCCCGTGCGTCCAGAGTTTTTTCGAGGGTGTGGAGATGGTGCTCCGGCACAACCTGTCGATGCAGCAGTCGGCACTCAATCCTCCGGAGAACGTTACGTCGTAAAATCAACGCATGAACGACCCGCAATCGAAACCCGTTGGATTTCACCTCGATGTGAGCGCAGAGCATATAACGCGGGAGCTGCGCGAGGCGGTCGAGCTGCGGCACGTTACGGCTCTACGCTCAACTCCCCAGCGAGCGCACCGCAGCTGCGAAAATCGCGGCGGCGAGGAGTACGAGCGTTGCGCCGGCGAGAAAGAGCGCCGGCACCGCCCGGGCGAAGAGCGCCCGCGCCTCCTCCGGCGGCATTCGCCTCGCTGCGGCCCCGCGCCTCATCGAATCCGGCCGCCGCCACCGCCGCAACGAGCATCGACGACGCCGGTGCAGATACCTTCCTGCAGCCCCCACAGCACGAACCCGGCGAAGTCCGGCCGTACGAGCCACACCACGAATCCCGCCGCCTTCAGCGCCATTCCGGCGACGAGCGACCACTTGCGGCTCCACGGATCGGCGACGATCCCCGAGGGGATCTCCATCACCAGAACAGGAACTCCCCAGATCGCAAGCGGCCATGAGACCTCGAGGAAATCGAGCCCGACCTCGCGAAAGTAGATGACATAGACCGGGTAGACGAAGGCGAAATCCTGGAAGAAGGAGAAGAGGTAGTACAGGGTGATGTTTGTTGACGCATGGTGTAACCGGAGTGTGCGCCTACACCCAGCTCTCGCAGCTGAGACCTTCGATTCGCTCGAACTCGCGGAGATTGTTCGTCACCAGCGTTGCCTCCAGTGCGAGTGCGTGAGAGGCGATCCAGAGATCGTTCGCACCGATCGGAGTTCCGGCCTCACGCAACCGGTGAGACTGTTTCGCGTAGTGTTCGCACAGCTGCCGTGTGACGCCGTAAACGACCGGAATCTGACGAACAAGGCCCGAGAGTGCGCGTCGCGTACGATCGGGACTATCACTTCCTTCGATTCCCTGTAGCAGCTCGGCGTACGTGACGAATGACATACCCAACGCGGCACCGTCGTCGAGCGCCTTCAATCGCTCGGCGACACTGACCGGTCGATGCTTTATGAGATAGATGATCGTGTCGGTATCGAGTAGATACATCAGAACGATTCGCGGTGCTGCGTGGGAGGCTGTTCTGCGCGTGCTTTCTCGACCGCAGCGACGAACGAGCGATCGAACTCGCTGAGCGCTGCAAGCAGCGCTTCGCCGCGGTCGTTCTCCAGCGGGTGCAGAATCAGGTCGCCGTCTTCGGTACACCGTATCTCGACGCGACTGGCGTTCAGGCGGAATTCGCTCGGAATACGAACCGCTTGACTGTTACCGTTTCGGAACACTCGTGCGATGACTGGTTCTCTTTGTTTCAAGAGTGTACACTCCCCTAAGGATGTACAATTTACTCACAAACGGGATACGTGTCAAACGTTCGGCGTGACCGGGGCGGCACGCCGGGGCGCCTCCACTGCCGGAACCACGAGCCGCCGTTTCCCGGTCGCCTCCGCCCGGCCGGCACCACGAGCCGCCGTCTCCCGGCCGCCTCCGCCCGCCGCCGCCGGCGTCAGCCGTGACCGCCGCGGCGCTGCTTCCAAGGCGCTCCTGCCCGCCACCGGCTATCCGGCGAACTCCTTCATCAGCTCCGGCTGCGTTTTCTGCGTGATCCACAGAAGCGATCCGATCAGGAGCACGAAGGCGATTGGTATCATCCACTGCACCGTCGTGAGAAGCGCGGCGGTCGCCTGAATGCCGAGGACGAGCAGGATCGTCGGCGCGCAGCAGGCGCCGCCGGCGAGCAATCCGGGGAGGATGCCGACTACACCGCCGGCACCGGAGGTGCGACACGCACGCGGCTGCCGCCAGGCGATCACCGACATCGTCAGATTCAACCCGACGAGGCCGGCGATCAGCAGCCCGATCGCGATGTTGATCGGCGAGACGAGGAAGGTAAAGAGCGGCGTAGTCACAACCGCCACCGCATCGAAGAGCAGAAATCCGGTCCGCCGGAACATCGCCGACGGATCGGCGGTGACGACCGAGAAGGCGCCGGTCGTCGAGGTGATGTTCTGCAACGCATAGAGAAAGAGCGCGAGGTAGACGACTGCCAGCAGTGCGACGAGCCGCCGATAGCGGCCGAATGCGAGAACCGTTCCGACCACATGTGCGCTTCGGCGTAGATGTCGCACGATCGATACCCCTTACGGATGCTCGCTTTCGGGGTAGAAGGCGTTCCACGCGAAGTAGAACGCCTCCACGGCAACAACCTGCTCCAGCGGAAGCTCACCGGGAGCATAGCGGTCTCCGGTCGACTCGTTGACGACCGGCCTGCCGTCGTCGGCGCCCGCATCATAAGTGAAGCTCGCCGCGCCGCCGGCCTCGTACACATAGCCGGTGTCGAGGTCGCGATCGTAGACACCGATGAATGACTCGGTCCGCTGGATGCCCTCCTCGGCGAGTGACTCCATATCGAAGAAGACCGCCCGCTCGGCGGTTCGAGC
>SLIN01000072.1 GCA_007135605.1 Spirochaetales bacterium | reverse complement strand
TCAACCATATGGTTGAATCTGATGGCATCGGGCGTTCGGCGCCGCTCGACGGTGTGTTTCATGCCCTCTCCGATCCGACCCGCCGCGCGATCGTCGAGCGGTTGGCCGATGGGGAGCGGAACGTGACCGAGCTCGCCGAGCCGTTTCCGATGTCGCTTGCCGCAGTATCGAAGCACCTGCGAGTCCTCGAGCGGGCCGGGATCGCGCGGCAACGCGCAGTCGGCCGCAGCCGGCGCTACCGCCTCGACGCCTCGCGACTGGCGGAGGCCGACAGCTGGTTGCGGCGTTACGAGCGATTCTGGGAGTCGCGACTCGATCGACTCGAGCAACAGCTTCGAGCCGAAGACACGGCAACCGCCGGTGGCAGCGCGGTGGAGGAGGAGAAGTAGAATGACCGAGGACAACGGTAACGATGCACTCGGCACCGTACGCGGCGACGGAACGCTGATTATCGAGCGAATCGTGCCCGGAGCGCTCGAGCGAGTATGGGAATACATCACCGATGCGGACAAACGCGCAACTTGGCTCGCAGGCGGAGAGTTCGACCTGCGCGCCGGAGGGGAAGCGCGCCTGTCGTTCCGGCTCGACGAGCTCACCGGCGAGCCGGTTCCCGAGCGCTACGGTACGGTACAGCACCACGAACACATCTGCCGGATAACCCGGTGCGAGCCGCCGCACGTGCTCGCATTCACCTGGCCGGAAGGCGGCGGAGCTGAATCGGAGGTGACCTTCGAGCTCGAACCGCTCGAGGACTCCGTTCTCCTCCGGCTGACGCACCGGCGGCTTCCCGACCGCGAAACCGAGATCGATGTGGCGAGCGGCTGGCACGCACACCTCGGTTTGCTCGCCGACCGGCTGTCGGCACGACCCCCGCGCGGCTTCTGGTCGGCGCACGCCGCGGCCGAAGCCCGATACGAGCAGATCGTGCCGGCCCGCTGAGCGGGTTCGCCGGCCGCTAACGAAGTTCGCCTGCCTGACCGGGGCCACCGGTACGCCCGGGATCGAGAACCATCGTTCCGGTGTGAGTTCGTCGCTCGATCAAACCTGAAAGCGGTTCCACCGATCCGAGCCGCCCGACAGCGCGTTCAGCGCAGACAGCGATGGAACGCGAGGGCGAGCTGGGTGCGATCGCGCAGGTCGAGCTTCTCGAGGAGCTCGCTGACGTAGTTGCGTACGGTGCCCTCGGAGATGAAGAGCGCTTCGGCGATCTCCCGGTTCGATCGCCCCTCGCCGACGAGGGCGAGCACCTCGTACTCCCGCTCGCTGATTCCGAGCTCCTCGCGGCTGCGGCGCCGTCCGCCGCCGACCATTCCGGAGACCTTCTCCGCCACCTGTGAATCGAAGACGGTCATCCCCCGCAACACCGAACGGACGCTCTCTATGATCTGCTCGGAGGGGCGATTCTTGAGGATGTAGCCCGACGCCCCGGCGGCGAGACAGTCGCGGATGTATTCATCGTCCTGGAACGTCGTAAGGATCAACACCGCGCAATCGAGACCGGCTTCGCGAATCGACTGCGTTGCCTGCACTCCGTCGAGCTCGGGCATGCGGATGTCCATGAGGATGATGTCCGGCGGGTCGGCAACGGCGAGGTCGACGGCGAGGCGGCCGGTGTCGCAGACCTCGACGGCGTCGAAATCGTCTTCGAGCTCGAGCAGCATGCGCAACCCGTCGCGGACGAGTCCGTCATCGTCGGCAATGAGCACTCGTTTACCCACGATCTTCCTCCTTCGGTGTTGCAGCCGAGCGACTCGAGCCCTCACGCGATTCGTCGATCCCTGCCGATTGCCCGACGGCCGCACGCTCGCGCGGGAGCACAAGTACGACCCGGAAGCGATTCCCCGGTGTCACCGCAAAGCTGCCCCCGAGGGCGGTGGCTCGCTCCCTCATGCCGCTCAAGCCCATTCCCTCGCGGTGGACCCGGGTGCGCTCCGGCGGCCCGCCGTCGTTCTCTACGAGCAGCCGCGCCATCGACGCGGTAATCGAGATCGACACCTCCACTCGCGAAGCGCTCGAGTGCCGCGCAACGTTCGTGAGCGCCTCTTCGAGACTCACGGTGAGCGCCTCGCGGTGCGCGTCGGAGAGCCCGCCGAGCTCTCCTTCGACCGACCAGTCGACAGGGCAGAAGGTGAATCGGTCGATGACGGCACGGAGTTCGACGTCCGGATCGATCTGCCGGGGCCGCATTTCGTACACGGTATCCCGGAGCAGGGTGATGGTTTCCCGGAGCGCTTCGCGAGCCCGAGCGTAGATCGGCCGCACATCGTGTCCACCGGCGCTCTCCGCCTTGCCCGCCGCCTCCAGCTGCAGCAGCACTCCGCTGAGTCGATGACCGACCGAATCGTGAAGCGAACGCGAAATCCGGTTGCGCTCGCGCAATTCGGCATTCTGCACCTGTTCGCGTCCGGCTCGGGCCAACTTCGCTCGGGCCTGTTCGAGGGCGTAGCGCGTCCGTCGCTCTTCATCGTACCGCGCCCGGTACTCGCGCTCCCGCCGCTCGGCCACCTCGATTCCGGTGCCGGCGGCAACCGCCCCGGCGACCGCCGCCGCCCAGCCGCCGGCGAACGCCGCGACGGGAAGCGACGCTCCGCCGGATTCCGCCGGTCGTTCCGCCAGGAGATCCCCGGCCGCAGCCGACGTCAGCACCACCAGGGCGACGACCGTTGCAGCCGCACTTGCAGCGATGGCGACGAGGTGCGCGCGGCGGGCGGGCGGCTCGCGTCGTGTCTCACCGCTTGCCGCGGACACCGGCGAGGATCGGCGTGCGGTCCCGTCGGCTCGCGCCTGATCGGCCGCCGTGGACACCGGCGAGGCCCGTCCGGGGTGCCGCTCCAATGTATCGAAAACGCCGCCGGTCACTCCGCGCGCGACTTCGAACACGGGAACGAGAACGAGAATCCCGAGCGCCGGATCGATCGTCACGCCGCCCGCGACAACCAGAGACAGCAGTGCGGAGACAATCGTCGGGCAGGCGGTGCGCGGTGGAACGAAGCGGATAGCCGCGATGTCTACCCCGACAATCCCGAGCATGAGCAGCAGCGAGATCGCCACGGCGTCCGGCGAGCGCTGCGGCAGAAGCAGGAGTACTGCGGCGAGCGCGTATACGGTTATTCGGTACCCCACGCGAATTGCGACCATGACGCGATACGGAGACTATGCGCATTGTGGCCGCCGGAGTAAAGTCGCCGGCGGCCGCACCGGCACTGCGCGAGCGCGGGAAGCATCCGGAGATACTCCGAGAGCCGCCGGCGGCCGCACCGGCGCCGCGATGACGCTCGCGCCGTTTCGGCCGACAAATCTCCGGAGTACGGCCGGCGGGCCACCTCCGCGGGCTACGTCCGGCCGCCTCGCAGAGCAACATCGCGGGCACGCCAACTGCCGAGCAGGAAGAAGACGAGCGCGAATGCACCGAGCAGCGCAAGCTCGGTCGCCGCCGATGTCAGGGTCGCGCCGGTCACGATTTCCGACACCGCGCCGTTCGCCCAGGTAGTCGGCAGCAGCCGGGAAACCGATTGGAGGAACGGCGGCATGATCTCCACCGGCCACATCGTCCCGCCGAGCATCGCCATCGGCAGTACGATGAATGCCGACACAGTCGACAGCTGATACACATTTTTCGAGACGCCGGCGAGCGCAACCGCGAGGGCCACGGCGACGACCGAAAACGCGAGAAGAACGGCACCGTACCGCAGACTGAGTGCGAGCGGAGTTCCATACACCGCCGCGGATGTGATCACGGTCAACACCACCTGAACGGCGAATACACAGAGGTACGCGACGAGGTAGCCGAACATGTACCGCCGCATGGTCGTCGGGCCGCTCAGGATGCGTGCGAGCGCGCCGTTCTCCCGGTCCTTCAACATCACGATACTTCCGGCCTCGGCGACGAAGAGCATGACCAGCACCAGAAAGCCCGACGCGACCCGGAGCCGTGCCGTCGTGCCGGCATCGAGCGGGCCTTCCGGCTCGCGATTACGGGCAGCGAGGCGCACCTGCGGGTCTCGGTATGCCGCCAGGGCGCGGTCGAAATCGGCCTCGTCATCTACATTCGCCGCGATATTCCGCACGCCGAGAACGAACGACTCGGCGTAGAACCGAGCGACTCCGGAGGCGCCCTCCTCCTGGAGTGTATACATCTCGATGTCGGGAGCTCCGCCTGCGCGCACTGCCGCATCGAAGCCGCCGGGAACGGCGAACGCGACGCTCACATCGCCGGTAAACAGCGCATTGGCGATCCGTTCGCGGTCGAGGGTCGCGACAGTCGCCGCCTCCTCTACCCGCTCGCGCAGCGCCCGCGAGACCTCACTATCGTCCTCGTCGACGAATCCGACCACGGTCAGCCCGATACCCAGATCGCCGGCACCGAATACCACAATGCCCGCGGGGACAGCGATCAAAAGAATGAGCACGAACTTCGAGGAGAGTACACGCCGAAGGGCAAGCACGATGAGAGTCACAGAATCCTCCTCGGAGAGAGCAGGCCGACTCCGGCAAGAAGCAGGACGACCGCCGAGATGGTGAGAATGAACGCGTTCAGGTAGATAATCGAAGCGGGCCCGCCGTGGATCGCGGTGAAGATCCCTTCCTGGGCGTAGCGGTGTGGAAAGAACATCGCGACCGTATCGAGAAACGGCGTGTCTCCGGCGAAACGAATGAGCCCGCCGGCGACGAATGCGCCTACCTGCGCGACTATGCTTATGGCTATCTCGCTGCGCTGGTCGTTGCGGAATATTCCGAGCACGAATACACCGAAGGCGGTGACGAACGCCGCATGCGCGGCGAGCATGAGAAGCAGGAAACCGGGACGCGAGCCCCAGTCGACTCCGAACAGGAGCGCGGTTGCCCCGATAATGAAGAGACCGGAGACGACAACGGTAACGGCGCTCGCGGCGGTGGTGCCTGCCACCGACGAGAGGCGCCTGACGGGGGCGCACCGAATACGCAGCCCGGCGTTCCTCAGGTACTGCTCGTGCAGGCCGTAACTGGCGTACAACGCTCCAAACACGAGGAACATGACGAGCATGGTTACCGCGTAGTAGTCGATTGCTCCACCGGCCTCCGATCGCTCGCTGTCCACCGGCATGCGCCGGACGGTGGCTCGAGCGTTCTCAGGCTCGTCGCCTGCAGCAGCTCCGGATCGACCTCCCGGGCTCATCTCGAACTCGAATCCCGCTCCGGTCACTTCAATGACCGCCCGTACCGCGTTCAACCCGGAAAGGTAGCCCTCGAGCACCGTCTGAACAGTGGCAACTGCGAACCCACGCTCGGGATCGCGGATCAGCTCGATCTCCACCGTACGACCTTCAGCGACGCTCCGGTCGAAGTCGGCGGGCAGCACCACCGCAGCGGCGATCTCCCCGTCGCGCATGAGTCGCAGCGCCTCGTCGAGATCGCGAACCGGCTCGGGAGCGACGTAGTCGGCCACTTCCTCGCCATCGAGGAACTCGAGCAGATGCGCGGCGTAGGAGAACCCGGCTGAATCTGCACGGCCGCCGGCGGGCTCGGAACCGGCCGACGGCGCCGCCCCGGGCTCGTCCTCGTCGGACTCGGCCGGGCCGGAGAGCACCGCCCCGCGCTGCTCGCCGCCGGATCCGCTCGCGCCGCCCGATACCACCCCGACCGACACCCGCTCCACATCCGGCGAGCCCGCTCCGGAGAGCGCGTATCCAAGGATGAGTATAAACGCGAGCGGCAGGAAGAGTTGCGAGAGCATGCCGTTGCGATCGCGGAAGTTTCGCAGAAGGGTATACCCGATCATGCGCAGGAACATCACATCATCCCTCCTTCTCAATCGCGCAGCGATCGCCCGGTCAGCGTGAGAAACACCGACTCGAGGGACGGACGCTCGACATTCGCCGAAGTCACCTCGCATCCGTTGGCGTTCGCCCGTTCGATGAGTCGTGACAGACTGACCTGGCCGCGTTCGGCGGTAAGCTCGATTCGGTGGTCGCGCTGCTCGCACTCGCGCACTCCCGGCAGTTTCGACATCGCCTCGAGGACCGCCGGATAAACGTGCGAGACCGAGAGCACGATCCGCTCGTCACGCTCGACGATAGAAACGAGATCGTCCTCGGTTCCGGAGGCGATTACCCTGCCGTGGTCCATAATCGCGATCGTGTTGCACAGCGCCGAGACTTCCTCCATATAGTGAGAGGTATAGATGATGGTAGTCCCCGCGGCGTTCAGCGAACGCACGACATCGAGGATGTGGTTTCTCGACTGCGGGTCGATGCCCACCGTCGGCTCATCCATAATCAGCAACTCCGGACGATGTATGAGCCCGGCCGCCGCGTTGAGCCGACGCTTCATCCCGCCGGAAAAGGTCCTGGGTCGTTTCTTTCGCCGTTCGGTCAAGCCGGCGATCTCCAGCGCCTCGTCCACCCGCTCGGCGAGCAGCCGGCCGCGAATGCCGTAGAGTCCGCCGAAGAAGCGCAGATTCTCCTCGGCGGTCAGCTCCTCGAAAATGGCGAGCTCCTGCGGCACCACACCGATGCGCCCCTTGAGCGCCAGCTCGCGGCCGGTGAAGCGTTTGCCGAAGAGATCGATCTCGCCGGAATCGACCGGTAGCAGGCCGAGTAACGCGAGAATCGTTGTTGTCTTACCCGCCCCGTTCGGGCCGAGCAGGCCGAATACCTCCCCCGACCGGATGGAGAGACTCGCATTGTCGACCGCGACAACGTCCCGATAGCGTTTCACGAGATTCTTTGTCTCGACTACGGTTTCGTTCATGGCGCCCAGCGTATAGCCGGCCGCCGGGTTAATTCCATATGCCGCAGGTCACATTTT
>SLIN01000061.1 GCA_007135605.1 Spirochaetales bacterium | reverse complement strand
TCGAACGCCGTCAATCGCGATCTCTACTATATCGGCATTTCCGGCGACGGCGATTCGCTGTCGATCGGGCTCGGGCAGTTCGTCCACGTCGCGCGGCGCAACGTGAACATGCTCTACATCCTCGAGAACAACGGAGTCTACGGGCTGACGAAGGGACAGTTCTCCGCATCCGCCGATCCCGGAAGCCGATTGAAAAAAGGCGAAATCAACCCGTACCTCAACATCGATCCGGTGCTTCTCGCGCTCAGCGTAGGCGCACCGTTCGTCGCCCGCTCCTTCTCCGGCGACAAAGAGCAGCTCGTGCCGTTGATCCAGCAGGGCCTCCGGCATCCCGGCTTCGCCTTCATCGACGTGATCTCCCCGTGCGTAACCTTCAACGACCACGACGGCTCGACGAAGAGCTACAAGTACACGCGCGACCACGCCCGGCAGGTGAGCACCGAAGACTTCGATCCGTCGGACGCGGTCGCCGCCCACGAGTGTATTCAACGCGGCTACCAGCGCGGAGAGGTTCTCACCGGCCTGCTCCATCGTCACGCCGACCGGCCGGAAATGCACCAGCTGGCCGGGACAAGCTCAACGCCGCTCGCAGATGTTCCGTACGAACGCCTGCACCCCGGCTCGAGAGGACTTGACGAGCTACAAGAATCAATGCGATGAGATGAGGCCATGATCGAGGCCGCGTTCGAACACGTCGCTCTGAATGTCCCCGACCGTGACTCGGCGGTCGCGTGGTACGTCGAACATCTCGGACTTCACGTCGTGCGCGAGATTCCCGGGGGTATGGCGTTTCTCGCCGACGCCGGCGGTACGGTGGTTTTCGAGTTGTACAATAACGAGAACGCCGGGCGTATCGACTTCCCGGCCACCGAACCGCTCGCATTGCATATAGCCTTCGAGGTCGACGATCCACGCACTGCCGCGGAACAGCTCGTAGCCGCCGGCGCAACGGTAGCCGAGGCGTATAAGGAAGTCGGCGACGATTCGATGATTATGCTGCGCGATCCGTTCGGAGTCGGGCTTCAGTTGGTACGTCGCGGCACGCGAATGCGCGCGTAGCACGGACACCGGCGATAAGCTTTTCGTTCACATTATTTGACAGCCGTAGTAACCGCGCATACGGTATAAGCGGTGGGTGTTTTATTCCGGAAATTCCACGCGTATCGCTGCCCGGCTAATCTCAAGATTGTAGGGCTCTGCGCTCTCATAGCGGTATTCGTGATCGCGTGTGCGGCCATGCAGGCGCGCGAGGAACCACCGGAGGTCGCCGTGGAGCCGGAGCCGATCCCCCACCCGGAGCCGGAGCCCGAACCGGCCCCTCCCACCCTCAAGGACTCGCTCGAAGTGGAGATCGCCACGTGGCGCGGGTTTGCCGGCGGTGCAGCGAGCATAACCTTCGACGACGGGACGTGGGATCAGTACGCGCTCGGAGCTCCGGTACTCGAGGAGTACGGCGTTCGCGGAACATTCTTCATTATAAGCCACCTGATAGATCGCGGTGTATGGGACGACGGCGGTACGATTCGCCGGCTCGTGTCGTGGGACGAGGCGGCCGAGCTCGCCGAAGCCGGTCACGAGATCGGGGGACACGGGGCAACCCACGCCGATTTGAGCCGTTCCGGCGCCGATGCCGAGTACGAGCTGACGGAATCGCGCCGCAGAATCGAGGAGAAGCTGCCCGATGTCGATGTGGTTTCGATGTCGTGGCCCTACTTTCGCAGCACCGGCGAAGCCCGAACGATCGCCGAAGATGTATACATCGCCGCGCGAGGAGGGGCGGCAATTCCCGACCAGTTCCGCTCAATTCATGAGACGAATCCATCGAGCGCGGCACCGCCGGATCTATACAACGTAAATGCGATCGGAGTACGGCCGGTCGATCCACCGGAGGAATGGATCGAGCTCGCCGAAGCGCTCTATGCCGACGGTGGATGGGCTGTCGTGACCTTGCACGGCATCGACGACGGCTCGCTCGGCCGGCCGCGCATCGGTTGGCAGCCGATCAGGCCGATCGACCTGGCCGCAATTATAGAAGGGCTGCAAAGCCGGGACATATGGATCGCTCCGTTCGGTGAGGTCGCCGCCTACATCAGACACCGTGAGAGTGCGGAGGTTGAGCTCGAAGCGCTCGATGAGCACGAGGTTTCGGTGGCCATCTCCGGGGATAAGCGAGCGAATCGCGTCGATATCCCGCTGACGCTGCGCCTCTCGGCACGCGACGAGGTAGGTGCGATCCCGATCGAGCTCGTCGGGGGACTCGCGGCCGATCTTCCGAGCGGGAGTGATCTGGTTGTCGAAGTGACTCCGGACAGCGAACCGCTAATCATCCGCGCCGCCGGTGAGGTGGCTACCGGCCGGTAGCGCCATAGGCGCGATGCGGCAGCTCGTGCATACGCCGTTGCCTATCAGTACCGTGCGACGAATCGCCAGGTTGAAAACGGCGAAAAGACCGCGCCCCGGGGGCGCGGCCGTACGTCAGCTCTTTGCATCCGGATCAGGGAATCCACGACTCGACGATATCGCGGTTCTCCGAGACCCAGCGCTCGGCGGTTTCACGCGGTTCGGCACCGTCCTCTTCGTTCCACAGCAGGATCTCACCAAGCTCGTCGATGGTCCAGTAGAAGTTATCCAGGAATGCGTGCACCTCCGGCATCTCCTCGGCCAGTCCTTCGCGCGCAACCGCGGCGACGACCTCTTCGCCACCGAACGATCCCTCGGGATCATCGAGATACTTCAACTCGTAGGCAGCCTCTTTCCAGTGTGGTGTCCAGCCGGTGAGCACGATCCACTCGTCGTTGCCATAGGCGGCATCAAGGCTTGCGGTCATAGTGGCGTCACTGCCTTCGATCAGCTCGTAGTTGAGACCGTACGCATCGATCGCGTTTTCGGCAGCAGCCATAATGCCGGCGCCCGGATCGATCCCGATAATCTCACCACCGAACTCGTCGGCATAATCGTTCAAATCTGAAATGCTGTCGGCTTCCACATAGGTTGGTACCATCAGCCCGATGCGTGCTCCTTCCACGGTTGGACTCAGCACATCCACCCTGTCTTCGGTCTGCTCGAGATATTCGCCATGGGTGCCGGGCAGCCACGCTGCGAGCATTCCCTCAGCATCCCCGGAGGCAACGCCTTCCCACATCGCGGCGGCGCTGACCGAAACCAGTTCCACGTTGTACCCCATTTCTTCCAGAACGACTTGGGCAACATACGTTGTTGCAATCGCGTCCGCCCACTCTACGTACACCAACTCGACGTCGCCGGCCGCATCTTCCGCCTCGCCGGCAGCAAAGACACCCGCAACCGGCAGGAGAAACACAAGTAGCGTAGCTGTAACAATTCGATTCACAGAGTCCTCCTTCGTGTGAACTTGTAAGATATGGACGGAAGCATAACGTGGTTTCATTTGCGGTTCAAGTCTTTCGACCCCCAACCATCGGTAATCCAATCAGTTGAGTTGAAATCTTATTGAGTCGCCCCGCGGACGGCGACATATAACGAGTAGAGCGACGTCGAGGCGGTAATGAAGAGCCGGTTTCGTCGTGGTCCTCCGAAGGTGAGATTCGAGACGACTTCGGGGACAAGCACCTTTCCGAGAAACTCCCCGCCGCGAGAATAACAGTGAACACCCTCCCCACAGCTGGTCCAGATATTGCCGTGCTCATCGGCTCGAAATCCGTCGGGGAGCCCCGGTTCGACTTCGGCGAACACGCGGGATTTGTGCAACCGTCCGCGACCGTCGACATCGAACGCCCGAATGTGGTGATTCCCGTTCCGGTCGTGCGACGCGGAGGTATCCGAGACGTACAGCACCGACTCATCGGGCGAGAAACAGAGCCCGTTCGGTCGGGCGAAATCGTCCGCCGCTATCTCGACCGTGCCCGATACCGGATCGACACGGTAAACATGACATCCGTCCTGCTCCCGCTCGGCACGAAAACCTTCATAGTCGCTCAGAATCCCGTAGTCGGGGTCGGTGAACCAGACCGTTCCATCCGATTTGACTACGACATCGTTCGGTGAGTTCAGGCGCCGTCCTCGATAGCTGTCGGCGATCACGGTGATCGTACCGTCGATCTCTGTCCGGGTCACCCGCCGGGGCCCGTGTTCGCAGCTCACCAGACGCCCCTGCGGGTCGCGGGTGTTCCCGTTGCTGTAGTTCGCCGGCGATCGGAAGACGGTCACCGAGTTGCCGGCAAGCCGCATCATGCGATTCGCCGGAATATCGCTCCACAGAAGCAGATCGTGATCGGCGAAATAGACCGGACCCTCAGTCCACATCATTCCACCGCACAACTTCTCCAGCCACGCGTTCGGTAGCGCGAGCGCGCGAAACCTCTCATCGACCGTCACTATTTCATCCATACGGACATGGTACGCGCCTCACAGCTCTCGGTCGAACGGTTCGATATTCGTCCCGAACTGAACTATCGGAGCAGAAATATTTGGAGTACAATATAAATATCTATAATATAGCGATTTATATCGAGATACCTTGGAACATGTGACGAAGTGTGCTATTCTTGTCGATAAGAGAGATCATACCAGTTCGATGCAGGAGCAGGCATTATGCGCATTTTCCAGTTTTTCGGCCGGTCCGACGTTACCATTCCCCATGACGTACGGCAACGTCTGCACGAAGCCGGAGTGCGGCAGATGTTCGAACAGCGGCCGGTCACCGAGCAGAGGCGGAACCTTCAGTGGATAGGGAAGACCCGGAGTGACTCGGCCCGCCGCCAACGCATCGATCGACTGATCGACTCTGTGAAACGCGAAGACCAGTATCAGACCAGCCGCTGGACGTACGGGTTCGGCGGCCGGCGAACGTCGGCGTAGCAAGCCGCAGACGTAGCGAAATACTCGACTCATCACAAATCCGGTAGCGGCTGACCGCCGTACCACGATTCACCGGTAGTGCTTGGCCATCTCGCTGTGGTACGGGATGGCCAGTATTTCCTGGAGGAATCGAGCCGCCTGAGTCTCCGATTGCGTCCAGGGGTCCATCATAATCAGTTGAAGCAACGCCTCTTTAGAGCCGGACGCAAACGCAGCGAGCTCCATCTCGACGCGTGCAACCCGGTCGCGGAGCAAATACGCGGTAATCGGCGCGGGGAGCCCGCCGGTTGGAATTCCCTCGATGCCTCGGCGGTCGATCCGGGCGGGCACTTCTACCTGGTAATCCGTGGGAACACCCGGGACCAGAGACCCGGCGTTTGGAATGTTGACGATGATTTCCCGTTCGGTTCCGTTCAACAGGCTATCCACCAATGGGATAGTCATTTCGTTAGAGGGCGTTGCTGCGAAGACGTCGGAGACTCGTTGCGACCGATCCTCCCGGAGCGCTCTCAGGCGTGTGATCGTTCCCGCTCCGGAGGCGAAGTGATTCGTGTACCACGCTGCGGGATCTTCCTGCCACCTCCGTTCAGTCTCCGGTGAGTCATGGTACCAGAAGCCCCACGACCCGCCGCCGGGTGTGCATGTATCTCCAATCGGGAATGCTCCGAAGCGCCGGTAAAGATCGACGGACTTCGGTCCGAGATGATCGCTCATGCCGCTCGTTTGCCAATATGCCGGAGCATCTTCTGCTATCCATCGATCGAGCAAGGGGAACGCATTCTCTCCCTTGTAACCGAACTTCGTGAGCCACAGAAAGTGATTCACTCCGGGAAGCTCAAACGTAAGGTACCCGGCCTCAAGACCGAGTACTTGCGCAAGATGGTACACGCCGCTGAAACCGTGGCACATTCCGACGAGTCTCACGCCGTGGTATTTCCGCGTCAGGTACGTGACCGCCGCCTGAACCGGGTTCGCGACCAGGACGTGCCACGCCTCCGGGCAAAGCTCGATGATATCGCGCTGGATCGATTCGATTAGTCGGAGTTGGTAGAAGTTGATCCAGAATGCCTCGTCATGGACAATGTGCAGACTACCGCCGAAGCGATACCCATATTTTCCGGCAATCGCCCACCCGTCTCGCAGACGCGCATGCCCCGCCGCGAGTGCGGTGTTTATCACGACATCCGCGCCGCTCAGCGCCGCGGCGCGGTCGGTGGTTTTCTCGATCCGTAACGTCGCTCCCGCCTCGCGGGCGAACCGATCGCACAGAGTGTACGCAGCCTCCAGACGTTCGGCGTCAATGTCCATCAGGCAGATGGTACTCTCCCGCAGACCGGGCATCAGACAGATATCCTTGATGAAGGCAACCGAGAAGACGGCGCTGCCGGCGCCGATCAGCGAAATCTTCGGTATAGCACGCTCCTGTTCTGCGTGGAGATGATCTCCGTGGGGACGATCTCCGTGGGGATGAACGCGCCGCCGCGCACTCTACCGTCTCAGTGACTGCGGCACGTACTCCGGTAGCCGTTTCTCTACGGTAACCGGCTCGATCCGGGCGAAGCGCTGCACGCCGTCGAGCAGCGGCGTCCCCGGCCAACCGTCGCCGATCAGCGGCCGTGCGTAGCGAACGAAGTCGTCGGTCACGTCGAGCTCGTCCGCGCTGATCCACGATGCCGGAAGCACGCGCGCGCTGCGAGCCACCTCGCCGAGCGGCACCTTATCGTAGTACACCTCGTATCCGGCCGCCCGGTCGCGACGCAGAATGGTCGCCATGTAGCCGCTCTCTCCTCCCATCGCGATTTCTACCGCTTTACTCCCGGCCTGGTAGGCCTCCTCGATATCGACCGGCGAGGTGAAGATCGACGTAGAGCGCTGCAGCACGCCCGGCACCTGCGCGGTGGCGCTGCCGTTCACCGGAAGTCCCACTTCGTTGAGATGGTTGATGATGACTTGCGCGACGGTCGTCCGGCTCGCCCCGTACTCGATGTGGCCGAACCTGTCGTGCGCCTCGCCGAGGCTGCCGACATCGAAGCCCTCGCTGACAACGACGATGCAGCGCCCGTCGCGGCGCAGCCGGTCGGCGACGTTATCGGTCAGGCTCTCGAGTGTATGATTGCTCTCGGCCAGATAGAGCTGCAGGGGGATGGTCCGTTGCGGGTCTGCGAGC
Source organism: Spirochaetales bacterium (assembly GCA_007135605.1). GTDB lineage: Bacteria > Spirochaetota > Spirochaetia > DSM-27196 > SKKC01 > SLAN01. The sequence goes on along the minus strand of SLIN01000061.1, from coordinate 15,161 downwards.
CGCGCGGCGGCGGGGATGAAGCCGGCGTTGCGCCCCATTGCCTGGATAACGCTCACCGCCTCGGAGGTGTGCATGCCGCGATTCTCCTCGTCGAGAATCTGGGTGATGTACGCCCAGTAGCGCGCGGCGCTGCCGTAGCCGGGGGTGTGATCGATCAGCCGGAAGTCGCTGTCGCCGAGATCGTTGTCGATCGTTTTCGGTACGCCGGTGACAATCGTCTCCACGCCGCGCTCGGCGGCAAGCGCGGCAACCTTCTCGGCGGTGTCCATCGAGTCGTTTCCCCCGATGTAGAAGAAGTAGCGGATATCGTGGGCGGCGAAAACATCGACAATCCGGTGGAAGTCTTCCTGCTGATCCTCCCACAGCTTGTAGCGGCACGTTCCGATCGCGCCGGCCGACGGCGTCTGGCGCAACCGCCGCTTCTCCTCGGCCGGTACGCGATCGAGATCGATCAGCTCCTCGGTCAGAATCCCCTCCACGCCGTGACTGGCCGCATACAGCGTATCGATGCGGCCGGGGAAGCTGTCGCGAGCATCGATAATTCCCTGCAGCGAGGCGTTGATCACCGGCGACGGGCCGCCGGACTGGGCGACGATTGCATTCGGCATGGCTGCCAGTATAGGCACGAAATCGCCGGCCGTGAGAAGCGCCCAGCGCGCCGCGACCTTTCGATTCGCGCCGTGACCTCACGACTCACGCCGTGAGGTCTTGATCCGCGCCGGGCCCTTTATTTCGCGCTTCCGGTTCCGCGCACTCGATTCCGGCACAATCCCGTGGCACAATGGCACTCCCATATGACCCCGATAGTTTTCGCGCTGATCGTGATTCTCTGCGCGGTGTCCCACATACGGTGGACATCGCGCGGTCGCTCAATCGCCGGCACGTATGTGACCAAGGCGCTCGGCACGACGGTAATCCTCGTATTCGCACTTTGGCCGACCGCCGCCGTGTCGCCGGTCTACCGGGCGCTGGTCGTCGCGGGGCTCGCGCTGTCGCTTGCAGGCGACCTCTTTCTCGTACGCCCCGAGCGACGCCTGCTCGCCGGAATGGTCGCTTTCTTCCTCGCCCATCTCGCGTATATCGCCGCCTTCATCTCGGAAGCCGGCGCACCGGCGCGCTTCGTGGTGCCCGCCGTCGGCGCGCTGTACGGGATCGCGCTTATGTGGTTTCTGTGGAACGACATGGGCGCGTATCGTTTGCCGGCATCCGCCTACACGGCGGTATTGGTGGTGATGATCTGGGCGGCCTCCGACCAATTCCTGTCGATACCCGACCCGCGCACACTTGCCGCGTTCGCCGGCGGTGTTCTCTTTCTCCTCTCCGATTCGGTGCTCGCCGTCGAGCAGTTTCGCGCACCGTTTCGATACTCACCCGCGATCGTCATGTCTACCTATTACGCCGCGCAATGGCTTATCGCGTTCTCGGTGCATATCGGCTGATCGCGACTGCGGTGCGGCCGCCCGCCGGCGGCCTTCGATCGGCCGAGCTCAGTTGACGTCGGCAACCGCTCTTTCTACCCTGTAACGCAACGACTCACCAAACACGGTTCTTCCGGGAGGAAACAATGAACTGTCACCGATTTACCCCACCTGCCCTCGTCGCATTACTGGCCGGCGCAGCGCTTCTCGCAGCGTGCGAAACCGATACCGTTACGGTAGAGGAACCGCCCGACACCGGCGAGCCGGTCGCTGAGGAGCCATCGAGCGGCGGCGGCGCGGAGGACGAAAACAGCCCCGCCGACTACGAGGTCGAAGCCGCAATCGTGGTCGACGGTCTGAACCGACCGTGGTCGCTCGCTTTCCTGCCCGGTGACGGCGACTTCGCGCTCGTGACCGAGCGCCCCGGCCACCTCAACCTCGTCGATCTTTCCTCCGGCGACTCGAGTCGTGTTGCGGGCCTCCCCGAGATCGCCGCGCCCGGTCGCGCCGGTCTGCTCGACGTCGCCCTGCACCCCGATTTCGAGGAGAATCGCCGGGTCTACCTGACCTATGTGACCTCCGGCGAAGGTGCCTACGCGCTCGCCGTCGGCCGGGGCCGGTTGAACAGCGGCGCCGACGCGCTGACCGATTTCGAGGAACTGTTCGTCGCAACGCCGTACGACCGAGGAAACCACTACGGCGGGCGCATGGTGTTCGACGGCGACGGATATCTCTATGTAACCTCCGGAGACCGGCAGGCGCCGCACCATCTCCAGGAAAACCATCCTTCTCAGGATCTGCAGAGCTACCACGGCAAGACGATTCGCCTGAACGACGACGGCAGTATCCCCGGGGACAACCCGTTCGTCGGAGATGCGGACGCCCTCGACGCGATCTATACCTACGGCCACCGCAACCATCAGGGCATGGCCGTTCACCCCGTTACCGGTCGCATCTGGCAGAACGAGCACGGGGAGCAGGACGGAGACGAGATCAACGTGCTCGATATCACCGGTGGTGCGGCGGCAGGCGCGAACTACGGCTGGCCGATCGCGACCTACGGCCGCGACTATCGCGACGGCTCGGAGATCGGTGTGCTCCCGCCCGAAGACCCGAACACGGTCGACCCGGTTCACTGGTGGGAGGAAGGCGCCGATGGCGGCTTTCCTCCGTCGGGTATGGCGTTCTACCGCGGCGATCCGTTTGCCGGCTGGGAAGGCGACATGCTGATGGGCAACCTCGCCGACCGGTACCTGGCGCGCTTCGAGATGGACGGAGAGACGATCGTCGCCGAGCACCGCCTGCTCGAAGGGCGCGGCCGGCGGATCCGCGACGTGCGGGTCCATCCGGAGAGCGGGTATATCTATGTTCTGGTCGATGCGAACAGCGCGCCGCTCGTCCGCCTGACGCCGGCGCAATGAGGGGGCCGGCGACGGCCGCCCGCACCGCTTGTGTGTCCAACACCCGCCAACCCGCGAGGTGGCCCGCAAACGACACCCGCTACAGCGAGAAGCCCCGCGTCCGCAACGTAGCGAGATAATGATCGGAGAGAAAACCGAGCGATCGCGTTGCCAGCTCGAAGGAATGCGCGAGCCCGAGCAGCACATCGCGGTCTTCGATTTCCCGGCGTTCGGCGAGGCGGGCGGCCTCCCGATAGTAGTGCCGGCCGCACTCACGGTAATCCTTCGCGCTCGCCCGACCGCGAGTCGGCGCGCGAAAGTGACGACCCGTCACCCGATCGAATCGCAGCCGCTCGCCGTAAATCCCGTTCATAAAGAGGCAGACGTCGGCAACCCGCTTGTAGAGGGTGAACCGCTCGCTCTCACCGACATAGCGGCTGTACTCGAGCATCGAATCGATATCGAGCGTGTTCAACCGCATTCTGCGAAACACCCCGCGATGCACTTCCATGAGCCGACTGTACTGATTGACGCGGATAAACGAGGCGAGCATCAGTGCGAGATAGTCGAGAAGCTCTTCGTCGTCGAGCAGCGCAATCAGCTGCGGTGTATCGAAGATTATGGACATGCGCGATGTCGCAAGCTCGTACGACCAGGCGCGATCCGCGAGGTCTTCACGCTCACGTATCAGCATCGTCAGAAAAAACAGATAGGGGGAGACGGCGAGCACCTCGTCGCGATCGTCGAGCAGCCGGTCGGAGAACCGGCGGTCGCGAATCCGACGTTGAACGACCGCGCGATCGCCACGCAGGCGTCTCGCATCCACCGGTTCGTCGCCTGCATACCTGGCAAGCAACCGGAGATCGTTGTCGGTGAGGTTATCGATCAGCATACCAACCTCCCGTTCGCGTACCATTGTGCCGGAGGCCCGGCCGCGGGCGCAAGGCATACTTGCCGGTATGGCATGATGTACTCATAGCGCGCACGGCCCCCCCCCGGGCGCAAGGCCTATTTTGCGGACTCGCCCTTCACGAGCACCGGACAGCGGACCGCCGGAGAACGCACGCGTGGCTGTCTGCTATACGATCTCGGCGGTCGTTTCACCGCGAATTCGATCGAGTGCGGCGCGCTCGATACGCCCCGGCTTCCAGTCGAGACAGTTCGCCGTGCCGGCCGCCACCCCTTCGACCACCGCGCGCGCGAAGAGGTCATCATCGTCGAGCAGTTTCCGTCGATCGCCTCCCGGCCCGTCGGTATGGTCGGCGGAAGCGAGCACCGAGAGGATGCCGGATGTAACCGAATCACCGCTTCCGATCGGATTCACGGCTTTGACCGCAGGAGGGCGAACGACCAGCGAAATCCGCCCGTTCGTCGCCTCGGTCGGCTCGCTTCCACGGGTGATCACGCTCCATCGAATGCCGAAGCGCTCGGAGAGCCCATCGCACGCCCGCCGGCGCTCGGCGGGAGTACCGACCGCACATCCGGAGAGCTCACCGAGCTCGTGCTCGTTAATCTTGAGAATCTCCGGTTGCGCTTTGAGGGCGCGGCGGCCGTGGTCGCGGTAGCTGTCGACGATTACGATCACCTCTCGCTCGCGCGCGCTCCGGGTGAACTCGAGGTAACAATCGGGATCTTCGCCCACCATGGCAGTACCGGAAACCGAGAGGAACGACGCCGACGCAATATGCCGGTGAAATCGCCGATGGTACTCCGCCCGTTCGGCCTCTGTTATCGGTGGGGCAGGCTCGACCAGCTCCGTCATTCGCCCGGAAGACTCGATGAGTGTGACTGCCATTCGCGACTCACCGGCGATTTCGACGAAATCGGCATCGACTCCGTCAGCCCGGCACCCGTCGGCGAAGCGTGCGCCGGTACCGCCGCCGACGTACGCGAGGAGCTTATGTTCGATACCGTACAGTGCGAGCACCCGGCTGACGTTGCTTCCTTTACCCGCCGGCGATTCGTAGAGCTCACCGACCCGATTGACCGCACCGACGTCGAGCGTGTCGAAGAAATACGTCTTCTGCCAGGTACTGTTCTGTCCGATTACCACGATCATGCCGAAATCACCCGGACGCGCTTTCGTAGCGGTATCCGCCGGGGTCGGCTTCTAACTCGACGCCGAGCCCCATGACCATCCGATTCACGAAATTGAAGTAGGAGATAACGAGCGTGGCATCGAGAATTCCGCGGTCATCGAGGCCGACGGCTCGCAGATGGTCGACCCAATAATCGTCGGCCGACGCCTTCCGGGGATCGTCGGTCAATCCACGTGCATACTCGAACAGCGCTTTCAGTCGATCGTCGAGACCGGCGGCGTACGCGTCGAGACGCGCTATGGCCATTGCCTCGTACTCCGGCCAGAAGTGTTTCAGCGCCTCGAGATGGTGTCCGCGGCAGTATTCGCAGCCATTGGTCACCGAGACGACGACTGCCATCATCTCACGCTCGGCTCTCGAGAGGGGCGACCGCGAGAACATGATCTTCGTATAGAGATCCATGTGAGCAGGTATTGTCGGCGGATTCAAGCTCTGGAGCTTGTGCACCTCCGCGAGCTTCCCGCGTGAGGAAATCAGTGAATCGTAGATCTGTTTGAGCTCGTTATCGGCTTCCGCCGGTTCGATAATGCGAATTCTTGCCATGTTCGCTCCGCGCCAACGGTACGATAGCGGATGGGGACAGGACAAGTAGGCGTTCTCATTCCGAAAAGCCGACACGAGGGGCGGACGAGCTTGACAAATAGTGATCGAGCTGACAAATATTGAAAACTATAAGGACCGGAGTAGTGGGAATGAACACGGTCAACCGAAAGCAGGCATCGAGCTCAACGGCGTTGAAGGCGTTGCGTGCACTGGAGGTAGTCGCCGAGTCAAACGAGCCGGTAAGCGTCGCGCATGTAGCCGAACGGCTCGAGGAGGAGCGGATTACCGCCTACCGCATGCTCGTGACGCTCGACGAGGCCGGCTACGTCGTTCGCGACGATGCCTCGAAGCGCTATACGCTCAGTTACAAAGTCGTGTCGCTCAGCCGGAACCTTCTCGCCGAGAATGAGATCTCGAAACTCGTACAGGACACGCTGAGACGAATCATGACGCTGACCGGCGAGACCTTACACTATTCGGTCCTGGACGGTTTCGAGGCGGTGCTCGTCTATCGGGTAAAAGGGACGCAGCTGGTAAGCGTAGACTTCCAGATCGGCGACCGGTCTCCGCTCAACTGCACATCGATCGGAAAGGTCCTTCTCGCCTATCAGAGCGACGAGTTTCTCGAGCGCTTCGTCGAGCACGGACTTCCCAGGAAAACCGAACGGACTATCGTGGATCCCGACAACCTGCGCGCCGAGCTCGAAAAAGTACGCGCACAGCGTTATGCCCTCGACGAGAAGGAATTCGCCTCGAATATGCGCTGTATCGCCGTACCGGTATTCTCCGGCGGTGGACAGGTGAACGGCGGCATCAGCATTTCCGGTCCCGATTCCCGTTTTTCGCGATCCTATCTTCTCAAGCTCCGCGATCCGATGATCGAAGCGGCGAACGAGTTGTCCCGCCGCCTCGGCGGGCTGCCCTGGAGCTGATACCTCACACCCGTCACGATCGATATCCCGGTTTCTCCTCCCCCGGCCCGCCGCTGCGTCACTCGGAAGCCAGGCGGTCTACTCCCCGTCGCCACGGTGGCGCCTCCACCTCGGGTGATAGACAGCTTCGAGCGCCGTCCCGAGCCGGCTGACATACCGCCCGGGATGCCGCACCGGCGCATTTCTCGCCTCGACCGGGGTGGAAATTGTTGACAACACCTCAATCTCGCCCCAGAATACAAATATAGTAATAAGTGTACGAATAGTGAACGACGAGCCGAGGTGTGCAATAGCCGCAAGGAGGCAGCCATGAAAATGCTTATAGACAGTAAGTGGGTTGACGCCGTATCGGGCAAAACCCGGGATGTACTCGCTCCGGCGGACGGCACAACGATCGATACCGTTCCGGAGGGAGCGGCCGCGGACGCCGAAAAGGCGATCGAAGCCGCGGTTGCGGCGAAGCGCAGAATGCGCGCATTCCCGGCACACGCCCGCGCGCGGGTGCTCATCGACGTTGCCGCGCGCATGGAGCGGGAATGCGAGGAGCTCGCGCCGCTGCTCGCGCGGGAGAACGGCAAACCGGTGAATCAGACTCGGGAAGAGGTGTTCGCCGCCGCGAGGATTTTCCGCGGATTCGGTGAAGAGGCGAAGCGCCTGTTCGGCCGCACCTCCCCCCTCGACAACGTACCGGGCATGGAAAACCACTTCGCGATGACGATCCGTGAGCCGGTCGGCGTGGTCGGGGCGATCGTCCCGTTTAACTACCCGGTCGAGCTCTACGCGCATAAGGCGGCGCCGGCGATCGCCGGAGGTAACGCGACGGTCGTAAAACCGCCGAACGACTGCCCGCTGACGCTCTTGAAAATCGCGCAGATGATCGAAGAGGCGGGCCTGCCGCGTGGCGGCCATCAGATGGTAACCGGCGCGGGTTCGGAGATCGGAACGGTGCTCGCCGACAGCGAGCACATCGACCTGATCACCCTTACCGGCAGTACGCGGGTCGGCCAGGACATATCGAAACGGGCGTCGAAGTCGCTGAAAAAGGTGCTTCTCGAGCTCGGTGGGAACGACCCGTGCATCATCTGCGAGGATGCCGACCTCGACCGGGCAGCCGAAGCGGTTATCGCCGGGCGACTTGCACGGGGGAACGGCCAGATCTGCTGCGCGGTGAAGCGCGTTTACGCGCACGCGTCGGTGGCCGAACGCTTCGCGGATGTCCTGGCGCGCAAGACCCGCGAGCTGAAAGTCGGCGATCCGCTGCTCGAAGAGACCGACGTGGGTCCGTTGATTAATGAGGACGCGGCGAAAACGGTCGAAGCCGCCATTCAGGATGCGGTCAAGCGGGGTGCAACCGTCCGCGCCGGCGGCACGCGAACCGGAACGTTTGTAGATCCGACGGTGATGACCGGCGTTACAGCCGACTCGCTTGTGCTCACCGAGGAGACATTCGGACCGGTGATCCCGATCGTGCCATTCGACACGATCGATGAGGCGATCGAGATGGCGAACGACAGTGATTACGGCCTGCAGGGCGCGGTCTTCACCAACGACATCTCAACCGCGATGAATGTCGCACACCGACTTGAGTGCGGCGGGGTGATCGTAAACTGGTCGTCTGCGGTACGCGTGGAGAACCTCCCGTTCGGCGGACGGAAACTCACCGGACACGGGGCGGAGAGCATCCACGACACGCTACTCGAGATGACCGAAGTGAAAACGGTAATACTTCACGACGCGCTCGCGGCGTATAACGCGAGCCGGACGGAGTAATGGAATCGTACGGAGAACAATCCGGAAGGAGGTAAGGTATCATGCGTACGATACGTGTTTTGTCTGTTGTAGTGGCATTTCTGCTGCTACTGACCCCAATGCTCTTCGCCGGAGGAGCGGCCGAAGAGCCGGAAGTAGAGGAGCTGAACGTCGGATTGCTTGCTCGGGGCATTTCCGATGCTCTGTTCCCGTTCCTGGACGACTTCGAAGCGGAAACCGGTGTAACGGTGAACATCGAACAGCATGCGTTCGACGCGTTGCGCGACCGGATGATGCTCGAGTTCGCCGCGGGATCGGGCTACTTCGACATCATCTATTCATCGCCGGGCTTTCTCGGTGAGCTCGTCGACGGAGGCCACATTCTCGATCTCCGTGATATCATGGACGAGCACGGCTTCCAGCGGGAGGACTTTCTGCCGGCGGCGATCGAGATAAACCGCTACGAAGACGGTGAGGAAATCTGGGGTTTCCCGTATCTCGCCGACACGAGTATACTGCTGTACCGGGAGGATCTCTTTAACGATCCCGATGAACGGGCCGCATTCGAGTCGGAGTACGGCTACGAGCTGCCGATTCCGTCGGTCGACGATCCGTTCACCACGCAGGAGTTTCTCGACGTGGCGACGTTCTTCACGCGCGACGACATGTACGGCTTCGTCTATCCGCAGACCGGCATTGCGTACGGCAACCTGCACGTCCTGCCGTGGGTGTGGACCTTCGGCGGTGCGTACTACGATGAGAACTACAACGCGACGCTCGACAGTCCCGAGGTCGTAGAGGCGGTCGAGTTCCTGCACGCCCTGCAGGATACGCAGCCTGCGGGTGTGCTCGGTTACGATTACGGCGATCACCTCCCGTGGTTCTGGGAAGGAAACGCAGCAATGACGATCGGCTGGTTCCACATGGGCATTGATTCGAACGACCCGGATACCGCCGATGTAGCCGGCAATGTCGGCTACGCACCGGTGCCGTACCATCCCGATTCGGGCCTCGATCACGGCTATGCGATCCTCGGCGGCGGCGGAGTCGCGATTACCGCCGACTCTCGTGCCCCTGAAGTGGCATTCGAGTACCTGAACTGGATGTTCGGCGATACCGAGCGCGCGCTCGCATGGTATCTCGACGGCGGCGGCGCAACCAGGCCGGAGATCTACGAGCACCCGCGCGTGTACGAGGAGTTCCCGTGGGCGGAAGACTTCTTCCCGGTCGCCAACTACTCGCTCGAGCACATAGCCCGCCAGCGTCCGACGCTGCCGAACTCACACGAGATCTTCGAGGTCATCTCGGAGATGTGGCACAGTGTCGCGCTCGGCGACATTTCGCCGGAAGAAGGTGTCGAATGGGCGCACGATCAGATCGACGATCTGCTTGCGCGGTTTCGCTGATAAGGAGTCATAATCACTGACTATGGCACGTGATACGAAAGCGGCACTCGCATACATCGGACCGGCAATGTTCGTGCTGCTTATCGTGGCGGCGCTACCCCTCGCGGTAGCGCTCGCCACGAGTACGACGAACTGGCACCTGCACCGGGCCGCACAGCGGGAGTTCATCGGGCTTGCGAACTACATTCGCCTCTTCGGAGACCCGCGGTTTATCTACAGCCTCCGCGTTACACTGCTGTATACAGCGGTCTCGGTCGGGGTCTCGATGGTCGGGGGCTTTGTGCTCGCACTGATGATGCGGCGCACCTTCCCCGGACGGAATCTCGTCAGGGCACTACTGACGATCCCACTGATCATGACGCCGGTCGTATCGGCGACGATGTATCGCGTGTTCTTCTACGATGCCGACCGCGGGCTCTTTAACTGGATTCTGGGTACGCTCGGACTTCCGACGCCGGTCTGGGTGGCGTCGTGGCCGATGGCCTTCTACGCTATCTGCATCATCCAGATCTGGTTCATGACGCCGTTCGTGTTCCTCGTCTGTGACGCGGCGATGGAAAGCCTGCCGCGCGAGCCGTTCGACGCCGCCAAGATCGACGGTGCCGGGTATTTCCAGCGCATATTCCGACTCGTGATTCCGATGATGCGCGATACGCTCATCTTCGCGCTTATCTTCCGAATCACGATCGACTACCGGATGTTCGATACGATTTACGTGACGACTCGCGGTGGGCCTGCGCGGTACACCGAGGTCATGAGCGTATGGGTCTACAATCGCGCCCTGCGCAGCTTCGATGTCGGCTACGCGAACGCCGGCTCGGTTGTCATGGCGCTCGTGGTCGCGCTCATCTGCCTTGCACTCATGATGTATAACTACCGCCGCCGGGAGGCTGTGTCATGAGCGAACAGGTACGTTCAGTCCAACGGACGCGCTTCATCGCTCCACGAGTAGAGCGCTCTCTCATAACCGCCGGCCATGCGCTGTTGGTCGTGGCGACACTGGTCGCCGCCCTCTTCCCGCTGTTCTGGGTCTTCCTCGGCTCGTTCAAGCTGCCTGCCGACGTCATGCGCCTTCCTCCGGTAATCATTTTCGAGCCGACGATCGCCAACTACCTGACCGTAATCCGCGACCGATTCGTCTTCTTTTTCGAGAACAGCGTGGTGATCAGCGGTGGTTCGGTGCTGCTGACGATTATCGTCGGCGTTCCCGCAGCGTACGGCCTTTCGCGCCTGCGGATTCGCTTCAAGAAGACACTGATGCTGTTGATCCTGTCGGTGCGCTTCGCCCCCTATATCATCTTCGCCCTCCCGCTCTTTCTCATTATGTCGGAGCTCGGACTCATCGGGCATCGACCGTCACTGGTTGTCGTGTACACGATTATCAACCTGCCGGTGGTGATCTGGCTCATGCGCGCGTTTTTCGACGACATACCGACCGAGCTGGATGAGGCGGCGGCGATCGACGGGGCCTCACGCTTCAGAACCTTCATGAGCATACTCATACCGTGCGCTCGTCCGGGAATCGCAACGGTGACGATCCTCTCGTTCATCTTCGCGTGGAACGAATACCTGTTCGCGCTCATTCTCTCGGGCCGTGACTCGCAGACACTGACCGTCGGACTTACCCGCTTCCTCGGCGGTATGGAAGATGCGATACGCTGGGGTCAACTTTCCGCATGGTCGGTTGCCATCGTCGCCCCGATCGTGATTCTTGCGCTGCTCGTGAATCGCCACCTGCGTCGCGGTTTCACCGGCGGGCTCGGTTAAGAGTTTGTCGGACTTCACTTCGGTATGAATATCGGACGTATACATTGACATCCGACTGCATAGGTCGCGCCGGAAATATGCGCCATGTCCTTTATGTCCGACAAACTCCTGAGCCGGCCGACGTTTCACGCCTCGGGGCGTTCACTTGCGGTCGACTTTCCGCGGTGATGCAAGCGGCTCGGCCTGTTCGATCTCATGACTCAGCTCAACCGACCGGGCCGCGGTACGAAATGTAGATCGAACCGGCTTACCGGTGCCGATGTGGTCGAGAAAGGCGCGGTACTCGCCGAGAAATCCGCCGCTTTCGAGCGGGTCGGTTGTCCGGTCGTCGATCTGCTCGACCTGCGGTTCGCTTCCGGCGATGTGGCGCCGAACCATAATGCGACTGCGATCCGAATCGAGGTACGCTCCGCCGTAGTCGAGCTGCAGAGTTCGATCGGGCACGTGCACCGTGTAGCGCTCGGACGCGTATCCGACCCTCGGGAGAAAACTCACCCACGCCTCGACGTTCGACTCAAACCTCAGAAGCGCCCGGCGAGAGAGTGGTACGCCGGTAGCGCTTCTCGACTGCGCCGTGTGCGGATCGGCGGCGGATCGACCTTCGGCCGGTGGGCCACCTCCGATCGCCGAAGGGTCAACCGAGCGCACCGGACCGAGCAACCATTGCAGAAGATCCACCGCATGTACTCCGCTCTCCGTAATGAATCGCGGATCGCGGCGGTCGCGGCGGGCGAAGGTGCATTCGGCGAGATACGGCGGTCCCGAGCACCCGACGATCCGGTCACGAAACTGTTCGACTATCGGCGCGAATCGCCGATTGAACCCTACCAGCCCTCGGTCGTCGAACAGCTCGCCGAGCGAGCGCGCCTGTTCGGGTGTATCGCCTGCCGGCTTCTCGCAGAGAATCGGGGCACGCGTCGCGGTCAGCCGTACGAGGATCTCATACGCGGCTTCCCTGCTTACGACGACTACAATTCCATCGACGTTCGCGTCACCGACAATCTCCTCCGGTCGCTCATACACCCGCCCAATCCCGTACACGCCGGCGAGGCGGCGTGCCTTCTCCCGAGTACGGTTCCAGATACCGTGAAGCTCGAGCAATCCTTCTTCGCGCAATCGCAGCGCCGACGCGATGTGATACCGCTCCATCCATTCGCTCGCACCGACAAATGCGAGCCTCATCGGTCGCGCTTGTCCGGAAGCGGGCGACATACTACGACACCTCCCCACCGCTCGAGTCGGTGCAGGACACCTCGCCCGCGCCACCGTTCCCGCCGGTACCACCGGGGTCGGTGTAAAGCACGTCGCCCGCACCGCCGCCTTCCGCGTGCCCGGCAAGCACATCGTCTACTTCTATCCGCCGCACCGCAATCCGGTACCGATCTTCGGTGTAGCTGACCCAGATCGCGCCGTCGCGCGAAGCGAGCGCCGACGGATACGAGTATTCGCCGCCACCGTCAGCGAGCACGATACGCCGGTTCCAGCTGCGGCCCTCGTCGGTAGAAAACGCGGCCTCGAGCCTGCTACGACCGGTCGCCTGGAAGTTCCCCGTGAGAAGGAGCGGCGCGCGCGCGCCGATGAGCTTCGAGCTTTCGCCGGTGAAATCGGAGCTCCCCCCGCACCGGATCAAGTCGATCGCGCTGTCGGGATTCGGGATGCCGGTCGGCCGGCAGATCGACCAGCTGCGTCCTCCGTTCGGCGAAACGCTGCTCCAGGCGCTTTCCCGGTTCGACCGGGCGAGCATGAAAAGCGATCCATCGGCGCGTTCGACGATCGCCGGCTGGATTACCGTCCCGCGTGCCATCGTCTCGGCGACGAGTGTGCCCGAGTACGGCGCACTCGGATCGTCGACCAGAAGCACGTACGGGCAGTAGTTCGCCTCGTGGTAGAGCGGTACGATGAGCCGACCGTCCGGCATTACCAAGGGCCTGGTCTTGGGCATGAATCCCTTGCGCCCGAGAAAGAGCGTCGGCGCGCCCCAGCTCAACCCATCGTCGTCGCTTCGCAACTCCAGCAGCACCGTCTCGGTCCACGATTCGGCAAGCAGCATGGCGAAGAGCAGCCGGAGCATCCCACTGCCGTCGCGCCACAGTACCGGATTGCCGAGCGGAACACCGTCAAGGGCGAAGATCGTCTCCGGCGCCGACCAGCGGGCCTCCAATCCGGCTCCGACGGCACGTCCTGCCGGAGCGTTGCCCGCTTCGCGCCGGTCGCTGGAATCGGCAGATCGCCGAGCACAGCGCAGCACGGTCCGACTGCTCGTCTCATACGGCCCCTCATACCAGACGCAGAGAAGCGAGCCGTCGGCGCATTCGGCGAGCGTCGAGCAGTGGACGATCGCCGGAACGTCGCGGATCTCACGCACAGTTTCGGTCATCGAAGTGCCTCCAGGAATCCCGTGGCGGCCGGCTCGGGACCGCCTACGCCCCCACAGCCGCCGCTGCAGTTTCCGCGTCCGCCGCGGCGACCGGCCTGTTCGGAAACATCATCGCCATTTACATCGACCCTTCCGCCGGAAGCGAAGCCTCCTCCCGCCTCACTATCCGCGCCAGCTGCTGCAGCTCCAACCGCTGCGATTCGCCGAGCTCCCCGTCTCCGGTCTTGCGGCAGAACGCGGAGGCGAGCACCCCCTCCTCGACCAGGAAGCGCTTTGCGTTCACCGGGTATCGCTGCAGCTCGAATACCGACGTCGCTCCGAGCAGATCCTGCAGCCGATCGGCGGCCTCCGGTATACGATCGTACATCCGGCACAGCCACACGTACAGCCGCGGATGAAAGTTCGCCATGACACCGGAAAACCCGGCATATCCCGCCCGCAACGAGCTCAGCAGCGTGGCGGAGTTCGCGTTGTAAAGCCGCAGGCCGCTTCCGGCCAGCTGTCTGCTGCGCTGCCGCTGCAACTCCGCGCTGCAGCAGGTGTCCTTCAGGAACGCGAAACGCCTGAGCGTGGCGATCCAGTCGAGCGAGTCAAGAGAAAGCAGGCGATGGTACGGAACCGGACACTCGTAGAGGCCGAGCACGATCCCGCGCGGCAGGCGTTCTATAATCTGCTCCACCCGGGAACGCCAGGCGACATCATCCTCCCCTTTTTCCGCGTACCGGTTCACCACGAGAACAAGCGCATCGACGCCCGTTTCCGCGATACGAGAAAGCTCCTCCACCTGCTCGTCCGATCGCTCCGAGGTGTTACCGGAGGCAATGACGCCTACCCTCCCGGCGGCCCGCCGGACGACCCGCTGGGCGATCGTTACTCGCTCGGATAACGAGAGATAGAACATCTCGCTCGACTGGCAGACGGCGAACAACCCCGACACTCCCGCGGCGATATACCATTCCACCAGCGAATCGAGTCCGTCGTAATCGATGCTCCCATCCGCGTGCATCGGGGTCAGCATGGTCGGCCACACCCCGCCGGCGATCGAGCCGTAATCGGTATTCACTTCAGTGCCCCCGAAATCGAGATGCCACGGATAATGTGGCGGCGCAACAGCGCATAGACGAGAATCGACGGAACCATGGCAATCACCGAGGCGGCAAAAAGATTGCCGTAGGCGATGTTGTGCGCTCCGAGAATCAGCCGCAATCCGATCGGCAACGTCATCATCCGCGATCGCTGCAGCGAGATCAGCGACCAGAAGAACTCGTTCCAGCTGAAGATGAAGACCCAGATCACCAGCGCGCCGATGGCCGGAAGTGACATCGGCACAAAGATGCGAAACAGAACGCCGATACTGCGGCAGCCGTCGATACGCGCAGCGTCTTCGAGGTCCTGTGGAATGTTGATGAAGAATTGCCGGATGAGGAACATCCCGATCGGCATAGCCGAGATCGGCAGGAAGATGCCGGG
>SLIN01000271.1 GCA_007135605.1 Spirochaetales bacterium | reverse complement strand
TCATATCGTACCACATCGCCGCTTTCGCTGTCGCGCTGTTCCCAAACGGTACCGATACTCTCCTCGTAGCCGTGTTCGGGATCACCTCCATACCCGTAGAAAACGAGCGGGAAGATGATCCGCATCTGCATCTCCGCCGCGAACGCTTCGCCGGGAGTTTCACCGGTAACCGCCGGGAATATCCCGTCGAACGAAGCGCACGCCGCCAACGTGAAGAACACGGCCACGACTGCCGCGGTCAACATCGATCGTGACTCGCTCATCATCATCCTCCAAGAACTGAGATAGGGACCAGTATACGCCGAATCGCATCATCGAAGTAGCTCGCGTGCGATCTCCGGCAGTGCCCGGCTGCTGTCGGCGAGCTGCTCGCGCATGTGCGACGTCTGCGCGTTTCCCGGTTCTGCGCCTTGCGCACGGTTGCGAATCAACAATTGCGCCGCCGAGAGATCGGCGCGCCTCGCGCCGAGAGCGAAATAGCACAGCGGCTGTCCATCCTTGAAACCGATGGCGATCCAGCCCGATTGTGCGGAGTTACCGTCTGACGCCTTTTTCGCCCGCTCTTGATGCGTGCGCGTCTGATATGCGGTCGCGGCGGTTGGTGCTCGCCCCGACGGTTCGGCAATGTCGGGTAACCGTCCCCGTTCGACGAGGGAATCGTAGCGCGTTTCATCGCCGGCAACATCAATAGTGAGCGCGCCGATATCCGACCACAGGGTTGGGAGAAAGTCGTAGCGTCTGTCCGCCTCCGCCATATTTGCTCCGGCGAGCAGGCCTCCGTACTCCGCGTTTTCGTGGTGCTCCACGCGGCGGGCGGCTCCGCTGAACGGATCGCGAAAGCGGCAGACATCGCCGGCGGCGAAGATGCGCGGATCGCTGGTGCACACCTTCTCATCGACGAGGATTCCGTCGTCGGTTTCGAGGCCGGCCGATTCGGCGAGGGAGCTGTTCGGCTCGATTCCCACGGCTACACAGACGAAGTCGCAGGCGATCTCGCCGCCCGCCGCACGCGCCGCCGGCGCGTGTTGCTCACGGGCGACCGCCTCTGTCCGGACGGCGCGCACTCGCTCTTCGCCGACAAACGCCTCGACGGCGATGCCGGTGTGCACGGTCACGCCGAGCGACTCGAGATACGAGCGCAGGTATTCGCTGAGCGCGGGCGGCGTGCTCGGTGGCCATAGGTGATCGCGCGGTTCGACGAGAGTTACACGGGTACCGACCTGTGAGAGTGACGCTGCAAGCTCCAGCCCGATAAATCCTCCACCGACGATGACGGCGGCCTTGCCGTCACCGCTTTCGGCGGCAATCGATTGTGCGTCCGCGACGGTGCGAAGGGTGTGGATACCGGAAAGCTCGGCGCCCGGCACTCGCAGCCGGCGCGGACGGCCGCCGGTTGCGATAAGCGCTCGCTCGAACCGGACCCGCCCCCCGTCGGAGAGGGTAGCTTCCGGTTCCGCGCCCTCGAGTTGTAACGCTGTTACGCTCGTGCGGCGCAGAATGCGAACGCGATGCTTGAGATAGAAAAACCTCCGATTCGATGAGATCTCGCGTGCGCGCACATCACCGGTAATAATGCCCTTCGACAGCGGAGGGCGGTCGTACGGCATCCGTGGTTCGTCGGTTACCAGCACGATTGCACCGTTGCGGTCGAGATCCCGGATCGATCCGACCGCGCGGGCGGCGGCTACCCCACCTCCGATCAAGAGATACTTCGTCTGCCTGCTTCTCGCCATATATGCTCCGGGGGAGATGGTACGGGATGCCGCCGGTGCCGAACAAGATAGAGGCGCGAGCCGGTACCGGTGCACGGCCGCGCGTCGGCCTGCGGACCGGCACCGGCCCGCACACCGGCACCGGCCGGGAGTTACCACGGTCGGTGGTACCGCCGTAGCGAACAGCGGGCCGCGAGCGACGCCCCGAGCGTTAGCCCCCTCGCTCGCGGTACCACACCCCTTCGTAGATCACCGGGCGTTTGGGCCCGGCCACGTTCACTCGGCGCCCTCTCTGCGGGAGAGCCGTGTTGAGTCCGCGCCACGGCCCGGATTGACCGACGGTGTGTCTCTGCTCCCACGCGGCCGGGCGGTTCAACTCGACGACCGGCCGGTCGGGCGCCACTGAGAATCCGGCCTCCGCGAGCTCCTCGCGAAGCTCGTGCTCCCGCAGAAAGCATTGCGGCGAGCCGTTAAAGTCGGTGAACACGAACCGTGTGCCGGCGACCGGCTGTGCCTCCGGCGGAAGGGTATTGCGGGAGAAGGTGGTTACGAAGAGCGAGGCGCCGGGGCGGCTGAGGCGAGCGGCTTCGGCTACCGCGGCGCGGAAGGTTTCCTCCGACTCGGCGAGATTCCACACCCCATGGGCGACGATCAGGTCGAAACCGGGTTCATCGAGCGGCAGCGCATCCATTCGTCCGGGCCGGAAGGTGCACCGGGAGCTCACACCCGCTTCGACCGCGTGTTCGTGAGCCGCCTCGATCATACTTCTCGCCACATCGATCCCGAACACGGTGTGCCCTGCCCGGGCAAGCGGTACCGAATTACGGCCGGCTCCGCAGCCGATATCGAGAATACGCAGTCGCCTGGTGTGCTCAGCTCCGGATGCCAGCTCTTCTGTGAATTCGAGCAGCGATGCGCTCGGCCGACTGCGGCGAAAGCTGGCCACGATCTCCGGTGAGTTCCAGATGTTCTGCTGATTCTGTTCAGATTGATGCATGGTATGGTTCCGTTTCCGATGCGAGCCACCCGAGTCGTTGGGAGATGGTGTTCGCCGCCGATACCACGTCGCCTGCAAGCGCCGGCATATCGTCGATCGGAATGCGCGCGGCCGGCGCCGAAACACTGATCGAGGCGAAGACCTGCCCGCGAGCATTGCGAATCGGTGCGCCCATGCATCGGATGTGATCTTCGTGCTCCATATTGTCCACCGCGTACCCGAGTAGTCGAATTCGTTCGAGCTCGATATGCAGTGTTTCGGCATCGGTAATCGTGTTCTCGGTAAATCGCGGCAAGCCATGATGATCGATATAACGATCGATGAACTGCTCCGACTGGAAGGCGAGGATCGCCTTTCCGACGCTCGTGCAGTGCAACGGTGCGAGCACTCCGATGACCGAATAGGTTCGCAGGCGTTTGCTCGACTCGACGCAGTCGGCATAGAGAATCTGTTCGTCGTCGAGCAAGGTCAGGTGAACTGTTTCGTCGGTAAGCTGGTTCAGCCGTACGAGCTCCGAACGGGCGACCTGCCCGACATCGATCGATGTATGAGCCTTGTGACCGAGCTCAATGAGTTTCACGCCGAGATGGTAACGGCCGGTGTCGGGGTTTCGTTCTATCATGCGCTCGGCGAGCAGTGTCGTGAGGATGTTGTGTACGCTGCTTTTCGGCAGGCCGAGCTTTCGGCCTATGTCGGTCGCCGAGAGATCGCCGTCGGCGGCGAGCGTATTGAGAATCTGAATCGATTTCCGGACGGTACGTACCATGGAGCGCTTCGGTTCCTATATGCGAACACACTACCGATACGAGGTCGCCTCGTCAATGCGGCAGCGCCGGAAGGCGCCGGCAAGCCGCGCGTCGCCGGCGCGTCATCGCGCCGTGCTGCGTAGCGCGGCCGAGCTCCGCGTGACCCTGCAGCGCGAGCCGAATCCGGTTTTCGTTGACACCTGCGTAGCTTCGGCGTACCATCTATACACTCGAGGTTCTGAAATGCGAAATTGGTTCGCAAATACGAACCTTACTATGGAGGTATTCCTATGCTACGGATGCGTGTGGTGCTGCTCTCGGTACTCGTACTCCTCGTGCCGGCGCTGATCTTCGCCGGCGGCGCGCGGGAGCCCGAGGGACCGATTGAGCTTCGAATGAACACCCTTTTTCACGGGGGAGATGCGCAGGCGATGCAGATGATCGTCGAGGAGTTCAACTCCGTACACGACGATATCCAGATCGACCTGACGCAGGGAAGCTGGACGGAGTATTTCGCACAGCTGAACAACGCGGTGATCGCCGGGGAGGCGCCCGATATCGGCATCGCGCTGAACTTCCGATTACACGATATCTACCCGGCGCTCACCCCGCTGAACGATTCGCCGGCGGGTAATCTGCTCGACACGTACGGTTTCCGCCGCAACGACTATGTCGAAGAGGTGTGGGACCTGGCGACTTTCGACGGGAACCAGTACGCAATTCCGCTCGACAACACGATGCTCGGCATCTACTACAACAAGGATCTGTTCCGTGAGGCCGGGCTCGACCCGGAGAACCCACCGCAGACAATGGAGGAGTTCGTGCATGCAGCGAATGCGCTGCGCGACGCCGGTTACTACGCCTTCCATCCCGGCGCCTACGGCCAGGCGCGCTGGTACCGGCGCATGTGGTATGTCAACCTGTGGCAGATGGGCGGCGAGCTGCTCGACGGAGAACGGGCGGCCTTCGACAACGAGCTCGGCCGCGAGGCGCTCGAGGCGCTGGTCGCCGTGCCGGCCCGGGGCTGGAATGAGCCGGGTACCAACGGCGCCGCGCAGTTCGACGCCGGTGAGCTCGGCATGCTCATGAACGGCACGTGGCACTATCTCGACATGGCGAATGTCGACTTTGAGTGGGGGATGATGGGAGTGCCGCGGTGGTTCGATAATCGCCACACGTGGGGATCCAACCACTACCTCGTCATTCCGAAGCAGAGCGGGTCGGACGCAGAGCGTCGGGTCGATGCGGCCGCGCAGGCGATTCAGTGGATGAGCGAGAACTCGCACACGTGGGGTATCTACGGCGGACATGTTCCGCTGCGGCGGAGCGCCCTCGAGAATCCGGAGCTTCGCAACTCCGACACGTGGGAGAAGAGCCTCGGCATGTTCACCGACATGGCGTTCAGCGGAGTGTACAAGCCGTTGCCGAATCATCCGAGCATTAACGAGATCAATGCGGCGATCGAGCCGTACATCGAACAGGCGTATAACGGCACGATGGATGTGAACACGGCGATCTCACGTGCGGCCGCCGACGTGAACGCGGTGCTCGCCGGGAATTGATACGGCCGGAGGCGGGCGTTCCATGAGAGCGCGGCCGGGGGGCGTTGTGCCGCCCGTCGCGCTCGCGGCTGTCCTAGGAGTTTGTCGGACATACGGGCAGAATTGAATATCGGAAGTGCTTGGCGCATATTCTCGCCGAGAGGTATGCATTCCGATGTCGGTGTATACGTCCGATATTCAATTCCGAAGTGAAGTCCGACAAACTCCTGGCTGTCGCGGTAAACCCGCGCGAGCGATGTGGACACGAAGGAGCCGCAACGATCGCGCCGGTTCCCGCTGAACCGGACGCGGCGAAGCATCAACAATTTGCAGCTATGCGACGAAAAGCGAACGCGAAAATCCCGGAGTGGTTGCTCTTCATTCTGCCGTACGGTGCGCTGTGGCTGACCTTTCTCTTCGGCCCGCTGCTGTTCGGCTTTTTCATAAGCCTGCACCGGTGGGACCCGCTACGCGGTAACGCCTTTGTCGGGTTCGAGAACTATGCGGTCCTCTTCGCCAGGGCGCGTTTCTGGAACTCGTTTGCGGTAACGTGGCAGTTCGTTGTGCTGGTCATACCGGGCGTCGTGCTCGTGGGGTTGCTCGCGGCGATTGCGTTGCACTTCGGTCGATTCCGCGGCAAGAGTGCATTCGAGTCGCTGCTCTTCTTCCCGTATCTGCTCAACGTCTCGATTATCAGCATTGTGTGGCGACTGATGCACGATCCGAGTATCGGCATTATCCGCCCGCTTTTCGCGAGGCTCGGTATTGCCTTGCCGCCGCTCCTGAACAGCGCAACCTGGGCGCTGCCGATGGTCGCGCTGACGACGATCTGGTGGCTCGCCGGTTACCGTATGATCATCTTCCGCGCGGCGATCGCCTCCATTCCGGCCGACCTCTACGAGAGCGCGAGACTCGACGGCGCCGGTCCGTTTCGCACCTTCTTCGCGATTACGCTGCCGCTGCTGCGACCGACATTGCTCTTTGCTCTGGTGGTTACTACGGTCGGTGGTATGCGTACCTTCGGGCAGGTGATCATGATGACCGCCGGCGGGCCGGGCGTCGCGACCGAGGTGCTTGCGCTCTACATGTATCGGCTCGCCTTCGACTTCGCCGACTTCGGGCGGGCGGCGGCGGTCGGTTTCGTGCTCTTTCTCATGATTTTCGCGGTCAGCATGGTGCTCGTGCGCGTTCTGAAGCTGAAAGGAGATTTGAGATGATGGGGCCGCGCGCGCTGGGGGAGCCGGCGCCGGCGACCGGGGGCTCGCGTAACGGCCGCGATCCGGTTCGCCGCGCCGGTCGGACCTCAGCGTTCACCATCATCCTATTACTATTTGCCGCTCTCTGGTTCTTCCCGGTGCTGTGGCTGGCGATTCGTGCCTTTGCTCCGAACGCGCTTATTCTTCGTCAGGCCGCGCGGCTCGTGCCGACACAATTGACTACCGAGAACTTCCGCACTGTGCTCGATGCGTGGCCCTTTTTTCGCTGGTTTCTCAACTCGCTGATTGTGACCGTCGGTGCGCTGGCGGTGACCACGCTCGTCTCGCTTCTGGCCGCGTTTTCATTCTCGCGCTTTCGCTGGCGCGGTCGCGATGCGGTGTTCCTGCTCTTCCTCGCATCGATGTTCATTCCGTGGGAGATTAACGCGATCCCGCTCTATTTCATCGCCAACTACCTGAACCTGCTGAACACCCACCCCGGCATCTTCCTGCCGATCTCGGCTATGCCGATCGGGATGTTCCTCATCCGGCAATTCTTCATCAACATTCCACAGGACCTCGAAGACGCTGCGCGTATCGACGGCTGCCGCAGTATCG
>SLIN01000118.1 GCA_007135605.1 Spirochaetales bacterium | reverse complement strand
AGGAAAAGTGGACATTGCGAAGCGCGATTTCACGGTCGAAGGAAAGCTCGCGCATCTCCCCTTCCTTTCGCATAACCCGCTGCTCGCGGTAGCGGTCGCCGCCTTCGATAAGGTCCTCGTAGAGCCCTTCCACCGCCGGCCCGGCAAAACGCAATTTAACTGCCCCTTGATACACCCGCTCGAGGGCGGGGTTCAGCCGCTGCGCGGCGAATGCGTACACCGAAAGCAGCGGAACGACTTCGGCAAAGGTGCCACGCGTCGAAATGAGCACAACAATTAAGCCAATACCAGCCGAAAGCATGACCCCTTCCATGCCGTACTTCGGCGTTGCCGAGAGAATTTGATTCTTCGCCCGTGTCCAGGAAAACTGCTTTGCCGCGTTCTGAAAACGCTCGTCGAACGCGGCTTCATTTCCCCGAATTTTGAGCTCCTTAATCGCACCGAAGGCTTCTGCGGTGGCAGCGAAGCGTTCCAGATTCCAGTGCCGCCGCTTGAGCCCGAGCCGTCGCATTGCGGGTGACAGGCCCAGAGTCAATCCCGCATAGCCGCCGCCCATTACTCCGAACACGGCAAACGCGACAATCGGGTCGGTTGCGATCAGAAACAGAACAAGAACAACCGCGACAGCACCCTTCGCAAACAGCTCCATAACCGGCCGCATGAGCTGGGTCACCGCCTGCTGCACCTCGGTCAGAATATTGCGGGAAAGCTCTGAGGTATTCTTGCTCAGGAAATAGCTGTACGGCTGGTACAGGTACTGCCTGAACAGCCGGTGGCTCAACGACGCCTCTCGCATATCCACGTAGCGGTAGAGCCAGTACATGGTAAAGACGGTAAAGGCGTTTCCAAACAGCAGCACCGCAATTACCCCTGCGCCCAGGGCAATCAGAAACACTTGAGTCGATTCAAAGCCGCCGCCCTCATACGCCCAGGCAAGGATTTCCTGCTCGGCGACCACTTCCGGATTGGCCGCCACCGCCATAAACGGCGCAACCGAGCCGACCCCCGCCGTCTGGAACGCCGCCATGAAAAGAACAAGCACCATGAGGAGCCAGAAGTCTCTTCGCTCCTTCGGCGTCAGACAGACGTAGAGCTTGCCGAGGACGGTTCTGGGCTGTCGGGGGTGTGTCTGATTGGCGCTCATAGGTTGTTTACTGCGTTCCCGATTCCATGTTCAGGAAGCGCTCCACGATATGCCGCAGCAGTTGTGCCGGGGTCCTGCCGTCCGCCGTGGCGCGTGCGGCGAGTTGTTCGCGAACGTCGCGGCCGATGTCGAATGCGGTTCGAACGACATTGCGCCGGCGACGCTGTTCGAGCCAGCTGTCGTAGTCGGTGGCAAGTCCGTGATCGATGAGCTCGTCGTTCAGCGTCCGGTCGGTATCCGGCAGGTGCAGATCGGCAAGCCATCGTCGCCATTTTCCGCGCTTGCTGGTGGTCACCAGGAAGCGACCGTCGTTGTCCGCGAGGCGGCGTTCGACGTAGCGCTTCGCCTCTTTCCCCCGCTGGTAGCTCGGGTCGTTGGTGGGCACGCCGAATATCTCCGGGGTCTGGATACCCTTGAAGCGCAGACGCTCGGTGACCTCAATGCCGAAGCCTACATCGATCACCGCGTCGATGGTGTCGCCGTCTATAACCCGCCCCACTTTTGCACGGTAGCGCCAGAGCGCCGGCGGCGCGCTCTCGTGCTGCGGTGTTTCATCATTGCCCCCGCCCTCCGCCATGGAGCGTGAGGGGACCAGGTGAAGGTCGGCTGACCAGTCGGCTCCGTTGGTCTTGCCGGCGCTGTTCTTGCGCGTGGTGGCCAGCAGGTGCAGCGATTGGTCCGGGAGCAGCCCGGCGAGCTCGGAGGGCGCTATTTCGGTTGCGGTCCCGTCGGCCGGATTCAGGCTCCCGTCGTCGTATACCCGGATACGCTCAATGCCTACGCGCCGGGCGACGGTGAGGTGAAAGCCGAGGTCAAGCCGCAGCTCGGCGGTGCGCGCGTCGAGTGTTTCCAGAATTTCGGTGACGTAGGTGTTCAACGGTGTGTGTTCACGATCCGTAACCGTCACACACCATCCATTAAGTTGGATGGCATAACGGATACCATCGACAGCTTGAACGCGTGTGTGTGCATCGGCTCGATCCGCCGGCGAAGCACATCCACCGTATTCACCATGACCGTGCCGTTCTCGAGCACCGACACGATGCGGTAGCGCCCGGTGTGGCGCAGCGTATCGGGAATCTTCGTGCGCTCGAGCGCAGGCACATGGATGTGGGCAAGGTCGCCGTCGATGACGAAATGGGTCGTGCGATCGAGGTCCATGTGCAGGTCGCCGGAGAAGGTCGCCCGCAGATTCTCGTACTCCAGCACCCGGGCGAACGCCGGATTGGAGATGCTCTTATCCCCGCCGTCGGGAAATCCCCCTTTCGGCGCACCGTGGGTGAACAGGAACACCGGCACGGAGGCGTAGCTCTGAAGCTGCGCCTCCACCCACGCCACCCCGCCGTCGGTGAAGTCGCGGCCGTTGCGGTCGGGCGTCGCGAAGACGAACGCGATTCCGTGACGCTCTACGACGTAGGAGGCCGCGGGGATGGTGTCCGGTTCCTTGTTCCAGCGCGCGGCGTAGTCGAGAAAGCGCTGCTGGCCGCCGCCGAACTCCTCGTTTCCCATGATCGCGTAGTGGGGAACCGTGAGCTGCGAGAGCACCGCGGTGGCCGCCTCGTACTGCTCGATCGTCCCATCGTCGGCGATATCGCCGATACTCGCGACGAACTCGATTCCCGCCTCCGCGGCGATCGCGTTAATGCTTTCGACCGCTGCCACCAGAAGGGCGACGAAACAGAGTGTTCGCACCAGGCGGAGACGGCAAGTATCCGAGACACCCATCACTACCTCCACTCCTACTCGCGGCGCACCACCTCCCCGATACTGTACGCATTATCCGGTGAGGTCTGGAAGTAGTTGCGCGAGAGCATGTCGATCAACCCCTCTACCCCGCGCTTCCAGGTGTACTTTGCCGTGGCGGCACGGCGGGGGCGGTGGTTCACCTCCAGCTCGGCGATTTTGAACCCCTTGATCTTCAGCACCGCCGGAATACAACGGTGCATCTCGCCGAAGAGGCTGATTCCGCGGAAGCACTCGGCGCGGTAGATCTTGAGCGAGCAGCCGGAGACAACATCAACCTCCTTCTCTTCCAGAGCTCTCACCAGCGCGGGGATGTCGGCGGGGTCGTTCTGCCCGTCGCCGTCCATGGTGACGATGTAGCGCCCGCTCGCGTGCTTGATTCCGCAGTCCATCGCCGAGGTCTGCCCGAAAAGGCGTTTCCAAAAAGCAGCACCGCGATTACCCCTGCGCCCAGGGCGATCAGAAAGCCCCGGGTCGACTGAAAGCCGCCATAAGCAGGACGAGCACCATACGCAGCCGGAAGTTTCTGCGCTCGTTGGGAGTCAGAAAGATGTAGAGCTTGCCGAGGACGGTTTTAGGGTGTCGGGTTTGGGTCTGGTTCGCGCTCATGGGTTGTTTACTACATTCCACTGCCGGGAATGGACCCGGAAAAACGGATATGCGAACCTCTTTGTCTATCGTGGCGGAAACCGAGCCGCTTCAGTCGGCGAATTAACTCCGTAAAGGAGATGGTCGCGGCTGAACCCATCAGGTGGTCAGTTCAATGTCTCGAATTCCGAGAAAAATCGTTCCACTGTCGGAATCATCGCTCTCATCCATGCAAAGCTCAATCGCTTCTCGGATATTGGCCATTGCTTCATCAAAAGACCGGACACTCCACGATGTAGACTCCGTCGACATCCTGTTCGACAACAATTGGAAAATGCCTACTCATGCGTTCCTCCTTCTGTCACTTGACTCTATGCGCCGAGGTTTCGGTAATTGTGTCATCGGCCTCGCGCATTCGCGTTGCTATTGCGCTGCGGGGCTCCGAGCGTCGAAACATCAACCTCCAAAACTTCTTCCTTCATCCGCCTCCAGAAGCACATTCCAGAGATGAACGATTTCGCCGGTATCCGCGCCGGCATGCGGGGGCCCCTCGCCTCGCGACTCGCGCTCGCCGAGAAGCCGCAGGGTTGCCGGTTCGGCGGCCGCATCGCCCCGGCGCCGGTACTCGAGCACGGCGGCCGAGCAGGCGTGCTCGACGAGAAAATCAACCTCGCTTTTGCCCTCGAGGTTGATAGTCCGGTAGCCGTCCTCGGCGGCGCGCTCAATGAGACTATCGATCGCTTTCGTGCAGGCGTCGCAGGACGGCGAGTTCGCGTTCGGTCTGTTGCTGGGCGGTTTCAGGCATCTCAGTGAGCCGGGAGCGGGTCGGGAGTCTGTCAGGACACAGCGGTCCATTGCGCGGCTGGAATCGGTCGCGCGGGAACGGGCGTCGCGTGTGTGGGATCTCCCGGAGACGGCCGTAACGCGCTCTCCCGGCGGTATGTTCAGATCGTGAACACTATCGTAGTTTGGCGGTGTTATCAAGGTTGGATGAGCAAAACGTCAGGCGCAACCGTATTCACAG
Organism: Spirochaetales bacterium; assembly: GCA_007135605.1. GTDB lineage: Bacteria > Spirochaetota > Spirochaetia > DSM-27196 > SKKC01 > SLAN01. The sequence goes on along the minus strand of SLIN01000118.1, from coordinate 17,760 downwards.
GCGACACGTCTCGAGTCCGACCGTTCCCGGGTCCGGTTATGCAAACATCAGTCGGCGGCCCTTCGGTTGCGGGACCGGGTCACCGAATTCCCGGGCGGTCTCAATCCAGAGGTCAGCGGCTTCGCTGACGTTATCGAGGGCTTCCTGCTGCGTACTTCCGTGCGCATGACACCCGGGCAGTTCGGGTATCTCAGCCACAAACGCAGCGTCCTCATCGCTCCAGTAGATAATGATCTCGTATTTATGCATCATTTGCTATCTCCGAAATGATATTTCAAGAGTATGGATCGTATTTGCCGCACTTGATACGGCTTTGCTTTGGCACCGTCCCGCTGGATATTGATCTTCTCATCAACTCCACGTCTGCGAAACAGGTGATGGCCTCCTCTCACCCTTTCGTCAAATCCAAGGTGCAGAAGCAGATTGCGAATGTCCGAAAAACGTAAGTTGGCATCGGAGCTACCCGAGAGGATCTTCTGCAGGGTCGTTTTGTAGTTCGACAAAACCTATCCTGGATCTGGCGCAAGGAGCGGTCGAATTCACTCCGTAAAGGAGATGGTCGCGGCTAAACCCATCAGGTGGTCAGTTCAATGTCTCGAATTCCGAGAAAGATCGTTCCACTGTCGGAATCATCGCTCTCATCCATGCAAAGCTCAATCGCTTCCCGGATATTGGCCATTGCTTCATCAAACGACCGGACACTCCATGATGTAGACTCCGCCGACGTCCTGCTCGAGAACAATTGGAAAATGCCTACTCATGCGTTCCTCCTTCTGTCACTTGACTCTATGCGCCGAGGTTTCGGTAATCGTGTCATCGGCCTCGCGCATTCGCGTTGCTATTGCGCTGCGGGATTCCGAGGGTCGAAACATCAACCTCCAGATCTTCCTTCTTCTTTCGCGAGAAGGACCGGCGTTCGCTGACAGGCTCAAGCATTTGTCTCACCGCTCCGCCTCCGGGAGCACGTTCCAGAGATGCACCGTTTCGCCGGTATCCAGGAAGGCATGCTGGCCGCTGTCGCCTTGCGACTCGCGCTCGCCGAGAAGCCGCAGCGTTGCCGGTTCGGCGGCCGCATCGCCCCGGCGCCGGTACTCGAGCCCCGCGGCCGAGCAGGCGTGCTCGACGAGAGAATCAACATCGCTTCTGCCCTCGAGGTTGACCGTCCGGTACCCGTCCTCCGCGGCGCGCTCGATGAGAGCATCGATCGCTTCCTTGTAGCGGACCACGTGCTCCTTGGGTGCGTTCCTCGGCTAACGCCTGCGGTACGCACCCGAGGTGCGCCTGGCTATATCGCGCTGGGGCACGGTTTCGCTTTCGTGCAGGAGGCGGAGGACGGCGAGCTCGCGTTCGGTTTGTTGTTGGGCGGTCTGGGGCATTGGGTTACGGGCACACGTGGCCTGAGGGCGTTATGGGGGTCGTTGCCGCTGTGGCGGCCCGATGTGCCCGTCGAGAGGCGGCCGTAACGCGCGCTCCCGGGCAGTTTGTTCAGCGATTGAACACTATCCCAGGATGGCAGGGTTCGCAAGGTGGATTCTACGAAATCAGCGGCTTCCGGCATTCAAAATCGTGTAGCCTACGACTCGATCGCCGCTGTATCGAATGATGACACCATCGTCCGACACTTCACTGTCGTCGGCATATTGCGGACGCTCAAAGTTCAGATAGAGCACATCCGCCTCCGGATCATAGTCCACCCACAGCGTCTCAGCCCTGTTGGAGCGTAGCATTTCGAGAATATCTTTCGCCGCTAAGCGTTCATCTATGGCCATATTTGTGGTCTCTTTGCCAGCCAGTTTGTCCGTTTCGTGGTGAACGCAGTGATAACGAATCCATCGTTTTCATATTCACGGTACACCACGATGATACGCTTCTGAAGCTCCCGGGAAAAGCGTTCCACAATACACTCACCTTCAGTTCCACTCCTGACCGTTTCCGGAGCTTCTATAGCTTCCAGTATATCATAGTAATAGCCAGCCATCTCGGGATGGTTCTGACTTATATGCTGCCAACGCTCTGCCGTGAGCCGTATCGGTACTCCATGAACCGACACTGCTAGTTCTCGCACCAGGGAGACGCTCCGCCACGCGTGAGGGATCGGAAGGGCGCCGCCGGCAGGCGGCGGTCCGGCACCACCGGGGGCCGGACGGAACCCCTGGAAGAGCCCGACCCGCAGGCCGAAGGCCGAGGATCACGCCCTTGTGGCAAAGTCAGGCAACCGAGACCTCTACCGATGTTGTTGAAATATGTTTGCTCGAAATAGCTTGTCGCTCTTCCGGATCAAGTGTTTCGATATACAAGGTGATCGCTTCCTGGACGTTGGCCGACGCTTCCTCGTAACTCTCGCCTTGTGAAAAGCATCCGGGCAGTTCAGGACAGTACGCAAAGTATCCATGTTCATCTGACTCGATTACTGCGCTCACTCGATAATTCATTATCCCTCCTTGTAGTTTCAATCCAGAGGTCGGCGGCGTCTCGTTCTACGTTCGAGGTTCCATGTTCAGGATGCGCTCCACGATATGCCGCAGCAGTTGTGCCGGGGTCTTGCCGTCTGTTGTGGCGCGTGAGGTGAGTTGTTCGCGAACGTCACGGCCGATGTCGAATGCGGTTCGAACGACATTGCGCCGCCGGCGCTGTTCGAGCCAGCTGTCGTAGTCGGTGGCAAGTCCGTGATCGATGAGCTCCTCGTTCAGCGTCCGGTCGGTATCCGGAAGGTGCAGATCGGCAAGCCATCGTCGCCATTTTCCGCGCTTGCTGGTGGTCACCTGGAACCGGCCGTCGTTGTCCACGAGGCGGCGTTCGACGTAGGGCTTTACATCCATTCCCCGCTGGTAGCTCGGGTCGATGGTATCGCCGTCTATAACCCGCCCCACTTTCGCAGTGAAGTGCCAGCGCGGCGGCAGGGTCCTGTCGTGCTGCTCAGTTTCGGTGTTTTCCCCGCCCTCTGCCAGAGGGCGCTATTTCGGTTGCAGTCCCGTCGGCCGGATTCAGGCTCCCGTCGTCGTATACCCGGATACGCTCAATGCCGACGCGCCGGGCGACGGTGAGGTGAAAGCCGAGGTCGAGCCGCAGCTCGGCGGTGCGCGCGTCGAGTGTTTCCAGAATTTCGGTGACGTAGGTGTTCAACGGTGTGTCTTCTCACCGCCGGTCGCTGTGCGCATGCTCAGTTGTCGCCGGCCTCCGGCGGAGGCGCTGACGATGATGCCGTCGAGGATCGCGAGCACGCCGAGGCCGCTTCTCGGATTTGCGCCGGCTGTCAGACGGAGTGCTTGAGCTTGCGTGCCTGAGTATCCACCGCTCGAATAAGCGTTTGGATCTCCGCGACCTCCTGTTCCTCGAAATAGGCCTCGCCACATTGAGTACATACCCAGGCCGGAACCTCATCTAAAATTTTGAACTCTGAATCCCATTGGCTGGATTCCGGAATATATGCGGTGATCACGACCAGATAGTCTTCGACGATCTCACCGGTGGAGATGACTTGCCGTACATCGGTTGGCGATATCATGCGATCCGTACGCGACATTTGGTTAATCGCGTGTGAGAGAAACAACAGGTGTTGCCTCGCACGATATTGTATCACTTCAAGAAAGGACTGCGCGCTCATGTGGTCTTCCGTGCCACCCCGCCGTCGGTGAAGTCGCGGCCGTTACGGTCGGGCGTTGCGAAGACGAACGCGGACAACATCAAACAGAAAGTCCGATACTGCTCATGAGCCTTCGAGGCTGGACACAATTCGCTTCGCGAGTTGTCGGTACGCCTTGCGGCACTCTTCGACCGCAGCCATGTGCGCGCCGATCGCTCCGTCGGCGGGCCGCAGATCAAGAATGGGCTTACGTGCCTCCATAGCCATGGGCATTAAGCTTCGGTAATTCTTGATGCGACCGAGAAAGTATCGATCCTCTTCAAGTGAGTTCGGACAAGCTTTCTCATCAAGTATACTCGCGTGAAACTCGCCCGGAAATCTATTTATCCACTTACCAAACGCGCTCGTGGGTCGATTCCCGTACACGCCGTGCTGAGACAGCACGTAACCTATCGGACGAATCCAACCTTCGGGGGCTCCGATGTCGAGGGCACGCGCTTTCTCGCGTCGTACCGGCCATTGAGCCCGCCAGTCCCGCAGCACCGGACCGAGATTGCGCAGCCCCTGCAATGAGAACAGATCGGGAGCCACGGGGACAAGCACAAAATCCGCCATTACCATGTACGTCCTCGTCAACGACCCGAGGTTCGGTCCGAGATCGAGCAGTACAATATCAGCTTCCGAGGATTTCGCCGCATCCACGATTCCACGCCATGGGGCTGTCAGTTGGCGCAAAGCCGACTCGTTTCCATCCGCCCCGCAGGGCCACGAATCCGATAGAAGCGGCTCGAACGCCGCAAGCCGCATATCGCCGGGTAGTAACGTCAGCCCGTCTTCGATTTCTCTTGGTCGGACATTCTTGAAATCCCCCAGTCCACGGATAACCGGCTGAACCATACCGAACACCGACTCATCGGTGTTCCAAATCTTCTCCACCGTGTCCTCATCGTAAAACGTTGCGGTCAGATTCGCCTGAGGGTCGGCATCTACTACGAGTACACGCGAACCGAGTCGTGCAATGGCGTACGAGAGATGCCAGGTAATGGAGGTCTTGCCGACGCCGCCTTTATTGTTAAATGTAGCGAGGATCGTCACGCGTACCGAACCTCCACGGTAATCGTGTGAGTATCCAACTGAAACTGCGCCGGAGGATTGCCGTGTTCCTGCAACAGCTCCTGCGCGCGGAGGACGCCACGGCCGAATCGATTCACGAAGCCGAGGGTCTTGAGCGCGTCGGCAATGATCGGGTTCCGGTAGGCGTTCACATTCGGAAAGTTACGTCGGGTTGCCTCCCCATAAAGGCCGCCGGGGTTCTGGATCTCGATGTGATCCGCGAAAAGATACACCCTGATCGGCTTCGTTGACTGATAATCGCGATGCATGACCGCATTAAGAAAGAGCTCACGCAGGACGAATTGCGGAACGACCGTGGTCCGGTGTTCCCGAAAGCCATCGGTCGGAACAGGCCGAGACGGGATGTGCAGATCGAGAAACTGTTCGGTCTCTCGAACGACCGTCGCAAGGTCGCCCGAGACCTCGTTGTCCGTGACGATGTCATCGGTGAGAGCTGTGCCGTCGATTCGCACCAGCTGCACGTACGCTCCCGGAAGCGTGCGTCTCGGATCCTTGCCGAATAGTAGTACTCCGGCGTTTGTTGGATTGTGGGTACGCCGATCGAAAAACCCGAGTGCCGCCAATTGCTGTTCCAGCGGCCGATCGTTGGCTTCGAGAACATCGTCGGCGATCGCAATCGAGCGGTACGAAAGTGTGAACAAGTCAAGCGCCAGGTCGTCCAGGGCGGCATCTATCGCGGGTTGAACGTCGAAGATCTTGGCCGCCGAGGCCGCCCGCTCAATCAGTCGTCGCTCGTCCGCCGGTGACGCGATTGCCTTAGTAGGACCCACGCGAATCCAGACTCGCCCATCGAAACGTACCGGCGATACCTGGGCCGGTGAAACCTCGATTACCGCTACATCACCGTCGCTATAGGAGTGGCAGTACACTTCCATGGCAGGCAACGGAAGGATACGGCCCTCAGATCGAATCGCCGCCAAATCCTTGAGCAAATCGTCGGTGCACTCGAGTCCATCGAGGGTTCCATCATCCCGAACTCCGACAAGGAAGTAGCCGGGAACCCCGCTGTTAGAAAAGTCATTCGCGAACGCGCAAACCGCTTGTCTTATCTTGTTCCGATCCTTAGCCGAAACGGTACGCTCGATACGATCCGACTCGAGATCGCTGATAATTGCCCGAACCTCCTTGTCGGACCTCAACTTCGCACCACCTCGGCGATACTGTAGGCGTTATCCGGTGAGGTCTGGAAGTAGTTGCGCGAGAGCATGTCGGCGATCAGCCCGAAGACAAAGAGCTGCCCGCCGGTGATCAGCAGAAACGAGGCGAGCATCGGCAGGAAGAAGCGAAACAGGGTGATGTTCATAATATAGAAGGCGATGCCGACCGCGCTGACGATGATGCCGGCGAGGATCGCGAGCACGCCGAGGCCGCCTAACAGGTGCAGCGGGCGCACCGCGTACTTGTGCCAGAACCAGACGCTGACCATATCGATCAACCCCTTCACCCCGCGCTTCCAGGTGTACTTGGTGGCGCCGGCGCGCCGCGGGCGGTGGTTCACCTCCAGCTCGGCGATCTTGAACCCCTTGATCTTCAGCACCGCCGGAATAAACCGATGCATCTCGCCGAAGAGGCTTATGCCGCGGAAGCACTCGGCGCGGTAGATCTTGAGCGAACAGCCGGAGTCGTGGATGCCGTCGTTGATGAGAACGCGCCGCACGCGCGCGGCCGCGCGCGAGGCAAGCCGCTTGCGCAGCCCGTCACGGCGGTTACGCCGCCAGCCGGAGACAACATCAACCTCTTTCTCTTCCAGTGTTTTCACCAGCGCGGGGATGTCGGCCGGGTCGTTCTGCCCGTCGCCGTCCATGGTGACGATGTAGCGCCCGCTCGCGTGCTTGATGCCGCAGTCCATCGCGGAGGTCTGCCCGAAGTTACGCCGCAGGCGGATGTAGGTCACCGGCTGCAGCGCCTTCACCGCCGCCGGCGTACCGTCGTCGGAGCCGTCGTCGACGACGATTATCTCGTAGCTCCACCCGCCGGCCTCGCAGACGTCGACCACCTCCGCGTGCAACCCCGGCAGATTCTCCGCCTCGTTGTAGGCGGGAATGACGACCGAAAGATCGACGGGGCGGTAGGTGTCGGTGGTGTGGCTTTGAGCTGGTTCGGTTTGGAGGTTCATTGTGTTATCGAACGAAGAATGCTCCGCCGGGGGCTCGATCTTCCACGGTTGCGCGATAACCCGCTATTTGTCCTTGTGGAGATGGTCTTCCTGGGTGGTGTTTTCTTTCCACCTGGAAAGAAGATCGAGCATGTCTATCGTCGGCAACATATAGCGGCCGTAGACCGAGTGCGCGGTCATGTCGGCAATGTACCCGCGAATCGCACTTATCATCATCGGTAAAGCAGAATTCAGTAACAACTGATCACATCGTTTAGGGTCGATATCGTCGTGCATAGCGAAAAAACCCACCGCACTGACGTCGTATGAATAGCCTGCTTCCCGTGCCTTGGAACCGACGTCTACGACTATCCGATAGATATCCTTCTCATCGTTGCGTTCTATCCGGAAATCGATGTCCGGGTTTCCGTGCTCCGGCGTCGGTTTCTTCTCAGAAGCCGTTTCCGGTATCTCCGCACGAACACTGAAGCTGAGAAGGCGCAGATTTACTATTCTGAGATCCGACTCTCGGGTTTCCAAAATCAGCCGACCTGCTGCTGCTCCAACAAATCAGTTCCGGACAGGTGTTCAGGCCTGTAGCCAGAATCTCTTCCGATCAGTTCGATGATGTTATCTGGGCCACCGACATAGTCTTGTATCGACTCAAGGTCGGCGCTTCGGTCGAATAACCCGACACTAAAACGACCGTCGAGCGCATCCTCGATTTTGGCGAGCATCTTAAGGCTCGGCCGCTTGTCCGCCGCAAACAATTGCGAAATGTAGCTCTTTGACACGCCTGTCCTGGCTGCGAGATCCGACTTTGACACCCCGAGTTCCTCCATGCGACGGAGAACAACACCGAGAATATCCAATTGAAGTCTGTCCGCGCTGAAATCGATCCGATCCTCGACACTATCAAAGGATAGAAGTGCCTCGAGGGCCTTCGGGTCAGTCAAATTCATACTCATACTCTCCGTAAGCGCTAATGCGATCGATAATCTGCCGATCGTTCTTCTGCGTCTTCTTACTCACCGCTTGTAATAGAACAATTCTCTTGCCGTCGCCTCGGTGGAACTCTTTGCAATAGATGCGTGTATTGCTCGCACCACTGAACTTCATGGCGGTTATAACCGTCCCGTCTCCGTTCTTTCGCTCCCGCCGATATAAGTCATCGTTGTATTGGTACTTGTAGATCTGATAGAGAATTCTCCGGAACTTCTTCCGATTCGCTTCCAGGACGGCGGCGATTTCCTTCTCACTCAGCTCGTCAACATATAGAACACAACGCTCCGGCTTTAAAACACCCAGCTTTCGCACCACATCCTGAATGGGAAGCCTTTTCGCCCGCCTCTTCAATGATTAACCCATAGCTTAACTGGAGTCAAGCAAATTCCTATACTGGGTGCGGAATTAGTGGTCCCGATATCATCTTTATGGTGCATTGTGCCGGACTTCCGTGAACCACATGCAGTTGGACCCGCTCACGGCGGACGATCAGGTTATTCTCGGGGCGGCAGACTTCCAGCGAGCAGCCGGAGTCGTGGATGATAATCTCGTAGCGCCCCCTTCGGGCTCGAAGGCGGCGACCACCTCCGCGTGCAATCCCGGCAGATTCTCCGCCTCGTTGTTGGCGGGAATGACGACCGAAAGATCGACGGGGCGGTGTGTGTCGGTGGTGCGGCTTGGGGCTGTTTCGGTTTGGTGGTTCATTGAAGTGCGGCGGAATTGAGTGCTGGTCTTGCCGTACTTAGGCTATCTCCAAGGGGCGCGCATGCAGGATCTCACCTCGGCCGACCGGCCTTATATCGGCGAAAGAGAGAGCTTCTACAGCAATCGTGGCCCCGTCGCCTGTTACGAATTCGACTTCCGCGACCTTTCGCTTCTCATAGAGGTGAACAATCGTACCGATATCACCTGTTACGATTCCGCGGTCAGTGAGATCCCGGGTCACCACGACAGTATCAAGTTCTCGCATCATAAAACCTTCTCTGCAGCCGTTCAATGTAGCTTGTATTCTCCACGGTCCGTTCTCCTCAGCAGATTACTCGAACTTCGAGCGGGGAGTCGCTTCTGCATGACAATATGACTTCCTTTACGACGCTTTTCGGAGAAGCCATGTCGTTCGAGCATCCTGCAAACGTCTGCTCCGGACAAACGTCGCAGTTTAGCCAACCGCAACCTCAATAGACGAGACGTATTGCTCGTCGTGCATGCGCTCCTCGATCTCGCGAGGGTCGGCATCTTCCAGAAAGAGTTCGATCGCCTCCCGCAGGTGATCCCGTGCTTCCTGGACCGTTTCGCCCTGGCTGGCGATGTCGAGCTCGGGACACAGCGCTACATACATCTCCTCTTCCTTCTGGATTACCGCGGTAAACGTTCGCTTCATATGCCCTCCGTGCGTAATGATGGGAGACCCCTCACCCACGTCCCCGCTCGAGGATGATGTGGACGGTTTCGCTGCCGTCGCACTCAGCCGCCGCGACCATCTACGCTACCACCGCCGCCCGCTGCTCGGTGGAAATCGGTTGGAACTCAGTCTCCGTGTAAGGTTGAAAGCCGGCAGGCCAGTGTGCGCTCAGGATACAGCGATATCGAAAGCTAAGCGGGGCGTCGGTGAACACACCTTCCACGAAAACCATAACCGCTTCCGATTATAAATGATAAATGCGATTCTTCAGGAATGGGAACAACGATCGTGAGCGATACTCCAACGTAGGGTCATCCATCCCCGGAATGATCGCCTCCGGACGAACCGCTGAACGGTCATGCCGATGTCGGACGCGATTTTTCGAAGTAAGGTAGGCGAAATATCCTGCCCCTTATGGAATGGAACGGTAGTGGTACGCGAGTTCCGGATCACCCTCTTCAAGTACCAGCTCGACCGCCTCCTGCATATGCTCGCGGAGCTCATCGATGGTTGCACCTTGCGAATGTGCTCCGGGCAGTTCCGGGACATAGCCTACGTACAAGCCGGTTTCGCGATCCCGTTCGATGATTGCAGTAAACGAACGCATGCTCGCTGCCTCCATAGCCGTCATTATAATAACACAACTCCACCATTCGGAGTACAGGACGCGCTCCTTCGCTTCATAAGCCTTCCGTGCGAAATGGTGGGACACCCCTCACCCCCGCCCCCGCTCGAGGATCGCCTCCCAGAGGTGAATCGATTCGCTGCCGGCAACCGATGCGGCCGGCTCCCGCTCGCCGACGATGTGGACGGTTTCGCTGCCGTCGCACTCGGTTTCGTCGGTGGCCGGGTCGACGCGGTGCTTTCGCCGCGTGTAGCCGATGCCGCTGTTCGCGCAGGCGTACTCGATGAGGAAATCGACATCGCTACGCCCGCGCAGCACCACATGCCGGTAGCCGGCCTGCTCGATCTCGGCGATGAGCGCGTCGATCGCCTGCTTGTACTCGGCCACGCTGCGCATCGTGTTGCGGAAGTAGCGGTAGGTGCGCGTGGCGATTTCGTGCACCCCGGCCGGGGTCACCGCATACGCCATGTGTCGCCCCTTGACCTTGCGCGCGGTGACATACCCTTTGTGCACCAGACGCTTGAGCACGGCGTTGGTCATGCCGAGCGACATGCCGCTTTTGCGCGCGAGCTCCCGCTGCGGGACACTCTCATCGTCCTGCAGCAGCTTGAGTACCGCGAGCTCGCGCTCGTTGTCGCGTACCGTTTCGATCATGATTGTACTGGGTGATGATGGCTCGCCGCGCCGCCGTGGCGGCGCTTCGAGCGGGCCGCCGGGCCGGGCGGTCTCTCAACGGCCCGCGGCGTGGCGGGCGAGCAGCCGCTCGTAGATCGAGCGCACCGCCTCCGCATCGAGGGCGGCCGGCCCGCCACCGAGCGATTCCTCGTTCACGCTTTTCACCAGTTGGCGAAGCGCGCGGGCGTAGCTGCGCGCATCAACATCCGAAAAGAAACCTGCCAGCTCGACTCGCTGCCAGATCGCCTCGGCGAATCGATCGAACCCCGAGGCGAAATCGTCGCCCCACTCGGCGAACGCGCGATCGAGCGCCTGCAAACCGCCGCGAGTGTTCTCGCCGGCTTGCGCGATCAGCTGCTGCATAACCGCAAGGTGCGCGAGCCCGTGCGGCACTCCGAAGCCGCCTGCGAGACCGGAGCTGAGCACGTGCCCCGCCCCCGCGCCGGTAATGTCGGCGCCACGCCCGGCGGCGTTCGCCCCGGAGAGCAGCCGCTCACGGATCTCGATATCCGCCGGTGTCTCGACCGCCGCAAATACGCCCGGCAACAGCAGAGAAAGGCCACGCTCGGCGTGTTCGCGGGCGGTCGCCGCCGGGCGGTCGCCGCCTGCCGTGCTGTCGGCGCGCTCCGCCGTGCGGTCGCCGTCGCCGGCGGCCCACCACGATTCCACGCACTGACAGATCGCTCCGGCAGCGCAGCTCAACGTCGCCGCTTCCGGACACGAGAACGTCAACGCGGGGTCGAGCACGACGATGTCCGGTCGCAGCCGCTCGTGGGCGAGCGCGATCTCCATCCCGTCGCGCACCACGAGCGCGAAATGCGTCTCTTCGCTCCCCGAACCGGCGCTCGTGGGGATGGCGACGAACAGCGGCCGATCTTCAGGAATCCGACTCTCTCCGGAGAAGACGGTGTTTCGCGAATAGCCGAACGCATACACGAGAATCGCCTTCGCCGTATCGATCGCCGCCCCGCCGCCGGCGGCAATCATGACATCCGGTTGAAACGCCCGATAGGCGCTGTACGCGCTCGCCACCGAGCGAACATCCGGCTTGTTCCCGCGCCGCTCGCAGCAGTGCAGCTCGATATTCGGAATACGCTCGAGCGCCGCCCGAGCCCCCGAAGCCCCGAACGACTTACCGTGCACAACGAATACATTGCGCGACTTGCGCCGGCTTTTCCCCGGAAGTATCCCGGCCAGCTGCTCGATCGCGCCGGCGCCTTCGAAGCGCCTTCGTCCGGTCGGTGAATGAAGATCGTATCTCGACATGAAATTGTATGGATTGATGGGGAGTTGCCGCGCCCGTCGATCCCGGCGACTCGCACCTGCCGACGTCTGGGCGGCGGGCGCACCTCCCCCATGGCGCCGGCGTAAAAATCCGCGGCACACCTGAACGTGCCGTTTACCGGCAATCCCCGGCGGACGCGCGAGACACTCGCACGGCGTCTGCCGCACGTCTGCCACGCATCCTGAGGGCGGCCGAAACACGCTCCTCCGGGTCGTCCGCACCATCTATCGATCGGCCCGAACGTCGTATGTTCAGACGATGAACATATCGCATACACCGGAGGCTTTCAAGGGGGTGAAAAGATCATTGCGTTACCGGGGAGACTTCGCCTCGATAAGAGCACCGGACACTTGCCCCCCTGAAGCCAAGGAGGCTTCCGAGCCAGGGAAACAGTGTCCAATAGACTGAACCAGCGGTTGGCCTGAAGCCCGCCATATCTTCAAAGCATCGGAACGACACCGGATTAAGAAATAGAATCATATCAGCGCTGGCGTCCGGTATTTCGAACGTCCGCGCCGAACATCGGCCACGGGGTATCCGCCGGGCCGTTCGCACTTGTATTAACCGCGTAAAACACACTGTCGATAAGTGTGCTTCCGAAATACAGGATTCCGTTCTCATCCATGACCGGACCGGCTTCCACACGACCGCCGGCGTTCTCGGTCCATAGTACCGATCCGGTCTCGGCATCGACAGCATAGAGGTTGTCATCATCGGAGCCGAAGTAGAGAACACCGTTATCACCGATTACCGCGGAAGAATTGACGCTACCGCCCACTTCGAGATGCCAGATTTCACTCCCATCCATAGGATCGATAGCATAAACGTTGTCGGCCTGATCGCCCACATAGAGCGTACCGTCGGGACCTATGGTGGGGCTGAGCACCACGTAAAAGTCAGGAACGTTGTCGAACAGCCATATCTCACTGCCGTCCGAAGCGTCGAGGGCATAGACTCCGGGACCGCGCGTACCGGCGTAGAGGATGTCGGTCGTATCGAGCACAGGGCCGTTCGAGATCAGTGCTCCGGTGTCGAGTGACCACTGTTGATTCCCCGTTTCACCGTCAAATGAGAAAAGGTTCGCACCGTCGCTCCAGTACGTCCCGACGTAGACAGAGCCATCGAGACCAACAGCAGGACTCGCATTCACGTTCTCTCCGACTTCGACTCTCCAACGTTCGTTGCCCTGGGAATCGAGCGAAATAAGTTCATTTCCGCCGTTGGTGTCAAAGGTCCCGAAAAAAACGTTTCCGTCGGTGTCAACAGAAGGCCCACCAGCTCGGACCTCACGTCCCGCATCGAATGCCCAGATCTCGTCTCCGGTCTCCCCATCGAACGCGTACAAGTTGTAGTCCATAGAGCCTACAAATACGGTCCCGTCGTCCGCTATGGCGGGGCTACCGCTCACGGAACCTTCTGTTTCCGCCGACCAGCGGAGACTGCCGTCCTCACGGTTCAGTGCGTAGAGGAAGTTGTCGCTCGAACCCACGTAGATCGTATCATTATCGCCAAGGGCTGCAGTACCGGGAAACGTTCCGCCTGACTCGAAGGTCCATCTAACACTGCCGGGCGTCGGCCGTAGCGTAAGAGAGATTAGATTGTTCCCGGACGAGAGCATCACCGGAGCATCCTCCGACTCAAGCGGGTTTGCGATCGCAGCCACGTACTCCTCTCCATCGGCCTCCGCGAAAAGGAAGGCGAAAGCGTGGTACTCCTCTCCGGGTGCTAATTCGGTGATACTGATCTCTCCTGTAGAATCACTCGGACTGCCCACTTGGACAGGACCGACGGTGGCTTGTTCCGCAGCAATTTCTACAAACTCGACGGTCGGAATCAACGGAATTGACAAATCGTCGCTCTTCGCCGGTGTCTCCAGGAACACGACGATTCTGGAGAAGGATTCCGTCTGTTCCAGTCCGCTGAAGCGTAGGACAGCGGCATTATCTGCCAGAGGTTGTATCTGACACGATAAGATCACAGCGACCGCCACGACCAGGATCAGAATACGGCGGCGTGAGCTGCTTCGCTCCTCGGTACGCCGACAAAGATTTCCGCTATCGGCCATAAGACGAACGACTTGTGTACGAGATTCCGAGTACATGAAACAAGACTGTATCACAGGATAACATTAGTCCCAATCGAATCAGAAACCGGGGCTGTCGCTCCTCCGAACAGCGGTACCCCAGCGGCTGTCGGTCGGTTTCGGACCCGCCGTAGGGAACTTGCCCCTCGGCGCCGGTGTGCAAACAGATTCAGGTGAACGGTCGGCGATCGTCTAAGCGGAAATCCTGAATAACGGACACGTGCATCGTCATGTTCGCCGCAGCGGTCGCAAACCGGAATGTCGTGACTATTTCGCCCTATCGAGCATTGTCTTTTACGTGTCCACCATTCGGATAGAAACACTCGAGTGAAACGAAGGTCACGCGACTGATCCCATCACCCTTGTAAACGACTTGCACCTCGCTCGAGTATCAGCTCGCGAGATTCCGGCTTGACCGCTTCCAACTGGACGATGTCGACCGGTAATCGCGTCAGCTTCTCCGCGGCTTCCAGGAGCGCATAATAGCGCTTGGGTGGGAGCGGCGACCCCACCGGACGATGCGAGTCGGCCGAAAACGCTCGACGATTATATCGATGATGGCTCTCGCATCGCGCGCGCAGACCGGTCGCTGAAGCCACTTTTTTTCTTTCGAATTCGCCCCGCCACCTTCAATCGTCAGTTCACTTTCGCCGGTATTACCGGGTGAAATGGCGTCAATTTCCAAAGGTCCACTCTCGAGGTCTCCCCACGACCGCTTCTTTCGCTCCTACTTCCAGCGCCCGGATATCCTGCAGGCGCTCGCCGAGTTCGTGCTGCCCTCCGATCTCTACTGCGAGCTCGACTTCAGCCGGTTCAGCCTCGACACCGACACGCACGTCGAACGAAAGCAGAGCACCCGCTATTCCGACCTGTCGGCGACCGTCGGCTACCGCGGCGGCAGTGAGGCAAAGCTCTACCTGCTGTTCGAGCACAAGTCGTGGTCGGATTCGTGGGTGACGCTGCAGCTGCTGCGCTACATGACACGCATCTGGTCGCGGCACGAGCGGGAGAACCGCCGCCTTCCACTGCCGCCGGTGATCCCGATCGTCATATACCACGGTCGCTCCCGTCGCGCTCATACAGACTTCGCCACACTCTTCGACGAGGAGCTTCCGGCGAGCCTTCGCCGCTGTTGCCCGAGCTTTCGCGTGGAGACGCTGAACCTCACCGCGCTCGGCTCCGAGGCGATAGCGCTTGCACCACCGGTGCTCGCCGCCGGGCTTTCAGCACTGAAGAACGCCCGAGCGGGGATTCGGAAACTGCTTGCACCGATCGACCGGCTCGTCCAGCGCTGGGGGACACAATTGGTCGGTGACCGCAACTTTGATATACTGATCGAGTACATGTCGTATCTGGCCCCCGGCGATCCGAGCGAGTTCGCCGCGGATATCGGGCAAATGGTCGACAGCGTATTGCTGCAGGAGGAGATTGTGAGCGTCGGAGAAAAACTGGTCGAGCAGGGCCGGAAGGAAGGTCGAGACCAAGGCCTGCAGGAAGGCCGCTTGAAGCGTGCACGGGAAGACGCGCTGCGCATGTTGAGCAAAGGCTATCCGGTCGAGGACATCGTGGAGATCACCGAGCTCTCGCGGGAAGAAGTAGAGGCGTTGGCGGAGAATCGCGAAAACCGGGAATAGGCTCGAAGACTCGCTGCTCGCCAATGCGCCGCTCCTCTTGCGTTAGGGATCGGAAGGGCGCCGGAGGCGGTCCGGCGGGCGCCTGTTGCCGTTGAGCGTGGGGCCGGCTGTGCCGCCACGGAAGTCGGCGCGGGCCGAGCGGGAGCGGCCGACGCTCCGCCCGCCGGACGGAACCCCTGGAGAGCCCGACCCCACCGGCTCGAGCCGCTTCGCCAATCCGCCGGCGAAGCACGCTTCCGGTGCCCTTCGGAGGGAGCGTGCTCTCAGGCAAGGCCGCCGGTGGGGAAACGCCCTGAGCAGCTTTCAACCTCGCGCCCGAAGGCCGCCCCGCGTCGCAGTCGCGAGGAACCTGAGGCATACGTCAGCACTTGATCCTGGACTCGGTGCAGCCGGATTATTTTCGGAATATCGTTCGGATCATCATAGTGACAAGACAGAGCATCTCGGACCTGTTCTCGGAGCTCTTCCATACTTTCGGCCTGAAGTGAAGATGCTTTCGCCAAGTGCGCGGGCGGTGAGACCGCCGGGCGGATCGTCTTCGACGAGAAAGATGATCTCTTTCACATCACTCATACGCTCATCATACTCCTTGTCGCACAGTTCGTCTCCGGGTAGCTCGCGACAGTGTGCGAAGTACCCATGGTCGCCGGGCGGCCAGTGTGCGTTCGCTCGATATGGACCGCGCCCGCGCTGCCGCCGCTATGCGCGGCCATGGAGGGCGCGGGCACGCCGATCGCTTTCGGCGTGTTCCCGGTCACTCGCCTGCCGCGCGCAGCTGGGCGAGAAGCTGACCAAGATCACGCTTCACCGCCGGCCGCGCGATGTCGAGCTTTCTGCGGAGAAAGTGCAACTTGTCCCAGTCGTACTCGAACTCCAGGTAGTACCGCTTGAAGTGGCGAAAGCGCATAATCTCTCTGAGCGCCGCGTGGCTTTCGTCGGAGAGAACTCGCGGGCGCACTCCCTCGATCGACAGCGTCATCTTGTCGAGGAGGTCGTGATGCCACCGTTCGGCGGAGAGCTCGTTTTCGAAGTACTGGGAAATGCGCAAGAATATTGTCTCGAGACAGGTGTAGTAGTTGGCGAGGATCTCGGCGATGACGATGCGATTTTCCCGCGTCGGCGAGTTTTCGTCCACCGAATGCGTCACATACTCGGCGTAGTACTCTTCGATACGCGCGAGCACCGACATCGACTTCTCGATTTCGGCAATCAGCGCGTGCAGCCCGGCATCATCGCTCATAGACGGTACGACCTCGCTCGAGTATCAGTTCGCGGTATTCCGGTTCCACCGCTTCCAACTGGACGATGTCGATGGGAAACCGCGTCAGTTTCTCGGCCGCTTCGAGGAGCGCGAAGTAGCGCTCGGGCTCGCGCACTCCCTCCACGGCAATATCGATGTCCGAATAGGCGCGAAAGCGCTGCGGTGCGAGCAGCGAGCCCCACTGCACGATGCGAGTCGGCCGGAAGCGGTCGACGATCATATCGATGATGGCTTGCGCATCGCGTGTCGCTTCCCCGTGCAGCTGCCGACGCTCGGCCCGCAGCCGTTCGCCGCGCCTTCGAGCAAAGCGTCGAATATCGTCGACTCCGACTTCGGCCACCGTTTCGCACTCCTTCGCCTTCGACTGTAGCCGTCCGGATGCGTTGGGGCAAGGGGCGATTGGGGGCATTTCACCGCCGGCAAAACCGGCGAAGCTTATGTGAGAGATGCGAATGACGCGCGGGAGCCGGTCGCGGCAGCACTTTTTCCCCGAATTCGCCCCGCCGCCTTCAACCGGCGGCTCACGTTCGCCGGTAGTACCGGATGAAATGGCATCAAAATACAAAGGTTCACCTTCCGGCTCGCCCCACGACCGCTTCTTCCGCTCCTACTTCCAGCGCCCGGATATTCTTCAGGCGCTCGCCGAGTTCGTGCTGCCCTCCGAGCACAAGTCGTGGTCGGATTCGTGGGTGACGCTGCAACTGCTGCGCTACATGACGCGTATCTGGTCGCGGCACGAACGGGAGAACCGCCGCCTTCCACTGCCCCCGGTGATCCCGATCGTCATTTACCACGGTCGCTCCCGCCGCGCCCATACCGACTTCGCTTCGCTCTTCGCCGAAGAGCTTCCGCCGAGCCTACGCCGCCACTGCCCGGGCTTTCGCGTGGAGACGCTGAACCTCACCGGGCCGGGAGTTTGTCGGACATATGGGCAGAATTGAATATCGAATGAGCTTAGCGCAACTGTCGCCAAGGCGT
>SLIN01000296.1 GCA_007135605.1 Spirochaetales bacterium | reverse complement strand
CTGCTCGGTTTGTATATGATGGTACCGGAGGATGAGCATGAGTACGAAGTGGTGTGAGAGCGCGATTTTCGACCTGGACGGGGTGGTGACCGACACCGCCCGCACGCACTTCACCGCGTGGAAGGAGACGTTCGAGGAGTTTCTCGCCTCGCGCGGCGATCTGCTGGAGTCCGAACGCCGGGCGTTCACCCACGACGAGGACTACGTGCCGTTCGTCGATGGAAAGCCGCGCTACGACGGGGTCAAGAGCTTTCTCGAGTCACGCGGGGTATACCTGGAATGGGGCGACCCGACCGACGACCCCGGCGTGGCGACGGTCTGCGGTGTCGGCAATACGAAAAACGATGCGTTCCGGAGGATCGTCGAACGCGACGGGGTGGATATCTACGACTCGACGGTACAGTACGTGCACGAGCTGCGCGAGCGCGGCGTTGCCGTCGGCGTCGCCTCCTCGAGCAAGAACGCTACCTTCATTCTGCGGAAAACCGGGCTCATTGAGCTGTTCGGTACGGTGGTCGACGGCAACACGAGCGTCGAGCTCGGACTCGCCGGCAAGCCCGCGCCCGATATTTTTCTGACCGCCGCGCAGAATCTCGGCGGGACGCCGGAGCGATCGCTCATGGTGGAGGATGCGTACTCGGGCGTGGAAGCGGGACGGAACGGCGGCTTTGCGCTGGTAATCGGTATCGCACGCGGGGGCGATCTCGAGGGGCTGCGCTCGCGCGGGGCGCATGTGGTCGTCCGCGATATGAGCGAATACTCGATCGAACAGACCGAGCAGTGGTTCCGATCGCTTGAAGCCGGCGATCCACCTTCAGTAGGATAGACATATGGCACCGGAGAAACGTCGCCGACGCGGGCGAGGTCGCGGCGGCAACAAGCGTCGACGCCGGCGGGACATGTACATCAAAATGCCCGACCCGATCCCCGAACGAAACTACGATCCGTGCCCGATCTGCAACAAGGCAATTAAGCACGTGTTCAGCGCGATTACCCATGCGGAAAGCGGCAAGCCGGCGCACATCGAGTGCGTAGTTCGCGAGCTCAGCGAGCGGGAAAACCTCGGCGACGGCGAACGTATCGCCTACATCGGCCGCGGCTGCTTTGCCGTGGTCTCGAAACAGCCGAAGGTCGAAGAGGGGCGCAAGCGCTTTAACTTCGTGCGGCGTATCGAGTACGAGGAGGGGCCGGAAAACCCCGAGTGGCGGAAGGAGCTGAGCCCCGGCATCTCCCGCGACTACCAGCCGGACCCGAAACCGCTCGAAGAGGCGTGCTCGGAAACGCAGCAAACGCTCGCCGAATCGCTCGGCAAAGATCGCGACGCCATCTACATGCCCCGGTTGAATTAGCGCGGGGCCGGCAGCGGAAGCGACAGCTTTCGCGGGAGGCCAAAGCGCCGGCGGCGCGTCCTGCCGCTCCGACGTTCGGCTCGGTGTGTACCGGTCCGGTCTTACGCCTTTATAGGTGTCTCGAAGATTATGGATGGAAGCGAGCCCACACGCCGGACAGGATCAGTGATACTCACGAGTTACACGGGAATGCCGCCGGAGTGTCTCGTCCGCACCGATTGAAGCACGTAACTGCGGCCCATACAAAGCGATCACCCTCCTGCATCCATAATCTTCGAGACACTTTTTTCTCCCTGAAGGTAATTCAGGCATTCGCGACCCGCCTGTTTGCAGAAAATTCGCTTTCGACAGGAAATTTGTTGCAGTGATGCGTTCGCTGGGCGAAAAATTCTCTGGTGGATAAGAACTTCTGCAAATAGTGATATACCTTAACCGGCAGAGCGGTCCAACCCGTGGCGAGCCGCAGGTTGATGTCCAACGAAACATACAACAAGGGGTGAAATATGAGCGCCGGAAAAGCTTTTTTCGTGTTTGTTGTTCCCTTGTTTCTCGTATTTGCGGGGTGTAACGGAATGTTCACGCCGGGGGACATAGAGAACGGAGTCAATTCCGGAAACGTCGACGCCGCCGGAATATCGGTCTATCCCAAGATGTTCGTCGCCGAACCAGGCCAGTCTTCCGATGCTCTGGAGGCAGAGATCGTGCCGGAGGATGCCTCCGACAGGCTTATTATCTGGGAAAGCGACGACAGCACCGTCGCCACCGTCGACCCGGCAGGGGTCGTAACCGCGGTATCCGACGGGACCGCCTGGATTACGGCTACGACTGCCGATGGCGAGTACTCCGACCATGTTTTCGTCCTTTCCGGCGACGTCGTCGAGAGCCGGGGGCCTGCAGGAGGCAAGATCTTCTATCATGATGCCGACGGCGAACATGAGTGGGATTACCTCGAGCTCGCTCCCGAGGAGTCCGAGTTTGTCGGACGGCCCTGGGGAGGGAAACTCCATCTTCTTGCCGGTGACACTCGTGAGAAGGGGATAGGCGACGGCAGGGCGGCAACCGATCATATACTGTTCTTTCTTCAGGATGAGGATCCTTATTACGATGGCTACGACGAACCTGACTGGGCTCCCGACGAATATGCGGCTCGGCTCGCCGATACCCTCGTTGTCGAAAATATGGGGCGAGAATTCCGGGATTGGTTTTTGCCTTCTGAGAGTGAACTCCAACAGGCCACGCTTCTTCACTTTCAAGGCCTGGCCGGCTTGAGCGAGACGGAGTACTGGACCTCATCGGAACTCGCCACCGACGACGGAGACCGGTATGCAAAAGGAGTCGACTTCGCTCCGGGTAGCGGCTCAACATATTCACCCGGCGGGCAAATCGAGCCCATGGCGAAAGACGAGCTTGCCCGGATACGAGCGATACGGTCCTTCAGCCCCGATATCGGTCAATCCGCTGACTGACCGGTTATTACGGTTTCGCGGCGGGGGCAGACGCCGCCGGCGATCGCGGTTTACGAGAGTCACGCGGGATCGAAAATCCCCCGGCCGAGGTCGCGCTTGATCACACACCGAGTGTTGGCCAGTGGATGCGGATCGTCCGTTTCAGTGCAGCTCTGCCCGATCCGCAAGCTTCTCGCTGGACATCATCTCTTGTTTCACGGTTAAATGGCGCTACCCGGCGGCGGGCGTTGTGTGCGCCGGCTGGTGTGCGGCTCCGACTGCCGGCCATCACACAGGAGGTGACCTCGTGCACACGAAAGGTTTGGTAGCCGCCGTCGCGGCGCTCATGGTTGCGTTTGCCCTGCCGGTATTCGCCGGCGGAGCCGCGGAGGCCGAAGAGAGTAACGTAATCGGGATCTCGAAGATCGTCTCGCACCCGGCGCTCGATGCGGTCGAGCAGGGCATACAGGACGAGCTCGCCGAGCTCGGCTACGATTTCGAGTACGATCTGCAGAACGCAAACGGAGACATTACCGCCGCGAATCAGATCGCGACGAAGTTTCGCGAAGATCGCGTGCGGCTTGCAGTCGGAATCGCGACGCCGACATCGCAGGCGCTGGTGAATGCGATCACCGATATCCCGGTCGTCTACTCGGCGGTAACCGACCCGGTCGCCGCGGAGCTCGTACGCAGCTACGATGTCGGCGAGGCGAATGTCACCGGTGTCAGCGACATGACTCCGGTCCGCGAGCAGATCGAGATGCTCGTCGAGGTCGGCAATGTCCGGCGTCTCGGGCACGTCTATGCCAGCGGAGAGGCGAACGCCGTGCGACTCGCGGAGATCGCGCGCGAGGTTTCCGCGGAGATGGGTATCGATTTCATCGAGACGACGGTTACGAACTCCGCGGAGGTGCGCTCGGCCGCGCAGGCGATTGCCGGACAGGTCGATGCGATCTACGTCTCTACCGATAACACGGTCGTCTCGGCGCTCGGCGCGCTGACCGACGTTGCGATGAACGCCGGTATTCCGGTGGTTACCGCCGATCCGTCCTCCGCCGAAGACTTCGATGTCCTCGCCGCGCTCGGCTTCGATTACTACCAGATGGGGCGCGTTACCGGGCGACTGGTCGCCGACATTATCGAAGGCGCCGATCCGGCCGGTATCGGGACGGTCTACATGACCGACCCGAACGACCAGGAGCTGCTGATTAACCTCGATGTCGCCGGCCGGCTCGGCATCACCTTCGCCGATTCGGTGCTGAGCATGGCGGACTCGATCGTGGAGAACGGGCAGCTGCGAAGGCAGTAACGACAGTCGATGATCGAAGGAATCTTCGTTGAGGGGCTGATCTACGGATTGATGGTCCTGGGGGTGTTCATCACCTTCAGGATCCTCGATTTTCCGGACCTGACGGTCGACGGCTCGTTCCCGCTCGGGGCGGCCATCACCGCGATTATGCTCACCTCCGGATACAGCATCTGGATCACCCTGCTCGTGGCGTTTCTCGGCGGATGGCTCGCCGGAATGTGTACCGCGTTCATTCACAACAAGCTGAAGGTGCCGAACCTCCTCGCCGGCATCCTCACCATGACGATGCTCTGGTCGGTGAATATCCGCGTGCTCGGAAACCGGGCGAATCTGCCGCTGATGCGGCGGCAGACGCTGATTACCGACGTGCTCGAGCTTACGCAGGGCGTGCTTCCGCGGGCGTGGGCGCTGCTCATCTTCTTCTTCGTCGTGGCGATGGTCGTCAAGTTCGTGCTCGATGTCTTCTTCCGCACCGACCTCGGCATGACCCTCGGCGCCATGGGCGACAACCAGCAGATGGTCGTCAACCAGGGGGTGAACCCCGAGACGCTGAAAATCATCGGCGTCGGACTGTCGAATGCGCTCGTGGCGCTCTCCGGCGCGTTCGTCGCGCAGTACCAGGGCTTTGCCGACGTGAACCTCGGGCAGGGGATTATTATCGCCGGGCTTGCATCGGTGATGATCGGCGAATTCATTCTCCGCTCCAATCGTATTATGGTGCTCACCCTGCGTGTACTCATCGGATCGATCTGCTATCGCGGACTGATGTATCTCGGCCGCTACTACGGCTACTACGTGAACCTGACACCGAGCGATCTGCAGCTTATAACCGGAGTGCTCATTATCGGGTTGCTCGCGGTCACGCATCTGCGAGGGAAGGGACGCTGGAAGGGTGTCCAGCAGGAGACAGCCGAGGATGAGGCGGCGGCCGTCGCCGGTCGTCCGTCGGCCGGGAGCGCGCCGGCCGGCGGCGGCGTGACCGGAGGAAGTGCACCGCCGGCCGACGGGGAGGCACCGGGATGATTCGCGTCGAGAACCTGACGAAGGTCTTCCACCTCGGAACGGTCAACGAGAACCTCGCGATCCACAACGTCGACCTCACCGTGCGCGAGGGCGACTTCATAACGATCGTCGGCTCGAACGGCGCCGGCAAAACGACGCTGTTCAATCTCATTTCCGGCAACCAGATGCCGACCGACGGCAAGATCTATCTCAACGATACCGATGTCACGCGCGAGCCGGAGTACCGGCGCGCGAAGCGCATCGGCCGCATCTTCCAGGATCCGCTGCTCGGAACCGCCTCGAACATGGCGCTCGAGGACAACATGATGATCTGCTATCGCAAGGGGTTCAAAGGGCTGAAGATCAGCCTCAACGGCAAAATGCGCCGCTTCTTTCGCGAGCAGCTCGTGCAGCTCGATATGGGCCTCGAAGGGCGGATGAAAGACAACGTCGGGCTGCTCTCCGGCGGGCAGCGGCAGGCGCTCACTCTTCTGATGATGGTCCTCTCCGAGCCCGATCTGATCCTGCTCGACGAGCACACGGCCGCCCTCGACCCGAAAAACGCCGCGCTCGTGCTGCAGCTCACCGAGGAGTTCATCACCCGCTACGGGCTTACCGCCATGATGATCACTCACAACATGAAGAACGCCATCGAGTACGGCAATCGCCTGCTCATGATGGACCAGGGCGAGATCATCCTCGACGTCGAAGGCGAGCAGAAGCGCGAACTGACCGTCGAGAAGCTCGTCGAGAAGTTCCACCAGATCCGCCGCCGCACGCTCGAAAGCGACGAGGTCATGCTGTCGGAGTGAAGCAGCCGGCAAATGTTGCGCTTGAGAAGACGGGATGATGTATTGGCCGGCATGTTCCGCCGTTGAGCGTGGGTCTTTCGTGGGACACGAGTACCGGTGGCCGCGTTACTCAAAGATTCCCTCGCCGAGCTCCCGCCATGACCGATACCAGACTCCGTTTCGGACACCCGATTCCTCCCCGCCGTACACGAGCTGGGGGTCTGCGGTGTCGTCGGCCACGCGGAGAAAGCGATCGATTCCGCTGAACGAGGCGCTGGTAAGGGTGGCGCCCGATTTCACCTCCACCGGCCGGATGATACCGGCGCGCTCGTAGAGCAGGTCGACCTCCGTTCCCTTGCGGTCGCGCCAGAAGTACAGCGGCGGCTCGTCCCCGCGGTGCCGGAAAAACTTCATGCATTCGGCAACGACGAAGGTTTCGAACAACGAACCGCGGTACGGACTGATGTCAAGATCATCGGTCGAACGGATGCCGAGCAGCCACGCGGCGAGCCCGGTGTCGAAAAAGTAGAGCTTCGGCGTCTTGATAAGGCGTTTGTTGAAGTTTCGGTAATACGGTTGCAGAACGAACACGATGTAGCTCGCCTCGAGTACCGCAAGCCACGACGCGACGGTATTCGGGGAAACGCCGGTGTCGTCGGCGAGCTCGGTGCGGTTGAGCAGCCGTCCGCTGCGTGCGGCACAGAGCCGGACGAAGCGGCGAAACGTTGACAGGTCGCGGACGTTCAACAGGTCCCGAACGTCGCGTTCGATGTACGTCTGGACGTACGAGCTGTAGAAGTCCCTCGGTGCGATGCTGCGGTCGTGTACCGGCGGATACAAACCGTGGAACAGGACGGTGTTGAGATCGACCCCCGCACGCACGTCGCGGTACAGCTCGCCGAGGGTGAACGGCAGCAGATGCGAGACCGCCGTGCGGCCGGCGAGTGACTGTGAGATCCGCG
>SLIN01000342.1 GCA_007135605.1 Spirochaetales bacterium | reverse complement strand
GCGCGGGAAGCAGGCAGAGCGGCACAAGCCAGTGGGACGCCGGAAGCAGGCAGAGCGGCACAAGCGACCAGTGGAGCGCGGGAAGCACTCGAAGCCCGGGACGCGGCGGCTGCCCGGGCGGCTTCCATCATTAACATGGCAACCGAGAACGCCCGGCAGGACCTCGAACGTCGCATCCGCGACAGCGGAAATCTGCCGGCGCTCGAGGAACTGCGCGATACCCTGCAGCTGCCGAGTACACCGTACCGAATCGAGGGCTTCGATATCGCACATATCGGCGGTAAGCATCCGGTCGCATCGCTGGTATCGTTTCACAACGGTGTGCCCGATACCTCTCGTTACCGGAGCTTTAACCTGCGTACGCTCGACGGAGGCATTGACGACTTCGAGGCAATGCGCGAGGTAATTGCCCGCAGGTACAGCCGGGTACGCAACGAAGGCTCGCCCGCGCCCGACCTCATAGTGATCGACGGCGGGAAAGGACAGGTATCGGCGGCCCGGGAGATTCTCGAGTCGCTCGAGATGGACACGATCCCGGTTGTCGGACTCGCAAAACGCAACGAGGAGATATTCCTTCCCGGTCGAAGCGAACCGGTGACGCTGCCGAAGGGGGCCCCGCCGTTGAAAATCCTGCAGTACGTACGCGATGAGGCCCACCGGTTCGCGACCTCCCGTCGGGCGGGCAAACAGTCGAAAGAGCTCGCGATGACCGTACTCGAAGGGGTGCCGGGCCTCGGACCGAAGCGGTTGAAACGGTTGCTCGAAGAGTTCGGCTCACCGGCACAGATCGCGCGCCAGAACGCCGCTGAGTTGTCGGCTCGCACCGGGCTGCCGGCTCGAGTCGCGCAGGCGGTCGTGGATACGCTCGCAGCGAAGTCGCCACACCGGTAACCCGCCGTCACGGTGAGCCAAGGCATCGCCGGCAGCTCGCCGCGTCACCGACGGCCTCAAAGGTAGCTTCCCGCTTCACGTCGCTCACGCTCGGGGTGGTATCCGTCTGCGGCAATCACGTCATAGAGAAAGAGCTCGAGCTGCATCGCGTGCCACCGTGAATGAACGCTTCGCAGCACCTCATCGACCTCGACGAGGCGCGTTACGATTCTTTCGAGACTTTCGGCGGTGTACGCTTCAGCGGCCCGCTGCAGATTGCGCTGCGCACGTTTACCGCGAACCTTCACGGCGGCCAGCGCTTCCTGACTACTGTATCGGCGGTCCAGCATACGCCGAAACTCCAGCAGTCGCTCGAACTGCCAGACGAGGCCGGCGAGCAGGCCGACACCGTTGGATTGCCCCGAAAGCAGGATCGCATGGAGGCTCTCGAGCGCAGCTTCCAGGTCGCGTTCGCCGATACGGTCGAAGAGGGTGAAGACATTCTCCTCCCGGCTATGATAGATGAACGCATCGATCGTTTCGACATCGATCTCCTCTCCATCACCGCTGACGAGCGCGAGTGCATCGCAGGCATGTGCCATCTCTTCGGTGTTGTTCGCCACCAGATCGAGCAGATACTCGATCGCCTCCGCACCGATTCGCTTCCCGCGGCGTCGAAGGTACGAAGTAATCCAGCCGGACTTCTGGTTATCGAACATCTCCCAGAAAATTCTGGTCGCCGACTGTCCGGCGGCATTCATGAGCTTCTTGTTGACCCGAATCTCGTCGCTCTCGAGTACGAGCTTCGCATCCGGGGCGGGCGAGTTCAGATATTCGACCAGCGCATCGACGTCCTCCGCACGCTTGATGCTCTCGGCCGCCTGAATTACCACGAGACGCTGCGAACCGAAGAGCGAGCCGTTTCGAAGCGTGCGGATCACCTCGAGGATTTCACAGTCAAAGGCGTAGTAGCGGTGAACCTCACCTCCCCTGGAGGTCACCGAGTCCATGAGGTTTTGCAGCTCCTTGCGCTTCTCGCCGATCTCAGGCCCGAGCAGCAGCAGCACCCCGGTGGATGCCTTCGTTCGTCGCCTGTCAGACATACGAGCGCAGCAGATGCACGAGCTTACCGAGTACCCGGACGTTCTGAGAGTAGATGGGGCGAAACGCGTCGTTTTCCGGCTGTAAGCGGATACGGTTCTTCTCCTTGTAGAACCGCTTCAGCGTGACCGCATCGTCGACCATTGCCACCACGATCTCACCGTTGCTTGCCGTCGGTTGCTGCACGAAGATACCGATGTCACCTGAGAATATCCCCGCGTCGATCATACTATCACCGCTGACGTTCAACGCGAAGTGGCGACCGTTGGCGAGCATATCGGCGGGAACGCTGATAGAGCCCTCGAAGTTCTCTTCGGAGAGTAGTGGGACACCGGCCGCCACATTGCCGAGTAGCGGGACATCGATCACGCGTGGTTGCTCCTCGTCCTCCACCTGGTCTCCATTCTGAACAAGCTCGATCGTTCGAGAACGATTGTCGTTGCACTGAATTCGGCCCTTCTTCTGGAGCGCCTTTACGTGATCGTACGCTCCTTTCACCGAAATACCGAGATATTCGGAGATCTCGCGAATGGTAGGCGGGTAGTTGTGAGACCGAATATACTCCGCGATATACGTGAGCACCTGATTCTGGCGCGCAGTCAGATTCTTCATCGCTCAATCCGTATCCCAAACTTCTTTATTTTCCCATGCAGATTGCTCGGATAGATTCCGAGCGTCTGCGCAGTTCGGGTTATGTTGTAGTCATGCTCGGCGAGTTTGCGCTCGAGATAGCGCCGCTCGAACTCGTCACGAGCATCCCCTAAACTCTTACCGTCGAACTCGTCGAATATGTCGGATTTCCGGCGCCCCCCAGCCTGACCAAGCAGGTTCTCAATCGCGTCGGCTCCAACAACCTGATCGTCGGTCATGATGATAATCCGTTCCACGAGATTTTTCAATTCTCGAATGTTCCCCGGCCAATCGTACCGCCGAAGTCGCTCGATAGCCGCCGAGCCGAGCCGCTTAACCGGCTCGTCTGAGTCGTTGAGATCTTTGAGAAAATGTGATGCGAGGAGCGGTATATCATCGGTGCGGTCCCGAAGAGGCGGCATATGGAGCGGGATAACGTTCAGACGAAAATAGAGGTCCTCACGAAAGCTCTTCTGCGAAATCTCCGACTGAATATCCTTGTTCGTCGCCGCGATAATCCGTACATCTACTTCCAGCGTCTCGTGACCCCCGACCCGCTCGAAGGCCAGCTCCTGGGTAACGCGCAGCACCTTCGCCTGTGCACTCAAGCTCATATCGGCAACTTCGTCGAGAAAGAGCGTTCCCCCGTGCGCGAGCTCGAACTTCCCGCGGCGCTGGCTCACAGCTCCGGTGAATGCCCCTTTCTCGTGTCCGAAGAGCTCGCTCTCCAACAGCGTATCGGGAATAGCCGCGCAATTGACCGCAATGAACGGCCCGGAACGTCGCTTGCTCCGCCGGTGGATCTCACGGGCGACGAGCTCCTTACCGGTGCCGTTCTCGCCGGTAATCAGGATGCGTGCATCGGAGGCCGAGCTCTGCTCGATTCGCGCCTTGACGTCGTCCATGGCAGCACTCTCACCGACCAGCGGTTCCACGGGAGCAATGGAGTCGCGAAGCTCCCGGTTCTCCCGTCGCAGCTGCTCCATCTTATCCGCGTTACGCACGAGCGTCGTAACCCGATCGAGGCTTAACGGCTTCTCGACAAAATCAAACGCTCCCGCTTTTACCGCTTTCACGGCGAGGTCGATCGAACCATGACCGGTAATCATGATTACCTCGGTCTCCGGATACTCCTCCTTGATTTCGCCGAGAACATCCATTCCTCCTTTATTCGGAAGCCAGATATCGAGCAGGACGACATCGATCGGTTCGGTCTTGAGTACGCTCAGCCCCTCAAATCCGTCCTCGGCGACGAAGACGGTATACCCCTCGTCCTCGAGAATGTCCTGCAAGATGTCGCGTATACCTTGTTCATCGTCGACTACCAGAACACGGCTCATACTCGTTCCCCGTACGGTCAAAAAGAACCCTGACGTTTCTCATCACGACTCAGCGGCAAATCGATGAAAAACGTAGTACCGGTCCCGACAACGCTCTCGAACCAGATCTGGCCCTGATGGTCGAACACAATTCGTTCGACGATCGCGAGACCGAGACCGGTTCCGTGTCGCTTCGTCGTGTAGTACGGGTTGAAAATCTCCGCCTGGTCTGCTTCGTCGATGCCCGGACCGTTATCCCGTATCTGCAGGCGACAGTAGCGGCTATTCCCCCGTTTTACAAGGTCGCTTCGTACGACAATCGTGACTTCTCCTCCCGCCGCCTCGATTGCGTTCTTAAACAGGTTCGCGAGCACCTGCTTCATCTGCGCAGCATCCACCGGAACCTCGAGCTCTGCATCGACGTCGTCATATCGTACGACCGCCGTACCATCGCCCGAATAGCTGCCGGCAACCTCGGCAACGAGACCACGGATCTTCACCGGCGCCGGCTGCGGCGCCGGCATACGCGAGAAGCTGCTGAACTCGCCGAGAAGCTCATTGAGCCCGTTCACCTCGCGGAGTATATTGTCCACCGACCGTTCGAGCACACGAGCGAACTGCTCCGGATCGTCGCGGAGATCGCGATACTTGCGGCGCAGCCGCTCCGCCGACAGTCGGATCGGTGTCAACGGATTCTTGATCTCATGTGCGAGGCGTTGTGCGATCTCCTGCCAGGCGGCTATTTTCTCGGTCTGAATCATCTTTTTGCGGCTACGATCGAGCTCGCTGATCATGCGATTGAAACTCTGCACGAGCATACCGACATCGTCGTTCGAACGAGTCAGAATACGGAAAGAGAAATCGCCCTCCGCGACCCGACGCGTCGCTTCCTCGAGATTGACCAATGGACGAATTATCTCGTCACTCAGGAGAAAGCTCACGAGCACTGCAAGCAGGAGTATCGGCGTAGCGAAGACCACATAGAACAGGAAAATCGCGGTAAGAAAAACACCGCGTAGCTCCTCGATCTGCGCGAATGTCTCCAGGCCGCGCGATAGCTGATCGGCGGCGGTATCGAAGGCTTCCGGAAGGAACACACTGAGGACGGTGATGATTGGACGCCCGGTACCACCCTCCACATCGGTGCGAATTCGCAGGAAACTGCGACCGCCGCTGGAATCGCGACTGACCGTATCGCTTCTCGCGCGCAGAACCTGACTCTCGGAGAGTCGCGCCTCGTTGGGGCCTTCGAAAAAGAGCTCCTCCAGTGTATCGGCGGTGAACACCTGAAACGAATCGATCCGTGGTTTCAATTGCTGTATGTCGTCCCAAACCTGCCTCGGCACCCGATCTGCGTCACGCACCACCTGGCGAAAGAGACTACCGGAGACGAAATCATCGAGATCGTCGACCGTTCGTCCGTAGTAGTCGAGTGCCAGCCGCTGTCCCGACCGCAGCGCCTCGCCGGTCGGTTCGCTGTACCACGCATCGAGCATTGTCCGGATGAAATTCGCAGAAAGTATCGCCTGCGGAACCGCACTCAACAGCACGACGACGGTAAAGAACAGCATCAGACGAATCTTGAACGGCACACCCGGTTTACCGAGAGCACGGTCACGGACAAGTCGAGCGACGTTCACGAGCACGAGGACTGCGAGGAATGCCGGGAACGCGACAGTGGCCACCAGTATCACTCCGCCGAACGGACTGGGAGTAACCTCGAGCTCGCTGAGCACCTGATTGGAGAAGACGAGCACGAGCGCCATGAGCAGGAGATACAGGAGCAGAACACTGATCAGCGAGCTGTACGACCCGGTGCCCGATTTGCGGAAGAGAATCACGGCGAAGTCTCCCGGGGCCGCGCAACCACCCATGGGCCACGTGTCGTCCGATCGGCGAGCAGCGGCTCGACGATAAACACCGGCCCGGCGAGCACCATAGGATTGACCGTCGCGCGAACACGCACCTCGTACTCTCCGGAGTTGGCGGCGTACGTGGGCAGGAACACGTCGCTCACTCGGAAAAGATCGCGTACGGCGGAGACGATCGACCCATGATACTCTTCGATGTCACGCGTGTCACGAATTCGATACTGATTCAGAAACGGATCGTAGGTGATCGTTCGAGATACGGATATCTCTTCGACCAGCGTATCGCCGAGTATCATGCCGAACTCACTGCTTGGGCCGTGCAGGCGGAACACAAACGTGATTCTCGCTCTTTGCCCTTCGCTCACCGACTCCAGCACTGCCTCGACTAATACCGGTTCAAGCGTCGCATCAACGAGGAAGCCGGTATCGGTCGCCAGATACGTGGCCTCGACGGATACCCGCTCGTCCGGGCCCTCCTGCACGAGGAGGAAGCGCCACGCAACGATCAGCAAGAGTGCAAACACAAGCAGAAACGGAACC
The DNA here is from genome assembly GCA_007135605.1 of Spirochaetales bacterium. Taxonomy (GTDB): domain Bacteria; phylum Spirochaetota; class Spirochaetia; order DSM-27196; family SKKC01; genus SLAN01. Next base: position 546 of record SLIN01000342.1, on the reverse strand, counting down.
ACCGAGCGCGGACCGCTCAATCGAACGAATCGGCGAAGGGTGCGAAATGGTCTCCCGTTTCGGCCGGTCATTCTTCTTCGAACTTACTCTCGAACAGCTTGTAGAGCGCGTCAACCGCGTCCGATTCGTCGGGGCCATCAGCACGGATGGTCAGCTCGGTCTCATATCCGGCGCCGAGGGTGATAATCCCCATGATACTCTTGGCATTTATCGTTTCGTGGTCTTTCTGCAGGAGAATTTTGGAGGCAAACTTGCTGGCCGTCTGAACGATCAGTGCGGCCGGTCGGGCGTGAATACCCGCCCGATTCTTGATCTGCACCTGCTTTTCGGTCATTCAGTATCCTCGTCCATACCGTTACGGTCGAACGCCACGCGGCGCTGCAAGTATAGTTGCCGGGCATTTTCGCTTTCAAGCCATCGGAGCACACTTTGGTTGAACTCCCGCGCGCTGAAGTATCCCATCTTCTTCAACCGCTCGTTCATCGCCGCGGTCTCAACGATAATCGGTATGTTCCGCCCCGGTCTCACCGGAATCAACGCGTACGG
>SLIN01000261.1 GCA_007135605.1 Spirochaetales bacterium | reverse complement strand
ATTCGGCGCTGGAGAGCGCCCGGCTTCAGCATTACGTAGCTTCGCTCCATCGAGTATGCTCCTTATGGTTCACTTAATTGATCGCGATTGTGGCCATAAACGGGCAGAGGTGCAAGCGGACATGGCGGTGCGCAGACAAAGACGCGCGCGCAATGGCGCGAAGACAACCGCGCACACAACGGCGCCGGCCGGCGCCGGGGCCGATCACGTCGCGTGCTTCAGCCCGATGAGCGCCTCGTTCGTTTCGCGGAAACGCCTGACAACAACCGGAAGAATATGCAGCGCTACCTTGGGATGCTCTTCGAGGAATGTATTGAACGCCCAGGACGGTAGTACGAGACACGTCGTCGGTTCCTGTGCAACTACGCTGGCGGTGCGGGGCGCGCCGTCGATGACCGCCATCTCGCCGATCACCTCACCTGCGCGGTGAGTCGCCAGGGTCAGCTGCTTTCCGCCTTCGGTCGTCTTTTCCACTCGTACCTGGCCCGAAGTGATGATAAACAGCCCGATGCCGGGATTGCCTTGTCGAACGAGAAACTCGTCTTTCTCGAAGGCACGCTCGGTGCACGATTTCGCGAGTATCTTGATGTGATGGTTGCTCAGGCCTTCGAAGAGGGATACCTGTTTCAGCGCTTCTTCGGGTTTCATAACGGCTGCTAGTATGGCTCCCGGCTTCGCGTTGTCAAGTCGCGGAGAACAACAGTCGCGGAGAACAACAGTCGCGGAGAACAACAGTCGCAGGTGTCAACGCTTCAATGTGTCGCGAACCTGTTGCGAAAGCACGCCGTACGACTCGAGCAATTCGACAACCTGGGCGAATCCGCGGGTGGCGATCAGGAGGCGGAAGCGCTCAGGATCGCGGATCTCGCTGCACTCATGGTCGAGCAGCACCGAGGCTCTATGCAGAGATTCGGAGCACATCGGATCGTCGGGAAATCGAGTACAACGGTAGTAGTGGAAGAGCATCAGATCGTGGCTCGGAAGCGAGCACATCTGCTGCACGACGCCTGCCGCCTCTCTCAGGAAGAAATCGGCCGCCTCGGTTTCTCCGCGGCGATCGAGCAACTCGACGAGAATCATGAGGCAGGTGAGTGTTGTGAAGGAGGCTGAGTGGTGGAGTCCGATAGAAGCTCCGGCTCGGGCATGCTGTTCGGCCCGATCGAGGTAACCGGTGTCGTACGATGCGAGTGCCAAAGTGCGAAATGCATCGAGCTTTCCGAAATCGGTGCGGATCTGGAGGATGTAAAACTCAGCCTGTCGAAGATACGATTCGACGCTATTCTGCCGGGGCGGTTGTTTGTCGCGGTCGTTGTGCTCGGGAGTGCCCCCGGATCCGTGTAGACCGCTCACATGAAATTCAGCGACCGCCCTGGCGGCGTGGATCTGGCTGAGATAGGAGGTTTTCGGAACCGATGTGTGAATGAGTTGGTCGAGCAATGCGAGCATACGCTGGTAATCACAGAGCTGCCAGCAGACCCGCATCGCCGAGTAGAGCATCCCGTGGTGCGGGGTCGCCGAGTGGGAGTGCTGCCTCAGATACGGTTCGATCGCCTCGATGCTCTTACGGTATTCGCCGCGGATAAACGAGGACTCCGAACGGGCTTCGGCGGCCGTGACGTCCGAGTCGTCGCTCTCCTCCTCGATCTGAGCGATGTACCGGTCGGCGAGGTCGTAGTCGTAGGAGAGTGAATTGGCGAGAGTGAGCAAATAGCGAACGTTCTGCATCGATCTCCGCCACTGTAATACATCGGCGTCCTCGTTGTGTTCGGCACGTATCAGCAGCTGGTAATGCGAAAGCGCACGCTCACCACACGCTTTCGCCTTCTGAAACTCAAAACGCTCGATATGGTGTCCGGTGGTTATGTGAAATGCACTTGCCGCGTACTCGATTCGCTGAGTCTGCGTCGCGATTTCGAACATCTCACGGACGATTGCGTCACTTTCGGCGCTGTTTCCGCAGTTGAACTGAATCGCGGATTTCATGAACAGGAATGTGCGACGACGGTCACCGGACAGCCTGCCCGACTCACGCAGCACGATATCCACGTACGGCAGCACATCGGCATTCGAGTGCGCATCACTCGCGGCCTCGATGGTATCGGCCAGCTCCTCGAAGAGTTCGCCGCGAGCGAGATGATGGAGTAAGCGCTCGAGATGCGGTTGTTCCTGCTTCCGCATGAGCTCGGCGATTACGCGGTGAAGGATCCGTTTGTTGTGATTCAGAAGTGAGTTGTAGAGCGTCTGTTTGAGCACATCGTGCTTGAACGCGAGGATCGCGTCGGTTTCGACGATAATACCGTCACGAATAAAGGTGTCGAGCGCTTTGTCGACGTCCTCGGGGACACCATCCGTGTGCTCCTCCACGAAACGGGCGTCGGGCCTCGAAAATGACTGCTTGAATACCGAGAGCTTACGGAGGAGGTTGCGTCGCCCGTGAGGATACGCTTCGATCGAGCTGAGGAGAATGCTTTGAATCGTGGAGGGGATTGTGGCGCTGTCGCTCGATTCACGGGCGTAGCGCACATACTCCTCGATAAAGAGTGGATTCCCGGCGGAGCTTCGCAGGATCGTGCGACGTGTTTCCTCCGAACCGCCGTTCGGCCAGAGGGCATTTATCAGCAGTTCGGATTCTTCCGCCGAGAGCGGAGGCACCTCCGTAACATTCAGTTGCGCAAGCTGCCCGAGATTGGAGACCGTCCCGGTTCTGGCGGTTATGACGAAGAACGGTTTCGTCGGGATGTTCTTCAGGAGAAACTCGAGAAAGTCGCGGCTCTGTGGGTCGGCAAACTGGTAGTTATCGATTACGACTATCGGCGAAAACGCGGATTGTGCCGACTGCTCGAGAATCGAGCGGAACATCGCGTAAAGCACGATGATCGCCTGGTGTTCTCCGACACGTTCGGATTCGCTCGTACTCAGATCCGCGAATATCTTCGCGGAATCCCGATCGATGCCGAGACGCCGGGTCGCCTCCTCGATGAGCGCTTCGTGCGAGGCAGGCCCTGTCTTGAAGAACGTCAATAGAAGGTCGACCATTACCGAGAAGTGGGTCTTGCGGTACATTCTGGCGCGCGCGGTCAGGACCGCGGCGTCAAAGCTCGGCAGTGCCCGTGCCTGCTCGATGAACTGCCCGGCAAGTCTCGTTTTGCCGATTCCGACGTCTCCTGTCAGCAGAAAACCGCCGGGAGTCTCTCCGTCGTGACGGAGGTACGCCTGAGTGATCCGGGCGAGAAGCTCCCTTCTTCCGAAGAACTCACCGCCGGCGAACAAGGGGTTCGGATCACGCCCGAGAACTCGATACGCGCGCACGCTTTCAGTCTTGCCCTTGAGCCGGACGTCGCGGGCGTCGCCGAACACGAAATCCTGTTCCGCACGACGGCGGGTTGAGTCGCTGACGAGCACTTCCCCGGGGCCGGCACTCGACTGCAGGCGCGAGGCGATGCTCATCGCATGTCCGGTTACGACCTCGTAATCTCCTCGACGTCCGGTCGTGATCAGACCGGTATGGATGCCGATGCGAAAGGCGAGAGTAACGGTGCCGTCATCGCGCTCGCGGTTAATGTGATCGATCTCGGCGTGGAAGCTCAGAGCGGCGTTTATGGCGCGCGAGGGATCGTCCTCGTGTATGTTGGGAACGCCGAATACCGCCACGAGTGCATCGCCGATATACTTCTCGACCGTTCCGTCATGCTCCCGAACGATACGCTCGAATCGCGAGAATATCGTCTCCATCAACCCGTCCATCTCCTCCGGGTCGAGCTTCTCGGAGAGTGCGGTGAAGTCCTTCATGTCGCTGAACATCACCGTTACGTTGCGGCGTTCACCGCTTCTCAAGGATTCATGTTCGGCCGCCACGATGCCGTCGATTCTACCGCACCGTCCGGTGCGACACAACGTACCACTACTTGTCGAACACAGCCCGAACACGCCGACCCGAACGGCGGAACGTCCGAGTTGTCAATTGCCTGCGCTCATTGCTGCGTGATAGCATTCGGCACATGGAAACTGAGCGCGTCGTAGCCGATCGAGCTATTCCTCTCCTGCAGACTCTCGTACGAAATGCGTGCGTCAATACCGGCGCCGAAGATTCCGGGGAGGAGACCAGGTCGATCGAAGCTATCCGTGGTTTCCTGAGTGAATTCGACATAGAGAGCTCGATACTGTACGCCCGACCGGATCGTGCAAATCTCGTTGCGAGGATTCCGGGGCGCGATCCGCTTCAACCGACACTGGCGTTTATGGGACATGTCGATGTTGTCCCCGCGGATGCCTCCGAATGGAGTCGTGATCCCTTCGGTGGTGAAGTCATTGACGGCGAAGTGTGGGGGCGCGGAACGCTCGACATGCTCGGCATGGTTGCGACTTCCGTGGCGGCGTTCACCGTGATCGCCGAGAGTGAGCCGCCGCCCGGAGATGTGCTGTTGATCGTCGTCAGCGACGAAGAGGCCGGCGGGGCCTTCGGCGCCCGGTTTCTTACCGAGCAGCATCCCGACCTCGTGAAGTGCGATTACATGGTCACCGAGGTCGGTGGGATGTACCTCACCGAGGGGCACATTCCGGGGTTAACCCTTACCGTCGGCGAGAAGGGTATCTGCTGGGCACGAATGAGATTCCACGGTACGCCCGGTCACGGATCGATGCCGTACCGGGCGGATAACGCTGTTGTGAAAGCGTCGAAGGCGGCCGAGGCGCTATCGGAATACCAGGCGAAACCGGAGCTGACCCCTATCATACGCGATATGGCGGATGCGTTCATGTCCGACCGTCTCTCGCGGTTTCTTGCGCGCCTGCCGGGGACGTTCGATCTCGCGCTTTCAAGGCTTTACACGCGTAATCCCGGTCGGGCGAAGTTTCTCCATACCGCCGCGCGTACGAGTATAAGCCCGAATGTGCTCACGACCGGCGGGAAGGTGAACATCGTCCCGGCATCGGCCGAGCTGGAAGTCGATATTCGGCTTCTGCCGGGGCAGGGGGTCGAGCATGCGCAACGGATGCTGCGGGAGGCGATCGGTGACTCGGATGAAGAGGTTGATATCGAGTTCTTCGAGTTCTATCCGAGCACCTTGAGCGAGCTCGAAACTCCGCTGAAGCGGGCGACCGAACGTATCCTCGCCGATATTCTACCCAATACACGTATCGTGCCGATGTTCATCGGCGGAGTCACCGACGGCAGGTACTGGCGACAGCGCGGAACCGTCGTGTACGGATTCGCCGCGAATACAGCCGAGCTTACAATGGATCGCTTCTCGGAGATGATCCACGGCACCGACGAGCGGATTCCGGTTTCGTGTCTGGAGCGGAATCTCGAGTATTTGACGCGTCTCCCGTACGAGCTCGGTTCCGACGCTGCCGGGCATTTGGGAGAGCGCGTGTCGGCTCGCGTGCACGCCGAATAGTCACACCCCGGCGAGCGCTGTGGGTGGCCGGCACACGCGCGGGTCAGCCGCTGCCGTACTCAACTACAACCTCCGCCCGCTTGGTTGGCCGGCACACGCGCGGGTCAGCCCCCATACAGCGACTCGAGCTGCTCACGAGCCTGGTCGATGACCTGTGAATACTGCTGCTGAAGCTGTTGAAGGTTCTGTTGCAGCGCCTGGGAGAACTCCGGATCCTGAGACGGGTCGAGCCGAATTCGCTGGCCGGTCTGGCGCGCGAGCTCGTCTTCCTTCTGGCGCATTCGTCCCTCGTACTGCTGGCGAAGCTGCTCGATCAGCTGCTGCCGATCGCTCAGGTACTGCGAGAGCAACTGAACGATCTGGTCGTAGATCTGATTAAGCGTCTTGCGATCCTCGATTACCGCTTCGAATGCCGGCGCCAGGCTCTGGATGCGCTGCATGCCTTGCTGATCGCTCGGCAAGGTGATGTTTCCGAGGAGTGCATCGAACAGCCCGCGGCGCACCTGGTCGCGTCGCTTGCGTTCGTACGATTTCAGCGTCTTCTTCAGGTCCATTTCCGGATCTTCGAGGAATCGACTCAGGATCCTCTTCCCTTCCTGTTTGTTCTCGTGGGCCTCCAGACTCTCGCGGTCACCCTGAACGTCGGCGGTCCGCTCGAGAGCCAGCTCCAGTGCACTCTTGATTTCTCCCATTTCTATTCGCTCCTTCGCGCCGCTATGCTACAGCCGCCGCCCCTTCCCGATCAACTGTGGGAAGGAGGGCCGGCGGAATCGAGCGGCCAGAAGTCGTCGATATATGCGTCGTGTTCACCGACCGGAAGCGAATCGAGAAGCTGAAAGCGATAGCCGATTCCGGCAGCCACGGAATCGGACGCGCGCCGGACAAGAAAGCGATCGTAGTAGCCGCCGCCACGTCCCAGGCGTGCGCCATCGCTCGTGAACGCCAGCCCCGGCACGATAATCAGGTCGCCGGAGGCGGGGAGAACGGGGTCCCCGGTGCCGACAGGCTCAGCCACTCCCCGATAACCGGTCGGTGCGAGATCGTCTTCCCCGGGCACCGGATAGAAGTGCATCCGTCGCCCCTCCACTCGCGGAAGACACACACTCCGGTTGCGACTCCAGAGCCACCGCAGCAGTTGCCACGTGTCCGGCTCGCGCCCGAACGAAGCGAAGGCAAAGATACGCGGTTGGGCCTCAGCAGCCTCGCCGGTGAGCTCATCGGCGTTCATCCACGCTTTCACCCGCTCGAGCAGACGCGCGCCGGCACGGCGGGCGTCCGCCTCCGCCAGCCGTCGGAGGAGTCGGTTCATCTCCCTGCGCAGCAGGCGCTTCTGCTCCCGGATCGATTCGGTGCCGGTTTGCATCCGCTCGGCTCGCGCGCCGGCAGCTCGCCGGCCGCGCGGTCGTTCATCCCGCGCCGGTCCGCCGTCTGTTCGGTCGTCGCTCATGCGGTGAGTCTCGCATAGATTCGCCCGATCCGTTCGGGCAACCGCGTAATATCGTTGATAATCGCACAGTGCCGGCCGTACAGGCGCGGTATGTAGTTGCGGGCGAACCTGTCGACGGT
>SLIN01000146.1 GCA_007135605.1 Spirochaetales bacterium | reverse complement strand
GGGGTAGAGCCCGCCGCGGCCACAGACAAGGTGCTCGCACGATCGCCCGGGCGCCCGAAAAGCCGGTATCGACAGGAGGAGGGACACCACGATGACGGAGAAAGCACTGCTCAAACTGATCGAGGAACGCGGTATTTCGGTCGACACCACCGACGGCCGAACCGTTCTTCACGGCGAGAACACCGGAACGACGAAACCGAACGGCCCGCTCACGGGAAAGAAAATCGGTCTGCTCGTCGCACCGGAGTTCAGCGACTTCCAGGCGTACTACCTCGTCGAGTATCTCAGCGAGTTCGGCGCCTCGGTACAGTTCATCGGCGCCGAAGGCGCACACTGGAAGTACACCCGACCGACCGACCCGAACAAGGGCCTGCAGGGGATGTGGGGAATGAGCCTGACCCCGATCCCGGTGCTCGGCGAGTCCCGCTGCACCTATATCAAGCTCGAGGAGGCGAAACCCGCCGACTACGATGCGATCGTGACTCTCGGCGGCCATTCCGCCGACATTCTGACCACAACCGAGCCCGCACTCGCCTTTCTCTCGGAGGCGGCCGGGGCGAACGTCGTCCTCGGCGCGATCGGCGAAGGAACGCTGCCGCTGATCTGGCAGCGTCTGGTAGAAGGGCGGAAGTGCACGGGAAACAACATCGTCTCCTACATGCTGCGGCGCCTCGGCGAGTTCGTCGACGAGCCGGTGGTGCGCGACGGCTCGCTCATCACCTGCCGCGATACCGAGCACTGCGGCGAGTTTGTCCGCGAGATCGCCCGCCACTTCAGCCCCGACTTCGAGGATCCGTACGCCGGCTGCCTTTCCGGCAAGCGCGTTGTCGTCATTGCCGGCGAGGACTTCGAGGATATCGAGCTCGTCGTGCCGGTACTCGAGCTGCTGCACCGCGGCGCCGAGCTGACCCTCGCGACCTTCCCCGCTCCGATGCGCGCTCGACCGCCCCTGCTCGGCCTCGACGTGGTCATGGGCAACTTCGGCGTGTCGGTTCCGCTGCAGGATATCCCCGGCGACCGCTACCGCATCGCCGAACTCGCCTCGATCGACTCCGGCGATTTCGATCTGGTCATGATCCCCGGCGCCTTCTGCCCGTGGAACATGGTGGCCGCCGGCTCGCCGATTCAGTGGCTCAGGAAAGTACATGGTGATGGTAAGCTCATCGCCGCCATCTGCCACGGAGCGATACCGCTTTCGGCCGCGGAGATCGTGGAAGGCAGGACAATCGCCGGCGTCGGCGCGTGCCGCGACCACGTCTCGATCATGGGAGGCGACTTCAGGGCGGACGCCTCGGCGGTCGTCGACGGCACCGTAATCACCGGCCGGGTTCCGCCGGACGTGCCCGAGTTCCTCGATGCAATTACGCTGGCGTTGAGCTGAGTCACATTACGATAAGGAGTATTTCAGTGGAGAACTTCAAGTTTTACAGTCCGACACAGTTCGTGTTCGGCAAGGACACCGAAAGAGAAACGGGGGAATTGCTCGCCAACTTCGGAGCGAAGAAGGTTTTCCTCCATTACGGCGGCGGCTCGATCAAGAAGACCGGACTCTACGACCGTATCATAGAGAGTCTGAACAAGAGAGACATCGATTACGTGGAGCTCGGCGGGGCGAAACCGAACCCGGTCGATTCGCTCGTCTATGAAGGCATCGAGCTCTGTCGCAAAGAGAGGTGCGATTTCGTACTCGCGGTCGGAGGCGGTTCGGCGATCGATTCGGCAAAGGCGATTGCGGCAGGGGTCAAATATGACGGCGACTTCTGGGATTTCTTCGACAACAAGGCGAGTATCGAAGATGCCCTACCGGTCGGCGTCGTTCTCACCCTGCCGGCCGCCGGCAGCGAAGGGTCGGTAGCCACGGTTATCACCAAGGAAGATGAAGGGCTCAAACGGGGCACAGGCTCCGACCTCCTGCGCCCGAAGTTCGCCGTCATTAACCCCGAGCTGACCTACACCCTTCCGGCGTGGCAAACGGCAGCGGGCGTGGTCGATATGATGTCGCATATCTTCGAACGCTACATATCGAAGACCGAAGACGTCATTCTCACCGACCGTCTCTGCGAAGCGACTCTGGTCTCGATAATGGAGGCCGCACGCACGATCGTCAAAGAACCGGAGAACTACGAGGCGCGTGCGACCATCTGCTGGGCGGGAACCATCGCACATAACGGCATTCTCGGTGTCGGCCGTCAGGAGGAGTGGACAACACACGGCCTGGAACATGAGCTGAGTGCGCTCTACGATATGACCCACGGTGCGGGGCTCGCGGTGCTCTTCCCGGCGTACATGGCATACACGCTCGGAGAAGACGTCGAGCGCTACTATCGCCTGGCCACGAAGGCCTTCGGGGTGCCCGAGAACCATTACGACAAGAGAGCGGTCGCGCTCGAGGGGATCAAGCGTCTCAAGGAGTTCTTCAGCGAAGTCGGCATGCCGATTACCATGCAAGAGGCCGGCGCAAAGAAAGAGGATGTCCCCAAACTCCTCCAGACCCTCGAGAAAAACCAGGGACGTGAATTCGGCTCCTTCATGAAGCTCAATCTCGAGGATGCGCGAAGAATCTACGAAATGGCATGCGAATAGAGAGATGTGAACGCCGCCCCGCCGGTTCTCGCCCGGTTCTCAGGAGACAAGCCCTTCTGTTACCGCGTAACGCACGAGATCGGCGGTGGTCTGTAAGCTGGTCTTCTCGAGGATTCTCGCGCGATATGTGCTGACCGTCTTGGGACTCAGAGCGAGCTCGGCGGCGATCTCCTTCAGCATCTTCCCGGCGCCGATCATACACAGAATCTGGTACTCCCGGTCGGAAAGCTGCGCAAGCGCCGAACGATCGGGACATCCGTTGGCAACGGCGTTTGCCAACTGCTCGGCGACCGCGTTGGTCACGAATCGCTGCCCGCTCGCAATCGTGCGCACGGCCGTCACGATTTCGGACGTCAGGCACTCCTTTGTCAGGTACCCCGCCGCGCCGGCACGTATCGTACGAACGGCGTACTGCTTCGCCGGATGCATGCTCAGCACCAGTATCGGTAGGTCGGGCTTTCGCTGCGTCAATTCCTTGATGATCTCCATCGCTCCGGGGCCGGGCATGGCGATATCGAGAATCATCGCGCCAAACGATCCGCGAATTGCCATATCGAGCGCCTCGTAGCCGTCGCCTGTCTCGCCGTCTACCGAAATATCGGTGGTGTCCTCGAGGCTTTTGCGAATTCCCTGTCGCACCACCTCATGATCGTCGGCGATAAGTACGCTAATCTTCTTCATTGACGCCCTCCATAACGTCCAGCGGGAGCCTTACGTGAACTGTCGTCCCCTCGCCGGGAACGCCCCGGACATATGCCATGCCGTTCATGTTGCGCGCCCGTTCGCGAACACCGACCAGTCCGTGCGACGAACGCGTATTCGCAGTTTCGCGATCTATTCCCCGCCCGTTGTCGGCGACAATCAACTCGACACTTTCGTCCGTTGCCCGCAATGTCACGCGAACCGCCGTTGCGTGCGCATGTCGGGCAACGTTCGTAAGCGCCTCCTGCAATATGCGGAACAGCCCGATCGCACACTCCGATTCGACCGTCAGGTCGAGAGGAAAGACATCCACTCGCACCTCGATGCCGGTACGCTCGGTGAACTCCTCCGCCTGCCACTCCACGGCCGCCGGCAGCCCCAGGTCGTCCAGGATGCCGGGTCTCAACTCCGACGCTACTCGCCGGACGGTGGCGATCGCCTCGTCGACGTAGCCGGCAACGCGCAGGAGATCATCCCGCGTCTCGGGTTCCCTGGCGAACCGCTCACATATGCGAACCACATCCATTTTCAGCGCGGTAAGCGTATGTCCGAGCTCATCGTGCAGCTCGCGCGCAATCCGCTGCCGCTCCCGCTCCCGCTCTTCCTCGAGCCGCCGGTTGAGCTGCCGGAGCACCTCGGCGGCTGCACTCCCGCCTCCGGACGACCCTTCCGTCGTCACACGAGGCACGAACGCTATCCCCAACGAAGAACCGCCTTCGGTAGGTAGCACCGAGACCGCCGCATCTACGGTGAGTCGGGCACCGTCGGCGGCGATCATCCTCCCGGAAAGGTCATGCTCGAGCCAATCGGTCTCGCCGGTGCGAAGCGCATCTCTCGCGGTTTCTTCGACCGCCTCCCGCCGCGCTTCCTCGCGCGGCGGACAGAGACGGGCGAATCCATCCCACAGGAACTCGTTCTCTATCTCATCGGATCGAAGCCCGGTGATCCGGCTGAGAGGGTCGTTCCACGCGGCGATCCGACCACCGGGGTCCACCAGGCACGACGGATACCAGCTTTTCCGAACCAGCGATATCAGCGACTCGATATCGAACGTTTTCTTCCGCTTCGACGGGTCGGCCCCCGTGACGGGCAAACCGAACAGTATGTCGGCCGACCATGGTATATCCGAAGACACCTTGCTCCCTCCGCATTCCCAATAAGCCCGCGGAAATTGAGCCGCATTCAGAGACTCGCGGAAGACGGAGGCTGCCAACCGGTGACGCGACAAACGCCGGTCGCCGGATCGGAAGACAACTGGGACTACGTCATTAGCTCGTTTCGATTATACGATGCACGTATGAGAGTGAACCAGATATACCAGGCCGCTCACCGAAAGAAACTTGTCAGCTGATCTCCAATAGGCTCTACTAACTCCAATCCGCTCGCCGGTGCTACGGGGTGGAAGCGCCGGCGCGGGCCGGCGAATCTTCAGCGTTCCGAAGCGTCTGTGCCGCTTCACCGGTAATCAACCGCTCGGCCCGCAGGAGTATCGTAAAGCTCTCGCCGCTCTTCACGATTCCGTCGATCAGCTCGGCGGCGATCCGCGAGCCGAGCCGTGGCGCGGCGTCGATCTCGGCCTCATCGACCTCGATGACGCCCTCGACCGCATCGACGATAAGCCCGGCTATCTCACCTTCGCCCGATTGGACCTCTGCTACTATAATCCCGCTTTCCACCGACGGTTCTCCTGCGGGCAAGCCGAGTCGATGCCGAAGGTCGATAACCGGTATGACCCGCCCCCGCACATTAATGACCCCCGCCAACACATCGGAGGTCCCCGGTATGTGGGTCGGCTCGCTGTACTCGAGGACCTCCTGCACCGCCGACACGCGCAGAGCGTACTTGTCGGAGGCGAGCCGGAATGTAAGCAACGTCGCGTTGCCCTTCGTGTCGTCCATACTCTCCCCCACCTAGAACTCTTCGAAGTCGCCGTCGAGCTCATCGAGTTCGCCGTCCGACGCCGATCCATGGCCGGCCGGCTGTCGCGTGAGCGCTGCCGTCCCGGCAGCGGCGCCGGCATCGCCCTTCTTTGCAGCCCCGTCGCCGGTTTTCCCGGTCGCGCCGGCGGTCTTCTGCTCGGTTCCGCCGCCGCTCGATTGCGTGGCGGGCGCCTCATCCGACGCGTGCGGTTGCATACTGGGCGATCTCGAAACATCCCGCTGTCCGTTGCCGGCGCCGTTTCCGGCGACTCGATCCGGCGATTGGCTCGTCTCGACGTTGCTCGTAAGCCGTAGTGTGCCCTCGCTCTCCTTCACGCGGAAGTAGCTGATCGTCGCCTGCAGCTGCTCCGCCTGGCTCGCGAGCTCTTCGCCGGTCGACGCCATCTCTTCGCTCGCGCTCGCATTCTGCTGTGTGACCTGGTCGAGCTGCAGGATCGCCTGATTGACCTGTTCGACCCCGCCGTCCTGTTCCTTGCTCGCCGCGCTGATCTCCTGCACGAGCTCGGCGGTTCGCTTGATATCGGGCACGAGCGCGGTCAGTTTCTCACCCGCCTCCTGTGACACCGAGACGGTGGACGATGCAAGCTCGGTAATCTCCGAGGCGGCGGTCTGGCTCCGTTCGGCGAGCTTTCGCACCTCGCTGGCGACCACCGCGAATCCCTTCCCGTGGTCGCCTGCTCGCGCGGCCTCGATCGCCGCATTCAGCGCGAGCAGGTTGGTCTGCCGAGCGATCTCCTCCACGACGGTGATCTTCTCGGCGATCTGTTCCATCGCCTCTACCGCCTCGTTCACGCTCTTTCCGCTTGTCTCCGCATCCTGCGCGACCTTGTTCGCAATCTTCTCGGTCTCGGTGGCATTATCCGCATTCTGGCTGATATTACTCGCCATCTCCTCCATCGATGCGGAGACCTCCTCGGTGGAGGCGGCCTGCTCGCTCGACCCCTGCGACAGCTGCTGAGCCGTGGAAGAAAGCTGCTGGCTGCCGCTGCTCACCGTGTCGCCGCCGGCCTTCACCTCCGCGACTATCTCGCGCAACCGCTCTACCATGTCCCGCATGTGACCGAGCAGATCGCCGAGTTCATCCCTCGAGGTAATCTCGACATCCCGGGTCAGATCGCCGCCCGCCAGGCGCTTCGTCGTATCGATGGCGTTGGAGATCCCGCGGTTAATGGTCACGACCACCCATATCGCTATTGTCAGGCCGACTACCACGCTGACCACGGCCACAATCAGAATAGCCGTTCGCGCGGCCATATAGTTCTCGTCGCTCGCCGCAACATCGTGCTCCATACGCGCGGTGGCATCCGCGATAATCTCGTCGGCGAGCGCTTCCGCTTCGTCGGCAATCGCCCGGCCTTCGCCGGTGACCAGTTCTACCGCTTCCGCCTCGTTCCCGGCGGCCACCAGTTCTTCGACCTCGCGGCGCCGGCGATCGTAGTCGTTCCAGAGCGTCTCGAACTCCGCGAGAATAGCGAGCTCCTCCTCGTCGGCGACCTCCCGAAGGCGGTCGAGATAGCCCTCGAGGCGCACCGCGCTCTCTTCGGCAACCGTCACCGCCTCGTCACGCGAAGCAGCATCCGCTTCGAGAATGATGTTCCGCTGCGCTCGCGCAATCTGCAGTAGCTCCTGGGTGACGTTCCCGCTGACGATGACCTTCTCGGCGGCGACGTCGACGAGATCGTCTATACGCTCATTCATACTTCCCAGCCGATCGATTCCTATGACGGATGCGACGCCCAG
>SLIN01000230.1 GCA_007135605.1 Spirochaetales bacterium | reverse complement strand
CTTCCGGCTCGTGACGAACGTGAACTACGCCGCCTTCTTCCTCTGCACGAAGCACGCCTCGCCGGTCATGGCGCGGCAGTATGCCGCCGCCCGGGAGGCCGCGAGTGTCGCCACCGGGAGCAAAGGCGCCGCCGCCCGGGAGGCCGCGCGCGTCGCCTCCCGGACCGAAGGCGGCTCCGCACGTGCCACGGCCGGCGCCGGCGGGGTTGCACATTCCGGCGGAGAGCAGCCCACAGCCGACGGTGAGTCGCCCGGCGCCGGGCCTGCCGCCGACGACGCCTATCAGAGCGACATCATCCAGATAAACTCGAAGTCCGGCCTCGTCGGCTCCAACCGCAACGGCGCGTACGCCGGCAGCAAGTTCGGCGGCATCGGCCTGGTGCAGAGTTTCGCCCTCGAGCTCATCGAGGACGGTATCAAGGTCAACGCGATCTGTCCCGGCAACTTCTTCGACGGCCCGCTGTGGTCCGACCCGGAAAACGGGCTCTTCGTACAGTACCTGCGCACCGGGAAGGTCCCCGGGGCGAAGACGGTGGCGGACGTCAAACGCGCCTACGAAGCAAAGGTGCCGATGGGCCGCGGCTGCCGCGGTGCCGACGTCATGCGGGCGCTGCGCTACATCGTCGGCCAGCGCTACGAAACCGGCCAGGCGGTGCCGGTCACCGGCGGGCAGGAGATGCTGCGGTAGCCGCGCCGGTCACGGGGGGGGCCGGAAGATGCTGCGGTAGCCGCGCCGGTCACGGGGGGGCCGGAAGATGCTGCGGTAGCCGCGCCGGTCACGGGGGGGCCGGAAGATGCTGCGATGGCAGCGCCGGTCGGCGAGGCGTACGCCGGCGAATCGCCGCGCGGCAACGACGCCGCGCCGGACAACCACTGCGGATATTGACTATCCGGCGGTAAGAGCATATATCGTAATACGTGAATCTTCCGCGCTCGCGTCGAGTTCTGCTGAACGTCATCGTTGTGCTTCTTTTCGTCGTAGCCGTTTCGGTCGGGGGTATGCTCGGCGTTGCGCTTGCGCTGAACGCGAATATTACCGATTTCGACATGCACGGCGACCTCGATGTCGCGCTGCCGTCACGGCTGTACGACCGCCACGGGCGCCTCATTACCGAGTTCTTCGCGGTCGAACGCCGCGAGATGATCTCGATCGACGATCTTCCGAAGCATCTCATCCATGCGCTTCTCGTGCGCGAGGACCGAAGCTTCTTCAGCCACGGCGGTTTCAGCCTGCGCGGCACCTTCCGGGCCGGCTGGAATATCGTGACCGGGCGATACGTTTCCGGCGGAAGTACGATCACCCAGCAGCTCGCCGGCCATATCTTCGACGACCGCGACGATATCTCGGTCGCGCGGAAGATCCGGGAGCTGTGGTGGGCGTTTCAGCTCGAGCGCCACTGGACCAAGCACGAGATTCTCGAAGCGTACCTTAATCGGATGTACTTCGGGCACAACACGTACGGCGTGGAGGCGGCGAGTCAATTTTACTTCGGCCGCTCCGCCCGCCATCTGTCACCGGCGGAATCGGCGATGCTGGTCATCCAGCTCGCGAACCCCGCCCGATACTCTCCGCTACGGCATCCGCAGCGCGCGCGCACCATGCAACGTGTAGTTCTCAACGGCATGGTCAGGGCGGGCTACCTGAGCCCGGAACAGGCGGACGATTCGTTCGAGGCGTACTGGCAGAACTACGATTTCACCCGCACGGCGATGTCGAGCGCCTTCCTGGACCGCCGTGATGCGGCGCCCTATTTCAGCGAGTACGTCCGCGAACGCCTCGAGGCCGATGTTCTGCTCGGAGCCCCGGTCGACATTCACCGATCGGGGCTGTCGATCCACAGCACGCTCGACCTCGACCATCAGCGGCTCGCCGAGCAGAACGTCGCAAACGGTCTGGAGCGGGCGAACGCGTATGTCGGCGCCGAGCGTGCCCGCGCCGCAGACCGGGTTTCCGCCGATCTGGTGTCGATTATCGATCTGCTCGGGCTGACGTTCGATATCCCCGAGCTCCTCGTCTCGCCGCCGCGCAGCCGACAGCTCGTGGTCGACTACTATCTCG
This sequence comes from Spirochaetales bacterium, assembly GCA_007135605.1. Taxonomy (GTDB): domain Bacteria; phylum Spirochaetota; class Spirochaetia; order DSM-27196; family SKKC01; genus SLAN01. Next base: position 4,927 of record SLIN01000230.1, on the reverse strand, counting down.
ATTCACTCGCACCACTGGTGGGCATCAGCTCGCTTCTCTTCTCCTCCACCGTCGCGGATGGGCTGCATCAGGCGACTCGGAGCGGTGTCTGGCGACAACGCACACGTGCGCCGCGTGAACAGGTGCAGGGGGCGCTCGTGACCCTCGAGAATGAGACCGGTCATATAACGGCGATGGTCGGAGGCGCCGGTTTCGAACGGATCGATCAGCTCAATCGCGCTATCGCCGGCCGGCGCACCCCCGGATCCGCCTTCAAACCGTTGTACTATGTCGCCGCGCTCGAGGATGGAATCATAACACCGGCTACCGTGCTGTATGACGCGCCGACCGCGTTCAGGAATCTCGACGGTACGCTCTATATGCCCCGGAACTACGCCGGCAACTGGAACGGCCCGGTAAGCGTTCGCACCGCGATGGCGCGATCGTTGAATGTCCCTGCCGTGCAGGTCTTCCATCGCCTCGGTTTCACGCGGGCGCTTTCGACATCGGCGCAGCTGCTCGGTATATCATCCGATCAAATGGCGGGGCGCGGACTCGAACGGCGCTATCCGGTCGCGCTCGGTATCGCCGGTGTCAGCCCGCTGGAGATGGCGAGGGCGTTCGCCGTCTTCCCGAATCTCGGTGTTCGTGTCGATCCGGTTGCGATTCGTTATGTCGAGGACTCGCGCGGCCGCGTGATCGCCGAGCCCGAGCGCGACGTGAGAATCGCGCAGCGGCGCATGGGCACGGACGCGCGTATCGTATCCGCCGAGGCGGCGTACCTCATGACCGATATACTCGAGGATACGTTCGTTACCGGCACGCTCCGTGCTCGTAGTCCTGTGGTTCCGATGGCGGCGAAATCCGGTACGACGCAAAACTGGTCGGACGGCTGGGTGGTCGGCTCCTCGACGCGCTACACGACGGCGATATGGTACGGATTCGACCGCGGTGGGCGCACGCTCGGTACGCAGCAGTACGGTGCCGCCCTGGTCGGGCCGGACTGGGAGCGGTACATGAATGCGATACACGCTCGGTTGCCGGGCGAGTCGTTTCGGAGGCCGGACGGGATAGTCGAAGTGCGCGTGTCGACCCGAACCGGGCTTCTCGCGCCACCGGACTACCCCGGACCGACCAGGGAGGAGCTGTTTATTGCGGGAACCGAGCCGACGCGGTTTGCTCCCTCGGCTGCCGAACATCGGGACGCCTCGGCGGCAAGTGCCGAACGGCTCGCGCGTCCGCTGGCGTCGCGTGGCCTGCTCCCGCTCGACAACCGGTTCGAGCGTGCGATTCCGACCCTCGAATCGGTGCTCGGCCCCGGTGCACTGCCGGCGCCGGATTCCGACGACGACCGTGCGGCAAGCGCATACCGGGACGACTACAATCCGCTGTTGGACTGAGTGGGGCTCAAAGCGTTTCGGGCTTTGCGCTGGTGGCAGAGGGCCGTGTCTCCACGACGTTACTGGGGAAGCGTCTCACGAAGCAGGCGCAGCCAGTTTCCGTGAAAAATGAGATCCCGATCCTCGTTGCTGTATCCACGACGTTCGAGAATACCGTCGAGTTTCTGCAGGTCGGCTATCGTGTCGAGTCCCGACGGAGTCTGCTCCCGGCCGAAGCCTCCGTCAAGATCGCTACCGATGCCGCTGTGCCGACTCGTTCCGGCAAGAGTGCAGATGTGATCGATATGATCGGCGGCTGCCTCCAGGTCGACGATGTCTCCCATGCCCTGGCCCGCCTGACACTCGCTGTGGAGCATCCACGCGTCGAGGGCAAGCCCGATCACCCCATCCCGTTCGATCAACCGCCTGATCTGGTCGTCGGTAAGCTGCCGCTGCCGGGGCACAAGCGCCCGACAGTTGTGGTGACTGGCGATGACTCGTCCGTCGAAGTGTTCAAGCGCATCGGTGAAGCTCTCGTCGCTGAGATGCGTCACATCCAGGATCATGTTCAGCTGCTCGAATTCCCGCAGCAATGCATGTCCCGCTTTGGTCATTGCCCCTTCGAAACCGGTTCCCACGGCATAGGCACTTCGACCGTAGTGCACGGGCCCGACCGCCCTCAGCCCCTGCTCATACCACCGGCTACTCTGTTCGGGGGTGACAATGGGATCCGCGCCCTCCATGGTCAGGATCAGCCCGATGGGCAGTTCGTGCGGTTTCGCATCCTTTGTGCTCCAACGCTGCCAGTGGGCATCCAACTGCGATCGGGTGAGGATGAGCGTTACGTACCCCTGCTCCTCGAGTTGCCGATAGTAGGCGAGCTGGCCTTGCGCGGCCGCGTACGCATGCTCCCGGGTCGGGTGGTCGAGTGCACTGCGCGGCGAGCCGTCTGTGGGAATACCGACTTGCTGCGCCGGCGTGGCGAGCTCAACAGACGGTGGAAGCGCGCCGCCGGGCGGCACCGCACGCGCAAGCACCGTCGCAAAACACACCGCGATGCAGCCGCGTCGAAGCTCGTCGATGGTAACCGTGGCGTTACCGCGGGCACGGTGGTCGGTCATGTGTCGCTCCCTTCGACGCAGCTCATCGAGTGAAAGAGTCAGATCGCGGTCCCATCCGAGCGCGCTCCAACCGAGATCCAGATGCGCATCGATCGTTCGCCTTCCGTTTCGGGAGAGCGTGCGACGCTGGTCCATTCCCGTCAAGCGACCCACACCGTCGCCTCCTTTACACCGTGCTCTAAACCGCGTATCGACCGGTTACGCCGACCGGAACGCTCCCGGCTTTCGCCGCGATCATTGCGCGACGACCGCCGAGCTCTTTCGCCTCGTAGAGGCAGTGGTCGGCGTTGCGGCGCCAATCATCCACGTCCTGTCCCTCGGAATACGTGGCTCCGCCCATCGAAGCGGTGATCCTGTGGCGGCGGTCGCTGTAGTGTGCATCTATGGCGGCGATAAGATTAGCGGCCACGCTTTTCAGCCCGTCGAGAGCGGTTCCGGGAAGCAGTACGACAAACTCATCGCCGCCGTACCGGAATACCCGATCCTCGAGTCGGGTCGAGGTTCGAAGCAGGGCGGCGAAATCCTGCAGTATACGATCGGCCTCGAAGTGTCCGAGTTCATCGTTGACGGACTTGAAGTTATCGAGGTCGATCATCAGCAGTGAATAGGCGATCGAATGGCGGTGCGCGGCCGCTACGGCGACGTCCATCTCGTGATCGAGGCTGCGGCGATTCTCGAGACCGGTCAGCGCATCCTTCGTCGCCCACTGCAGCATTTTGTTGTGCTGGGCGAGATTCCGGTGGGCGAACAGAGCGCTGAACACGATCGCAGTTACCGACGCGCTGAAGAAGCCGAGCATTTGCACGGTGGAGTTGAACACGGTAGCCGGTGCCGTAAGCTCGCGAAGCGCGATCGCGGCAAGCGTGATCACCGTGGCGGCGAGGGCGAGTCGCGGCGGGCAGAGATAGAAGGTGAACATGAGCACGGGGAAGATCCAGAGCGCACCGCTAATTCCAAGCTCGAGTGTGACGGCGGCCACGCCGGCGGTGAGAAAAAGTGAAACGAGGATTCCCGGTATCTTGGTCGCACCTCGAGCTCGCGCGTAGAGTGCTGTGGCAACCGCCACGATCACAATCAACGTGTCCACCACCGCGACGAAGTAATCGCCGGCGAAGAATCGGAATATCGCGAATGGTGTCACAAATATAGCCGTCAGGAGTCCGACGATTGCGATTAGCGCAACCCGAAAGCGATCGTTCATGCTGTTCTCGAGCATTCCGTTACCCATGGAGATGTCCCGCTACATTCTGTTAATGGCCCCAGCATACCGTATCCTTGCAATTACGAATATACCTTGAACGCTTTGCGATGTGACAACCCGTGAGCAACAGCCGATGCGCGACAACCCCCTCACGCTCGTACCGTTGGCGGTGTTCTCCAATGCTGCCGCGTACCGTCGCATCCAATGGTGCGAATGAGCGGCGTCCCAAATGTGAGACATTGCCCCCGTATTCTACTCGCGGCCCATTCACCTTCTCGGACGGACCGCGGTACACTCCAGCTTTCCATGATAGCGATTCTTCGCCGACTCTGGCCGGTAGTCCGCCGTTATCGTAAGAACCTCGCATACGCGCTGACCTTCATGGTGCCGTTCGACCTGGTGGCGTACTTCGTTCCGCTGGTTATCGGATACGTGGTCGACTACATCTATCCCGATATCATCGCCGGCGGGTCGCTCGGCCCGCTCTGGATCGCCTGCGGCGTCCTGGTAGTCGCCGGACTCTTTCGCGGTATGAGCGCTCATCTCATGATCCGGAATTTCTGGTTCGTGGCCGAGTCGGTGGTACGCGATCTGCGAAACGAGCTGTACGAGAAGCTTCAGCATCTCGATTTGACGTTCTACGACCGTGCGCGGACCGGTGATCTCATGTCGCGCGTGACCTATGACATTCAGCTGCTGCGCAACTTCTTCTCCTTCGGTATCGAGCACCGAGTGCGGATTTTCGGCATCACGATCACGATTTTCGCGCTCATGCTCTGGCAGGACTGGCGCCTCGCACTTGCCGTGTATGCGGTGCTTCCCGTTTTTTTCGGCATCATTCTGCACTACAGCCGCCGCATGCGCGCGGCAGTCAAGCGAAAGCAGGAGCAGATGGGCAACCTCAACGCGCGGATTCAGGAGAATGTAACCGGAATCCGGGTAGTCAAGGCGTTTGCCATGGAGCACGCGGAAATCGACCGGTTCGACCGCACGAACACGGAGATGCTCGAGAAGGATCTGGGCCTGGCCCGGTTGCAGGTATTGCTCAATCCGATTCTTCTTCTGACCGACGGAGTCGGCGCGCTCATTATAGTGCTGTTCGGCGGATACCAGGTGATAACCGGCGCGATGACGCTCGGCGTGCTCTTTGCCTTCGTCTCCTATCTCGGTGTTATGCGCTTTCCCATGCTGATACTCGCATTCAATACCTCGCTCGTTAACCTTGCATCGGGAGCGTGTAACCGTCT
>SLIN01000008.1 GCA_007135605.1 Spirochaetales bacterium | reverse complement strand
TCGCGCGCGGTCAGGCTGAAGCTGATGTCGGTTCGTGCAGGAACTTCGAATGTGAACTCCTGTTCCTCCGACGGATCGACGACCTCACGGATCGTTTCCATGCCGGGACCACGGACGGTCAGATCAAAGAGAACATCGCGGTCCTCCGGGGCGCCCACAAGCGAGAGCGAAAGATTCGAGCGCTGCTGCGGCTCCGAATCGACACTCAGCTGGCAAGCGACGCCGAATACGCCGATCAGCGCCAGGAGCACCGCGACTTTACGCCAATGGTTTCCAAACAGTCGTATCATTTTCATTGTTCCCAACTCTCCCTCTCGAATGTGGCGCCGGCGTCCGACGAATCACAACGGACTGCCGGCCGTTGCCGGGCACCGGTCGCTGCTTGGCACCGGTCGCTACCGGTCAGCAGGCCTCCACGACGGACAGCGCCTCTACACCGCGCCACTCCTATCGGAATCCCCCGAAGATCACGGTTACCGTGGCAGGATCCTCGGTCACCCGCCGGTCGTCGCCATCGGCCTCATCGTCTCCGCCTTCGGTTTCGTGTCGCACTTCACCCTGGCTCGCGCGTCCGGTCGAGCCGTCCACTACGTCTATGCCGTCACTCGAGCTGAACTCCTGCGGCCGGATCGTGACAGTCCGGCCGAGTGTGGCACTCTCGAACTCGACCACACCGGTCGAGACGGACAGCTCCCGACCGTTGAAGTCGAAACTCGTTCCGCGTACCGATGCGGTTGCAACCGGAGAACGCAGATCGAACTCGGTACGGTCGAGATCGGCCTCGCGCACATCTCCCTGGATGCGTCCGACTTCGAGGTTGAGCTCGGAGCGCTCAACACCTTCCTCCTCGACAAGCTCATCGATGCCGAGCCGGGTTAACGAACCCACGGTAATGCTTGCATTCTCTCCCACGGCCACAACCGCCCGCGCGCCGAAGCCGGTCGAAATACGCGCATCGACCGGTACGATGTCGCCGACCACGACCGCTTCCCACGAACCGCCGTCGACCTGGATCTCCACCGTTCCTTCTACCTCTTCAATGATCGCAACCAGCTCCTGCGCGGACACGAGCGGCGCGGCCAGGAGGATCGGTAGTAATGTTGATGTGATGAGCCGGGCTGTCTTCCTGAAGCTGCCCTCACGCGATATCTGTTTCATAGCCGTGATCCTCCGCATATCTAAAAGCTCGTGGACAAATCGAGTCGTCCGAGAAACTGAACGTCTGCATCTTCTTCCCCAGGTATGTACGCGCCGGCCCAGATGCGTCCACCGACGTCGGAGAGGAAGCGCAGTGTCGTTCGTGCTCCCGCCTCGATTCCCCGAAAACCACCTTCGGCGTCGAAGTCGGCCGGCAGGTCTACCGCCCCGTAGGCGGAAAGCTCGAGACTGCGCGCCTGAGATCCGGGTCGGCCGGCAAACGGTCGGAACGCGTAGTCCAGCTTGAACAGCGCGAGGTTACTCATACGAACCGGGCCGAGCAGGCGCACCGCCGGCGCGGTCGCCGGTGTAAACGCGCCGAACGGCTCCCCGTCGCCGCTTGCATAGCGAGCACTCGCGGTAACTACACTCGCGTCGTTCGCTCCGAGGTAGGCCCGAGTCTGTACCCGTCCGGCGACACCTACTGAGCTCTCGGAATCGACCTCGATGTCGAAGTCAGCGTACTGAGTCCGCTGCACGAAGCTTGCCGCGCCGGCGATCTCCGAATAGACACTGCCGACCAGCGGTCCGTCGAGCTGCAGAAACGCGTACTGAGAGTTCAGCCGTTCGCTGATGTACCTGCCCCGTGCGTCGAACTGTGCGAGTCCGCCGGCGGTTACTCGCTGCAATCCGAGCAACTCCGGTGCGGCGATACTCGCGGTCGCAACCACACGCCGGGCTCCTGCGTATTCACCCGGATTCTCGCGGGCGATCGCATCATCCGCGCTCATTACCACACCGCTGTTCGCTCCGGGGATGAGACCGGTATAGCCGCCTCCGGCGGTAATGCTCACACGAGGGAACTCGAAGCCGACACGAAGCCCGTCGATGCGGTCGGCGTATATAAGATTTGTGGGCTCCGAGAAAGTGATACGTCCTCCGGCGGTTCGCAACGCCGATTGCGGCGCACCAAGGACGCCGGGATGGATCGTCTCGATCCGCGCCAGGTTCACGTCGGGCACCCACAGCGTTTCAAGCCCGTGGCCGTCGCGGTCGGTGGTGATCGCACTGACGCTGCCCTCGACAACCCAGCGAAGCGTGCCGTCCGGCGAAGCTTCCGGGTTCCGTCGAAGATACATCGACAGAGAATTGCGGAAGGCCGGCGTGGCATTCTCCAGATTCGATTGACTGTTGATGTTTCCACCGAGGTCCAGCGCCCCGAGCGGAGTGCCGACCACGGCGGCGACAATCAATGCGATAAGCGCATGCCTGATACGTCGTTGAACTTGAACTTCCCGCATGCGCTTACTCCTCCGCCTCGACGATCGTGGTGAGCCGTTCGGCGAGTCGCAACGCGCGACTGCCCGACAGCGGATCGATCGGATCGCCCCGACCCTCGATTACCCGCTCAAAGCGCAACTCCCGGAACGCGTAGCGCGGGCCGGGAAAGAGCGTGTACATAAGCCCTCCGCGCCGGTCGTGCGCGAGCATCAGCATATAAGCGTACTGATTGAGCCGGACGGTCTCCTCGGCGGAGACCGAATCGGAGGGAAAACCTAGATCCGCGAGCGCGGCAAGCGCATCCTCGGGGCCGTCCCCCTCCCCGATCAGGCCGCCGGAGGCGGCAGCGATGTACGCCGCCGAACCAACGGTAAGCTCATCCTGCGCGAGGATCTCATCCAGTCGTTCGGCTGTTTGTCCGAATAGCGGCAGCCCGACGATAAGTCCCAGGCAAACCAGGAGAGAAAACTTCATCCATCTACTCCCTTCAACGTACGTTTCACTCTATCACACGCACCGCCCGGACACAGCCGGACGGTGCGTCGGTCTCGCGACCGCTCGCCGTCAATAGGCGACCGTCGCCTGGATGACCAGTCGGTTGAACGCGAGAATCGTATTCGTACCGGTCAGCATGATGTCGAAGTCGACGTTCTCACCGAAGGAGGTGTTCAGCCCGAGCTGATGCACGGCACCGATGCTCCAGCTGTTCGTCACCTCGCTGCTTCGTTCGCGATCGGCGTGCCGGGTCTCGGTTACCTCGGTCTCCGGGTCGTCGTCGGCAGTAGTAGTCGTCGTCTCGACGGTGCTCAGCGATCGCTCCTGGTCGTAGGAAATCTCCGCGGTGCGCGTCCAGACGAACCCGGGTACACTGCTGATCGTGAAGCCGAACAGCCAATCTTCCGGCTGTCCGCTCAGCGCGATCGGAAGCTGCACGCTGCCGGAGATCGTGTTGGTCCGACCACGCGCGGCGTATTCGATCGTTTCGACCGTCTCGGTGCGCTCAATATTGTCGCCGTCACCGTCGAGCTCCTGCCGGTCGGTGACAATCTCGGTCGGCCGGGCTCCACCGGGAACCTGGCTCGCGAAAGAGAGCTGAGCGCTCGGTGCGAGCGCAAAGTCGAAATTTGCTATCGGTGTAAAGTAGAACGAATGCGATGCACCCGCCGACACGCCGAAGTTTAGGGCCGGCTGCTGCGAGCTGGTAATCGAGAGTGAATCGGTTCCGTCCTCTTCGAAATCGTCGACACCGGCGGTGAACTCGGTCTCGGTTCCTTCGAAACTGCGTGAGCGCGTATCAAGCTCCGCCATGAGCGACGCATCGAGGCGAAGCTGGTTGCGCTCGTTGTCGCCGAGCAGCGGATCTCGCAGCATCGCGTAGTCGAGTTGCAGCCCGAAGGCGTTGGTGACATCGGTGAGCTCATGCTCGCCACTTTGCCTTGTCGCTTGATCCGGATCTCCCGCTTCCAGGGTGAAGTCGTACAATTCGCTGAATCCGCGGTCGGTACGCGAATACCGGAACGAGGGCCGAAAGTAGTGCGTATCGTCGAGGAAGAGCGGTACCCCGATGACGCCGGAGAAGACGTTGGGCTGGTAGTCGTTCACCACCGCGTTGACTGGTGGTGCGCCAAGCACGTCGTCATCGTCAAGATCGTCGGCTACCGGGTCAAAGGTTGTAGCGTCAAATCCGTCGATAACAAGTCGCCCTAGTCGATCCACTCCCGGATCATTCACGAGGTCGATCAGGCCCCCGGTATTCAACTCGTAGGAGTTTGTCACGTTCAGGTAGGGGCTCGGTGGCGTGTCGACGTCGGCGACATCGTCGTCCTGGATCTCTTCCTCAATGGTAACGCGGTTAAACAGCTCGAACGGATTATTCTCCATGTCGATATCGTCCATCCCCTCGTTCCTGCGGGAGATCGCAAGCGCCAGACCGGCATTCATGCCGTTCAGCCGTGTTATGAACTGGTGCTGGGTAAGGAAGTACTCGGGAATAACGATGCGAGTTTCGGTGACATCCCGGATCCACTCATATATCGTCTCATCACCGTTGTCGTCGACCGTGTGCTGTTCGGGTGGATCCTGATAATCCCGATCGGTCTCCACCGCGCGCGTTCCCTCGATATGGAGCCCGGTGAAGTACGACCACGGCATATCGCCGTCGCGGTAGAGTCCAAATAGCAGCGGGTTGTCGAAATCACTGAAAAACGGCGCGGAAGCCGACACCCTATCCAGTGACAGATTGCCCAGGCCCCCGAAAATGTAATTCGCATCCAGATCGCTAAAACCTGGCCCACGCGTATCCTCGATAACCGACAATGCGGCTCCGAGCTCGTTGTCGAACAGCCCGCCGGTTACCCCCGGCGCACCGAGTGCCCTCGCGGCACCTCCGCTCACAAAGCTCCGCAACGACATGATCTCGAGTTCGCTCACCTCCAGGTCCTGCGTGAAGCCGCCCGCGGCAACGAAGAGCAGAACCACCACAACTACACCAAGTTTACGCATTATTTCCTCCGTGGCAACTTTCCATCCGATAGGTTGTACTGGCGAGTATAGCACACCCCACTTATGTCGCAAGGAGGAAGAGGGGAAAAAACAACGCATTACCAGGAGCGATCGTCAGGAGGTGAGGGCGCTGAGCGGCCACCGGCTTTCGCGAAAAATAAGACGGCCACCACGGCTCCGGCGCCGCAGTGGCCAGTCTCAATTAATCAACGGGCGGTCGCGGAAAAACGACCGTACCAGACAGACTAGAAGCGGAAGATCACCTGCAAATCCGTTCCGAAACTGCTCGTTACTTCCTCCTCGTCGTCAATTCCGTCAGGATTAAGATCGACGGTATTGCGCGAGGCGGTGATAGCGTTGAACGGCCACGCAGCGTGGAAGCTTGCCAGCACGTTATCGCTCAGCTCAACCGCGGCGCCGAGGGTAGCGTTAAAGTTCATAACGAAGTTGTTGTTCATAACGAAGTTGTTCGCAAAACCCTGTGGTGCATCGTCGGTCGCCTCTACAATCTCGTTCGTATCGGTGTTAAACACTTTATAGGTCAGCTGCTGACTCCGCAGCGCTATTCCCCCGCCGGTGAACAGCGTGATCGGACCCGCAGGCGAGAACGTCAGCCCGCTATCGAGCGTCACGGTCGTCTCGCCTGACGCCATAGGCGCTCCCGCATTGATAATATCATGCGGCTCCGGATCGGCGCCCAGCGCTACTTCTTGTGCGCCAATTGTATTGGCGGCTTCAAAAGCCGATTCGCCATCCGCGTCATAGTTCTCCATTTCCGTTTCGGTACCTTGACGGCCAACGTTCAGCCCCGTTCGCAGCTCTATGGCGTTTGACGGTTTCCAAGCAACCCCGGCGCCGAGAGAGAAGGTGGGAAAGGCTCCACGAACGGTTGTTCGCATGAGGCTCTCATCGTCCTCGTCGGCGCGCGTGTACATCTCAGTCTGCTGCGTACCGATCAGCCCCACCATTCCACTCGAGATGAATGTGACTTGCGGAGTTACCGGAAAGACAAGACTCGGGTATATTGCAAGCCTGGTGTCCATGTCTCGATCGAGATAGTCGAACACTGCCTCCTGATCGGTTGTCGGTATGATCTGCGTGTCGTCGTCGGGGTCGACAATCCAATCGACTCGATCCTCGACGTCGTAAGTGAACGCAGCTCCGAAACCGAATGAACCGTCACCAACCGGAAGCCGTACACCTGCGGCGCCATTCAGGCCGTATCCGGTGATGTCCTCGCCGGCATCGTTGTATTCGGTTTCGCCATCGATTGTGGTCTTGTCCTCCTGTGACTCGCCCGGCGTACGGGAGAATGACCCGCCGACGGCGACACCGAGGTCAAAGGCACCGAGACCGAACACACCGTATGCCGTGCCTCCGATTCCCCAATCGCTTTCAAGCTCTTCATCAGTTTGTTCAGGTTGACCCGGGAGGTAATCTTCATCCCTCTCTGTAACGTCCGACGAAGAATTCCTCGAGAAGCCTGCATCAACGCCAAGGACCATGTCGTTGTCGACAGGCAGGAACGATTTGACGCTCAAATCAAGTGAGGTACTAACGTCCGTTTGTTCTTGTGTTGCGCCTTCCTCACCAATAGTATCGTCGCCCCGGATCTCGGTAGTTACCGTGCTGTCACGATCGAAGTTAATGCGCGGCCGCAGAAACACGTTCTCCAGTCCGGCGAGCACCGACGGATTCCGGTTGTACTGAACCTCCGGATAGAGAAAGTCCCGTGAAGTCCCCTGAATACCCCACTCCAAATAGAGCGGATCAAGCACGTCCTCGCCGAACGCCATGCCGGCGGATACAACCAGGACGAGTAAGACAATTATGCATTTTTTCATGCTATGCTACCTCCCAACTAAGATTCTGACTGAAAAGAGTATACCACGAATCACACAATTGACAATGATCCCGCAAACACTTTCTGTTCATTCATGGGCGGCCTACTGCTCCGGCTTTGATGACCTCCCCTCCAAATTTTCACTGCAACAATTGACGGCTCGCATCACTTCGCTTAAGATGCCGGTTAACGCTGCCTGCATTGCAGTTAGTGTGTATTGCAGGTAGGAAAAAATCCTTGGGGAGGTAGCTTGTGAGAAAGCTAATTTCGCTTTGTCTCGTC
>SLIN01000176.1 GCA_007135605.1 Spirochaetales bacterium | reverse complement strand
GCCGCTCGAGTCGATAGCGGGAGTCGAGCTCGGCGGCGAAGCGTTCGGTGACGAGAAGCTCGTATTCGAGGGAGCGGGTGAGCTCTTCGATGCGGGATGCAGTATTCACCACGTCGCCGATGACGGTGTACTCCATGAGCTCGTCACTGCCGATAACCCCCGCCATGACAGTGCCCGTATCGACTCCGATGCCCATGCGTAACGGCCGGTCGCCGCCCGAACGCAGGCGCTCGCCGTACTCGTCGAGCCCTTGCAGCATAGCGAGCGCCGCGCGCGCGGCGTCGTGCGTGTGCCACGGATTCGGCTCCGGCGCGCCGAAGATCGCGAGTATTCCATCACCGAGAAATCGAGCCACGAATCCGTTGTGCTCGCGAACGACCCGGCTCATGGCGCGGAAGTATCCGTTCAGAATGCGAACGACCGACTCCGGAGGCATCGTTTCGCTGAGCGAGGTGAAACCGACGAGGTCGGCGAAGAGTGCGCTGATCGTTCGGCGCTCACCGTGGGTCGAGACGCCGCGATCGATCACGCTTTCTACGACCTCCTGCGGGACGAAGCGCTGGAAGGAGAGTTGCAGGTTCTCGAGGCGGTCGGTAGCTCGGTTGAGCGCACGGCGCAGGCGGCGGTTGGCGCGGAGCAGCGAGAGCGATGTGACCGCGAGAGCGCCTGCACCGGCCAGGAGCGCAATGAGGGCGACGAGCTGCGTATCCATCACCCTAGCCGACCCCCTGAACGACCGTGAAGCGACACATGGCATTCGCCACCGCGAGGAAGAGGATCGCGTCGTCTGCCACCTCGGGACCTTCCTGCTCGCGCAGGGCGCGAGTCTGTCGTACCAGTGGTGCGGGGTTCTGTACGCGTACCGAGGTTCGTGCGAGCTCGAGCAGGCGGCGGTCGGATTCGTTGAGGGAGCGAGTGTCGAGTCGCGTGAGAAGTGCTTCGATCTCTTCGCCCGACAGTCCACCGCGTTCCAGCCAATAGTGGGCGATCTGCTGTGACACGTCACACTGGACGAGACGACCGACAATGCCGGCCATCATTGCACGCGTACGGAGCGGTATGGTCGATTCGCCCCACGCCAGGCCGAGGATGTGTCGGAATCCGTGGAGTGCAGGTACGTCGGGGAGCGAGCTGAGAAGGCGCGCGCCCGGTCCATCGTATTCGCTTGACCGGCGTGCGCGGGCGGTGTTGAGTCGTCGTTCGCGGTGCGCTTTCCATCGCGCTACCAACCGTGTGACCGTGTGGTACCACCGGTCGACGTTGTCCGGGATGTGCATCGGCTGCAGGTTAGACGCTGTTCCGATGCGGTTCGCAACTATAGTGGCGGCGGTCACCGCTGCGACCTCGGTGATCGCCGGCGCGGTGAAGCCGTGATCTCGAAGTGCTCGCAGCTCGCCCGGGCCGGGACGCGGGTTCGAGCGGGAAAGCCGGCGGGCGAACATCAGCGCTGCGCGATCACCTTCCGGAAGCGCAGGGCCGTAGAGGTCGGCAAGGATATTCTGGACCTCTCGCTCGGAAAAACCGCTGGCGAGCATGGTGAAGCGGGTACTTTGCACGCAGTAGCGACACGAGTTGTCCTGAGAGACGACCAGGGCGATTAACGACTCAAGCGATCGCGGAAGGTGCTCGACCGGAAGGTTTGCAGCCGTCGACATACACTCGACGAGTTTCGGGCCGACTTCGGTTTCGTCCGCCGGAAGCGCCTCTCCGGAGCGTGGCACGGCTCGTGCACTCGTGCTCATTGTGTTCTAATTATACCGGCGAGGTGGTTGCGGGCGCAAGGAATTCTTAATAGCGAGGTATTCGCGCAACAGGTCGACCCGGCTTCGGCGGCAGTCCACCCGCCCACTTCTACCGGCAAGACAGAAGTGACGATCAACGGTAGGCTGTGTCGAGTTCGATATGCACGACCTTCTCGCCTTTCCGGTACTGTTTGTTTTAGGGCTTGTCGGCTGGGGTGTCTTCTCGCTCCTGCGCGCTCCAGTGCCGCCGCTGCTCGGCGCGTTGATGGTCATCGGTGCGCTTCGTGTTGTCGAAGCCCCGATTCCGCCGGCGCCGGAGCTGCTCGACCCGCTCGTACAGATCCTGCTCGGGCTTTTCATCGGCAGCAAGGTAACGCGCGAGACCGTCGCCGACCTCAAGAACCTGGTTCGACCGGCGCTCATTGTCGCAGCGTGGGCGCTGCTTCTCGTCTTCGTGTTCGGTCCGATCCTCGGCCGGGTGAGTGCGCTCGATTCGGTGACGGCGGTGCTCGCTTCGAGCGTCGGTGGACTCCCGGAGATGATGGTGCTCTCGATGGCGACCGGCGCCGATGTCGCCGCGGTTGCCGTGGTCAAGCTGACGCGGGCGATTATCATCATCTCGATCTTTCCGGTGTTATTCCGGAGACTTTTCGCGGAGGCGGGGGCGGCAGCCGCTCCGGGCGGCGAGGACGGGAGCCGTGCCGGTGCGGGTGGTGAGACCCGGCGTCGCGCCGCCACGCCCGTCTCGTACTCCGACGAGCCGGATACCGTCGGGGCCGCCGACTGGAAGTCGGAGATGCGTTCGCTTCATCAACGCCCCCTCGAGCTCCCGTTTACCTTCGCCGTCGCGCTTATCGGAGCATACATCTTCTCGCGGCTCGGCGTTCCGGCGGGGCTCATGGTCGGATCGATGCTCTTCGTCGCTGTCGCGTCGTCGCTCGGGCTGCCGGTCCGCGGCTTTCCTCCGAGTTTCTTCAATCCGCTGCTTGTCGCTCTCGGGATCATGGTCTCGCAGCACTTCGGGCCGGAGACCGCGGACACGCTTGCCTCCGGGGGGCTGCTCTGGCCGTTGATTCTCTCCACGGCGGTCGTGTTCGTCACCGCACTCGGTGTAGCGCTGCTGATTCACCGGCTGGCCGGCTGGGACCGGCCGTTGAGTTTTCTCGCGGCGGCCCCCGGCGGATTCACCGTCATGACCGCGCTTGCGATCCACTACGGCTACGACCCGTTTCGGGTCTCGATGATTCACCTCGCGCGGCTGCTCGCCATCAAGTCGGTGGTACCGATCGTATTCGCGTTTCTCCTGTGAACCGGTTGCCGCAACGCCGGCGAGAGCGTGTTGTCTCGCGGTGACCGATGCCGCCCGGCACCGCGCCGTTACGCTGAGGAGAATGCACGCTCGCCGATGCGCGCCGGTGCCGGCGTTTACTTCGATTCGGGCATGATTCGGCGCACTTCGCCGGTGCCGACGCCGTCGCGCGGGTCGGCTCCGTAGCCGATCTCGCCGCTTTCCGGGTCGACGACGAGCATATAGGCGCTGCCTTCGAGCCCGCCGGTACCGCCGTCGTAGATCTGGTGACCGCGCTCCTCGAGCTCGGCTATGACCTGCTCATCGAATCCGTCCTCGAAGCGGATGTCGTTTCCGACGCTGTGGGGGTAGCTCACGCCCGGAAAGCCGCGGCTGAGAAAGCGTGGCCGGGAGACTGCTTCTTCCGGCGTGGCGCCGAACTCGTGAAACGCGATAAACTGCTGCGCCTGCGCCTGCGGCTGAGTATCGCCGCCGGTGTTTCCGCCGAGGATATACGGCGCCTCGCCGGCGAAGACCATGTACGGGTTGCTCGTGTGTCGGACCTTCTTACCCGGCTCGATGACGTTCGGATTGTCGTGGTCGCGGTGCATCATGGTCATGCGGCTGTTGATGTGAATGCCGGTGTCCGGGATGACGAGAAACTGAGCGCCGATACTGGTGGTCACCGCGGCCGCATTGCCCTCGGGGTCGATGATGTGGAAGGTGGTCGTGCTGTGCGAGTCGGCGGCGGGGGCGCCTTCCGCGAGCGTGCCGTCGGCAGGGGCCCCGCCCGCGTGCGTGGCGCCGGCAGGAGCGCCGCCCGCGTGCGTGCCGCCGAGGGCGCTGTCAGCGAGCGTGCCGCCGTCGGCGTTGCGGTCCAGCGGTGCGGTTCCGCGTGACGCAGTCGCGGTGTGATCGCCGGCCGGCCGGCTGCCGGCAGCCGTTTCGAGCAGCGGCTCGATCGGCCACTCGAGCACCTCGTCCATCGAGATCTGCGCCCGACGCGCGTCGATATGCTCGTCGGACAGGAGCGCCTCGACCGGCACGTCGACGAAGTCGGGGTCGCCGACGTGGTGGTGCCGATCGGCAAAGGCGAGTTTCGTCGCTTCGACCTGCAGGTGCACCGCGTCGGCATCATCCATCTCATATTGATCGAAATCGAATCCCTCGAGAATCTTGAGGAGGATCAGCTGCGTGATCCCCTGACTGTTGGGAGGATTCTGGTAGATGGTCAGCCCGTTGTAGTCGACCGAAATCGGTTCGACAATTTGCGCTTCGAAGTCCCGGAAGTCCTCGAGAGCGAGAAAACCGTCGTGCTCCTCGGAGTAGGCGACGATCGACTCGGCGATGGGGCCTCGATAGACGAAGTCGCGGGCGGCCTGGATGGCGGCGCTGCGCCCGTCGTCGCGTGCGGCTTCGTAGGCGGAGAGGATGCGGCGAAAGGTGTCGGCCTGCTCGTGCTGGTACACGGTGTCGCCCTCGTCCTCGATGTCGGCGTACATCTGCTCGCCGTGGGCGAACGCTTCCTGCTCGAAGTGGCTCGCGCGATTTATGCCGAGCCACTGAATGAGCCGCGGGCTGGCGGCGTACCCCTCCTCGGCGGCGCGAATCGCCGGCTCGAGTACTTCCCCGAGCTCGAGACGCCCGTACCGTTCGAGCCAGAGCATCCAGCCGTCCCACGCACCGGGCATATTCGCCTGATGCATGCCGCGTTCTCCGGCGCCCCTCTCGGCCATTGATTCGACGGTGACCGCTTGCGGTGCAGGACCGACGCCGTCGAGGCTGGTGACCTCATCGCGTTGGGCATCGTAGTAGAGCGCCCATGTACCGCCCCCGAGCACGCTGGAGAACCACGGCTCGAGGATCGTGAGGGCGCCGGCGACCGCGACCGCCGCGTCGGCTGCGGTACCGCCGGCTTCGAGCACCGCGAGTCCCGCTTCGGTTGCCCGCTCATGCGCCGAGGAAACCGCATACTGTCCGTCGATCGGTCGCCAGCCGGCAGGCTCTTCTTCGATCGTTTCCTCCGGAGATGCGACAGCAATATCATCACCCTCAGGCCCGAGAAGAAGGACGACAAGCCCGATGACGATGGCTGCGACGACGATGGCTGCAACCGTGATTACCGTTTTGCCTGAAGAACTGAGCATTCATGCACTCCCGGTGAAAGATCGCTGTGTCGGGGGAAGCATAACACGCCGCACCTCGCCGTTCCAGCAAGCGCAGTCGTTCGGGTACAGCCACGATCGCGCGCGCACACTGCTGCAGACAGCTGACCTGCACAGCGGGATGGCCCACGCCTGCCCTCGCGAGTACGCATTGCCGAACACAAGTCGGCGTCCTCCGGCCGGTACGGTCAGCGTGCACCCAGTCGCTTGCGGTGAAGCGCCCGAACCCGATCGGCGAGTTCGGCTACCGGACCATCGACGTCCGCGCCGGGTACGATCTCGGAAATCGGCAGCGGTCGCACCGGAGGAGATGGTGCTCCGAGCTCGGCGAGCCACGCGGAGAGCTGCGCCGACGAGCTCGCATAAACGATACGCCCCAATCCGACCCATCCATGGGCGGCAGCGCACATCGGACAGTGCTCGCCGGAGGTGTACACAGTGGTACCGGCGCGCTCCTCCGGGGAGAGGTTGGCGGCGGCCCACCGGGCGAGCTCGAACTCAGGGTGTCTGGTCCGGTCGCCGCCGGCAACGCGGTTGTGGTCCTCGGCGAGGACGGTGCCGTCGGCGGCGACTAGGACCGATCCGAACGGCTCATCTCCGGCCTCCAGTGCTTCGGCGGCGAGCTCGACACAGCGGTCGAGATGCTTCCTGTCCGACTCGGTTATCATGGTCGCGATGGTACTACATCTTTCTGCAGCCGCGCCAAGCGATTACAATTCGCACAATGCTGAACCGTAACTATCGCTCGGATCACAGGGATTCCCCCGTTGCGGCGTGAAGCGATCGCCGCGCGGCTTCCGGCGGTTGCCGCCATGTTCTTCCTCAACGGTGCATTGCTCGGGGTCTGGGTGCCACACATCCCGGAGATGCAGCTGCGACTCGCGCTCGGGGAAGGTGCGCTCGGTGTTGCGCTTCTCATGGTGCCGCTCGGAAGCGTGGGCAGCATGCCGCTCGGAGCCTGGATTATCCGCACCTTCGGAAGCCGCCGCTCTACGCTGATAGGGTTCTTCACGTTCGCGGGAGGGTTGGCCCTCGCGTTGCTTGCACCGGTCTATATTGCCCTGGCCGGGGCGCTTGCCCTCTTCGGTCTCGGTAACGGTCTGATGGATATCGGCATGAATGCACAGGGGGTCGATGTCGAGCGAGCTCGCCCTCGCCCGATCATGTCGATGCTGCACGGGATGTATTCGATCGGCAACTTCGCCGGTGCGATGGCGAGCGGCGCGCTTCTGACCGTCGGGTTGCAGCCACAGGTCAATGGTGTCGCTACGGGGGCCGCGGCGTTGCTTGTCGGTATGCCGTTCGCCGCCCGGCTCCTGAAAAAGGGTGAAAGCGCCGGGGACGGGGAATCCGACGAATGGCGGAGCAGTAGTGGTGAAAGCGCCGGGGACGGGGGAAGCCGGCACGCCGATGCTGCGCAACCAGATCGCCAACGAGCCGCGCCCGGGCACGCCGAAGACCTGCACACCAACAGCGGAGCGCCGGCGATCGTCGTCCGGCACATCGTCGGGTTTCTCGCGGTTCTCTGCGCCGTAGCGTTCTTCAATCTGATGGGGGAAAGCGCGATGAACGACTGGAGCACCGTGTACATGCGCTCGGTGCTCGACACTCCGGCGGCGGTGGCGGCGGCCGCGTACGGGGCGTTCGCCTTCGCGATGGCCGTCGGCCGCTTCTCCGGAGACCGCATTATCGCGGCGACGAGCCGGCGCTTCGTGCTCGCGTGCGGCCTCGTACTGGCCGCCCTCGGTGTCGCAACGGCCATGCTGGCCGGCGGCGCGGCGCCGGCGATCGGCGGGTTCGCACTGGCCGGGCTCGGTCTGGCGAACGGGATCCCGATTCTCTTCGGCGCCGCCGGGAG
>SLIN01000236.1 GCA_007135605.1 Spirochaetales bacterium | reverse complement strand
TGGTCGACTCGGGGAATATGACCAGTCGCATGCGGGCGGCGACGATCTCGGCGGCCCACAGATCGATGCCGCAGTTCCAGCCGTAGAGGCCTTCCGGCGAAGCGAGGAGGGCGGCGACGATCACGCGGTCCGCGATCGAGGGGTCGAGAAGATAGGCGTCGGCAACGGCGGTAAGCGGCCCCCCGCATATGACGACGAGCGGTAACTCCGGCGAGGCGGTGCGTGCCTGTTGCACTATCAGCCGGCTTCCCGGGGCATCGATCGGCGCTGTGCTCTCCGGCCTCCCGTCGGCGGGCCGGACGAGGGCGTGGTCCGGACCGGCAACCGGGTCGGGCAGATGCTTTATGCCGCTGCGCCGCGCCTTCGCGACGATTTCGCGCCGGCCGTCGACGAACTCGGCATACTCGCCCCGGTCGTGCGTGTAGGTGGTGATCATACCCGCGAGCGTGATCTCACCGGCACTCGCGAGGGCGAGCAAATACTCGTCGGTGTATACGTCGCGGTGGTCGTCGTTGTCGTAGACGACCGGATTTCGATAGTCGTAGCCCAAGTCGGTCATAATCTCAACTCCTCCGTACGCGTCGGCGCGGCCACCCCGGCTGACACCGAACGCGAAGTAGAGCGCCGGTCGTAACAGAACCGCTCGAATGAAAAACGGGAACGCCTGAGGACGCTCCCGTTCGCTGATTGTGTCGAATCGGCCGCCGAAATCAGGAGTCGGCGGCCGGTTTTCGGCAGGCCGGTATATATCGCCCGGCCGACAGTCTACTGTTGGGCAAGGAACTGGTCGACCTGTCGCTGCATCTCTTCGCGGATGGCCTCGGTCGGCTCGTACAGTCGTTCGTTCAACTCCTCGACCGCCGCCTCGTAGTCGTCGACAAAGCCGTGCGAGATCGGCGGTTCGAACTCGTCACGGACCGAATCGCGAAGCGCGATTTCGGAGCGTACATTCGAAGGATCGAAGCGGAAACCGGCAAGCGGCGTGACGACGTTCGTGGGATGCTCCTGTTCCGCGGGGATTCCTTCGGTGTAGAGTCCAACCGCGCCGTCGGCTACTCCCGGACGCTGACGATCCGTGCGCCAGAAGCCCCATCTTCCGTGCGTTGCCGGATAGGCGTTCGCCGAATCCTGCCCTTCGACGAATTGCACGGTCATGTGACCTTCTCTTTCCTCGAGCTCATAGGTCTCCCCTTCGATGCCGTACATCACCAGATCGTAGTTCTCCTGGGAGCTGTACATCCACTCCATGAACTTCATCGCGTGTTCCGGATTGTCGGCGTTGCGGTTCATGGCGAAGCCGTTACGCATGAAGCCGGAGAACGCAGCGTAGGAGTCGGGGTACATGCGGTATCCCTGCAGCTCGACGATATCTCGCGCCACGTCGTGCACCGTGGCATACTGGTCGCGGACGCTACGGAGCGTTACCGCCGCGGTCCCCTGGACTACCTCGTACTCGTCGCCCTCTTCGTGCATTGCGTCGCGAGGAATCCAGCCGCGTTCGGCGAAGTCCTGCCGCCAGCGTGCCGCTTCGAGATACGCCTCGGTCCGTTCGACCGGAACGATTTCCACCTCGCCGGTCTCGTATGCCTGCTCGATGTCGTAGGTGAAGCCGTGATTCCCCTCGGCGAACTCGCGGTGCAGGCCGTACTTGGTGAACATCGCCCACATGACATTCTCGTATCGAGGGTTTGCGAACCAGATCTGCTGGAACGGATAATCCACGCGATCGACGTTTTCGGTGACGATCTCGGCGTACTCGACAACGCCCTCGATCGTGGAGAAATCCACATCGATGTCGAACTCATCGACCCAACGCTGGTTTACCGTTGCCCAGGCGCGGCCGCTCCCGATCTCGGTGGCGGGAAGACCGTAAATCAGCCCGTCGACGGTCACGTCGGCGAGAGCACCGAGCTCCCGGTAGTGTTCGTAGAGATTCGGTGCATACTCAGGCAGCAGATCGTTCAAGGGCATCAATGCATCGTCGGCTACCAGCTCCGGCCAGTTGAACCAGTCGGCGTCAAAGTGCAGGTCGTATCCGTCGCCGGAGGCCAGCAGCAGCCGGAGGCGATCGGGATAGTCGCCCCACGGAACATGCGTGACGTTCACCGTGGCGCCGATCTCCTCGACGAGAATCTCGTTGATATGGTCCCATACCATGTCGGCGTCCGGCATTGCCTCGCCGACTTTGTATATCTGGATCTCAGGGACATCCACCTCTTCCTGCGCTCCGCCGGCAAAGATCGGTGCGGCCGCTGCGGTGAACAGGCAGAGTGCAATCGAAAATGCGACTACACGTCGCAATGGAGTACGGAAACTCATGGTTCGTACCTCCTTAACATCTGTTTGGGCGACTACTCTCGCCCGCACACAACGTGTGCTTGTATGAATCATCCTTTGATTCCCCCTATGGTGAGCCCCTTGATGAAGTACTTCTGCAGGAACGGGTAGAGGAACACGATCGGGCCGATTGTCACGATTGTCGTTGCGAAACGGAGTCCCCGGGTGGGAACGGTGATTCCAAGATCGCTTGCCCGGCGGCCCATGTCACTGGCGAGAAACTGCACGCGCGACATTACCGAGCGGAGCATGAGCTGCAGCGGCTGCAGATCGGTGTCATCGATGAGCATGATGCCGAGCCACCAGTCGTTCCAGTAGCGCATCGCTGTAAAAAGGGTGATCGCGGCGATCGCGGGAATACTCAACGGCAGAAAGATCTGGAGGAAGATGCGCATTTCCCCGGCGCCGTCCATTCTCGCGGACTCGGCGAAATCGTTGGGAATCGACTGGAAGTAGGCCCGCAGAATGAGCAGAAACCACGCGTTTGCCAGGTACGGCACAATCATCGCCCAGATCGTGTTCCGCAGCCCGAGGAAGTTCACCATGACGATGTACCAGGCGACCATCCCTCCGCTGAACAGCAATGTGAAATAGGCGAAGAAACCGAGCTGGTATCGGTACCGGCAATTCGGGCGACTGATCGCGTATGCCATCATCGCGTTGACAAGGACGCTCAGCACAGTACCGACCACCGTCACGAATATGGTCACCTGGTATGCCCGGATCACCCGTCGCGGCGTGGCAAAGAGCAGCTCGTACGATGCGGTGCTGAACTCTCTTGGAATCACCGAGATTCCACGGCGTATCTCGGACTCGGCGGTGAACGATCCACCGAGCACTACGGCGAACGGATACAGGCAGACGAACATCCACAGGCTCAGGACGAGAGCAATACAGATGCGGGTCGGTAGACCGAACTGATTGGCGCGTTTCATACGTTCTGCATCTCCTCCTTAGAACAGACTTCCCTGCGGGAACTTCCGCCGCATGTACCAGTTGACGAGCATCACGAGCACGAAGCCGATCACCGACTGGTACATAGCCGGAGCCGCCGCCATCCCGATGTCACCGACATTCCGGAGCGTGCGAAAAACGTACGTGTCGATGACATCCGCGGTGGGGAAAATCCGGGAATTCTCGCCTACCAGCGCGTAAAACTTCCCGAAGTCCGCGTTCATGATCCGGCCGACTTCGAGCAGGGCGAGAATCGAGATCGTCGGTGTGAGCAAGGGAACGGTAATCGAGCGTATCTGGCGCCAGCGACTTGCGCCGTCCATCTCCGCGACTTCGTAGAGCTGCGGATCGATTCCCGCGAGCGCTGCGAGGTACAGCACCGTCCGGTAGCCGCCCTCACGCCAGCTGTCGGCGACCACCAGTATGGCCGGCCACGCCTCCGGTGTTCCGTACCAGTCCAGTGGATTGTGTCCGAACCGTGCGAGAACCTGGTTGAACACGCCGTAATCGTAGGCAAGCAGTGCACGCAGCAGCATGCCTCCGACGATCCAGGAAATGAAGAACGGCAACAGAAACGACGCCTGAGTGATCTTGACGAACACCTTGGTCTTCATTTCGTTCAGCATGATGGCAAGGCTGACGGCGACAATAGTTCCGATCACGATGAATGCGAGATTGTAGAGAAAGGTGTTTCGCGTTACCCGCCATGCGACTCCGGAGCGAAAGAAGTACTCGAAATTCGCGAACAACGGTTCGGCCCACGGGCTGCCGACGATTCCTTCGGCGAAGCTGAAATCCTTAAATGGCAGGATGAGTCCGAAAAGCGGCAGATAGTTGACCAGAATGAAGAGGACGATCGCGGGAATGCACATCATGTAGAGCGTTCGGTTTTTGACCAATTCCCCGATTACGCCCGAAACGACTCTTCCCACGGCCCCCAGCTTGTGCGCCGGTGCTTCAAGCGGCGCCGCCGGGGTGTAGCTTCGATGCTTGCGTTTCATCTCGCTTTCAAGGTTAGATTGGGGTGTGGAGGCCCGCAATTTCGAATTTCGTACGTGGAGTCAGAAAATCTCGAGCGAACGGTATGAATTCCGTACCGTCTGTCACCATTTCGGTAATGCGGTATGCATAGGTTTTTTGCCCGTCGACGACTGATTACCCGGTTCATCATCGGGTTTTCACTCGTACTCTTCGCGACAATCGCAACGCTCGCGTTCGTGTTCTCGCAGATCTACTCCGAGGTGCTCTTCGACGCAATCACGCTCGAGCATCGCGACCGCTTGAATCAGGTCGTGGCGCACTTCGAGCGGTTGCACGAGGACATGATTAACGGCTACCTCTCGATCGCCACATCGCGACCGGCAACACGGTTCTTCCATTCGTCCGAGCCTTCTCCATCGGATGAGCTCGCGCTTCGCCGCGACATTCGCCGCTTTCTGTACACCCGTTCGGAGATTCATTCGATTTCGGTGTATGGGCGTCGTTCGGATTACCTCGTTTCGACGGCGGTACGGAACAGCACACCACAAGCGGAACGGGAGGTGCGGTTCATGTCCGGCGTGCATGAGCCGTTCAGTGTGCGGTTGCGCGAGATTGAGCCGAATCGGGCGGGTCGGTCGACCGAGCCGGTAAATGTTGTTACGTACGCCTTCCGGGTACCGTTTCGCGCCGGCGACGATCCGAGCGACATGGTGGTGATCAACCTTCTTGACCCGCTGCGGCAGGAGGGGAGATTCGCGGCTGAGCCGAATGAACAATCCTCGACGATGGTGTTGATGGCTCCCGACGGCCGCGTGCTTTCGCCCGCGACCGCATCCGACGAGCATGGTGATCTTGCCGGGCAAATACACCGGTATCTCGACACTTCAGATAGTGTCGAATCGAGCGGTACTCTTACGTTTACCGTCGCAGGTGCGGCGACCGCTGTAAGCTTCGCACGCAGCAGCGGTTCGCCGGGCTTTTATGTCTTTTCGGCACACGATCTCCACCATATGGTGGAGGTAGTCCGTGATCGTAGAAACCATGTTCTGCGAATTGCGGCGGTGATATTCGTCGTCGGCGGAGTGGCGGCGCTGCTGCTGTTGCGCCGGATCTACCGGCCGATATCACGGATGATCGCTCGAATCAGCCGCCAGCTCGGCTCCGATGCAAAGAAGATGCGAGATCGCCACGACCTCGAAGTCGTCCTCGAGAGTTTCAGCGACACGATCCGCGAAATGAAGGTGCTCGAAGAGCTGAATCGCTCACACGTGGAGCACATCAGGCAGAGCTACCTCCACCAGTTGATCGTGGACCCGGAAGCGGCGGATGCGCCCTCGACCGCGGTTGAGGTGGATCACAGCTCGAGCCTTCGAGTCTGTGAGCTCGCGATCGACGAGTTCAGTCGCGTCAAGCCGTCGAGCCGCACCTATTTCACCGAATGGCTTCGGCTGGCGGCGTTCAAGCATTTCGCCGATGGTGCAACCGTCGACGTGGTTTCCGCCGGCGAGGGGAGAGTCGCGATCTTCCTCTGGGGCGATCTCGCCGTCGCCGAAGTTGAGAAGCCTTCGTACTGGGCGGACTTGCAGGAGCGGTGTCGAGGAGAGCTGAACCACTCGCTTACCGTCGGAGTAGGGCGACGTGTGGCCGGCCTCGACCGAGCGAGAAGCTCATATCTTGTCGCTCACGGCTGCGTAGAGACGCGCTTCACACGCGGCCTCGGAAGGGTAATTGCCGAGGCGGTTGTGGAGACGGAGGCGAACAACACTCGCCCCTATCCCGAATCTGTCGAGGAGCGGCTCGTGCGCTGCATTCGCGTCGGCGACCGGGCCGAGCTTCGAGATCTGTTGGAGACGCTTCGCAGCTACATTGCCGACTGCCGGTACGACAACGCACGCCACATTTGTGAGACGATCTATCTGGTCTGCGCGAAGACCCTGTTTGCTTTCTCTGCGAATACGAATGTGGAGGGATACTCGTTCGGAAGCTCGCTTCGATCGATCGACAGCTATCGTCAGTTTGTCCGCGCCGTCGAGTCAGTGTATGACGAATTCCATCAGCAGTCGGCGCGGCTGAGCGAGCTGCGGGATGCGGAACAGATAAGCGAGCTCATAGAGCGAGCGGCAGCGTACATTCGCGAACACCTCGGAGATCCGTCGCTGAGCGTCGAATCGCTCGCGGACCTGTTCGGGTACAGCTCCGGCTACTTCGGCCGTATGTTCAAGCAGGTGACGGGTGTGGGGTTGAACGATTACATCCGATCGATGCGGATTGAACGCGCAAAGCAGATGCTGGTGGAATCCGACGAGTCGGCGCAGGAGATCGCCGCGAAGTCAGGATTCGGCAACGAAAAGTACTTTCACTACGTATTCAAGCGGGAAACCGGACTCACGCCGCGGACATTCAGAATCCGCGACGGTGGCTCCGAAGCTGTTGCCGCCAGCGCGTACGATTCCAGCCCGAACGATGATCGAAGCGGCGGTGAGGGCGAAGCGGGTGGTGTCGTACCGGAGTAGCAGGCACGATCTCCGGGCACAACGCACGGCGCCTTCCGCGCACCCGGCGGCGTTCGCCCGGCCGAGCACTACTCCCCGGGCTCGAAGACAACCTTCAGCGCTCTCTCGCCGGCGCTCCCAACGCCGAGCTCTACTTGCCCGGCTCGAATACGACCTTCAGCGCCCGCCCTTCGAGAGCCAGGTTCAACCCTTCGTTGAACTTCGAGAGCGGCAATACGTTCGTGACGAGCTTGTGACCGGGAATCTGCCCCGACTCGAGCATCTGAAGCGATAGACGGAAGTGCCGCGGCGCGAAGCGCGAAATGCCGATGAGGGTCAGGTTCATGTAGTGGACGATGTTCATATCGACGCCCGGTTT
>SLIN01000354.1 GCA_007135605.1 Spirochaetales bacterium | reverse complement strand
GACCGCGTGATTGGCGGCGCGACGAACCTGAACGTCGTCGAACGGCGCCTTGGTGACGTTAAACGCCGAGTACAGGCCCATACCGGGCAGATTCACCCAGAACATCTGAATATCGGGATCGGCGTCGAGCGTCTCGACATCTTTGTCCGGGAGAAAGTCCACCGCGTCGATTTCACCGGTCAGCATGGCAGTCGTGGAAGCCTCTACGTCCGGAATGTAATCGATTATGACACCCGGGAGCGCAACCGGCCCGCGGTTCTCGTAGATCTCCGGCCCCCAGTTATAGTCTTCGTTGCGCACGAATCGGATTTCCTGACCGGCCGCCCAACTGTCGAACTTGAACGGGCCGGTTCCGGCGCCTGAGGGATGCGTACCGAAGTCCTCGCCGGCCTCTTCGACCGCGCGCTGACTCATGGGCTGAATGCTTCCCAGCGCCATGTAGTGCAGCAGCGGTGCGTACGGCTCCGAATAGTGCAACCGGAAGGTGTGATCGTCGACCACCTCTACCCTCTCGAGCGGCCCGATCTGATCGGCCGGGGCGGTCGCCCGGGTATCCGGATCCAACAGTCGCTCGTAGGTGAACTTCACGTCGGCGGCGGTGAGCGGATCTCCGTTGTGAAACGTAACATCATCCCGCAGCTCGAACGTCCATATAAGCCCGTCACCGGTTACATCCCAGGATGTAGCAAGACCGGGTAAATAGCGGTCAGGCGACTCCGGATCCTGGAATACGAGCGGATCGTACTTCAGGTAGTGCGTCTTCACCGTCATCCGTGACGTCTGACGGGCCGGATCCATCGTGTTCGGCTCGTTCGGAACTCCGATCCGCATCGGATCGGGCTCCGGCTCTACGGCCTCCTCGGCAGCCCCTCCGGCGAACATCGGCGCAACTGCGAACGTCACCAGCACGAGAATCAGTACGCTGATTCGAAGGCATGGCGTTCCTGCCTTGCGTTTCATACCCCACCTCCTTCGACGGCACGGAACCGTTCGCTCCGCACCGATCGGATAGCACTGCGTCCGTCAGCCGGACGCAGTGTGCTCAAAACAACTTTACATGTATTCTTGGGTGGAGTTGTGCGTTCTGTCAACAAAAACATGATGTTAATTCGCGCAAAATCAAACACTCCCAGCTGCGAAGTCAGTCGATTTTGAGGGTAGGATGGAAGATGCGATTCAGTTGTTTCCAGACGGCGACCGGCTCGTCGTGCTGCCAGACATTACGGCCCACCACCAGCCCCGCTACCCCGTCGTCGACAAGCCCCTGGACCATCTCGTACAGCTCGTCCGTCGAATCGGTCTTTGCCCCGCCCATCACCGTTACGGGAACCGGGAGCTGCTTGCACAGTTCGGCGAAGATCCCGGGGGCGAACGGCGTCTTTATCGCGTCGGCACCGAGTTCGACCGCGATTCGGCACGTGTGCGGAATCACCTCCGGATCATTCTTCTTCTCCTTGGGAATCGCGTTCCCCCAGAGCGTCGGCTCGAAAATTACCGGCATGCCGATTGTTTCGGCCTCGCGGATCACCTTCGCCGCCAATTTGTAGTTCTCCGCATGCACTTCGAGGTCATCCCGGCCGAAAACGAGCAGAATCTTGACCGCGTCGGCGCCAAGCGCAGCTGCTTCATTGACGCTGGAAAGCATTCGATACGCCTCCGATCCGCTCTGCGTTCGGGGAATGGTTCCGGTCAGGTGCACATCCAGCGCCAACACAACTCCCGGACTGGGATAGCGCTCCCATATGTCGACCGTGTGCCTGAAGACGCCGGGATTCAATAGAACGGCGTCCGTATGTGACTGGAGCGCCCACTCGAGGGTGGCGCCCGGATCCTCGAGACCTTTCAGCGAGCCGGCAACCTTTCCATGATCGATCGTGAACACAACGGTTCGGCCGTCGGCCTGAAAGAGACGCGACATTCTCAACGACTTGCCGGTATCGCGCATGTTCAACTCCATACATAACTCCTCATACCTGAATCCTCCTCAACCTCCGAATCCCGATTTCCAACAGGATTGTTCGCACTCACACTCTGAATGTTCAGATTGACAACCTTTAACAAGTCATGTCAAGCTCAACCATCGGTTCGGCGTGGTGCCGGACAATCCGGTACCGTTTCGGGGGCATAAATTCGATGAAAGCGGCGCTTTACACAAAACCGAACACGATTGAAGTTCGAAATGATGTGACAGATCCGGACTTCCTCGAGGGAGTCATGGTCCGCGTTAAAACCACCGGATTCTGCGCTACCGACGTCAAGATGATAAAGGGACTCAAGAAGTCCTTCCGTCCGCTTCCGCTTATCTTCGGTCACGAGTTCGCCGGTGAAGTTGTGAAGTCTACCGTCACGAAGTACGTCGAGGGTGATCGGGTTGCGATAGCTCCCTTTGCCGGTTGTGGTGTCTGCAGATTCTG
This sequence comes from Spirochaetales bacterium, assembly GCA_007135605.1. Lineage (GTDB taxonomy): Bacteria > Spirochaetota > Spirochaetia > DSM-27196 > SKKC01 > SLAN01. The sequence goes on along the minus strand of SLIN01000354.1, from coordinate 4,789 downwards.
CCTCCGCGGTGACGAGCATTTATGCCGCAACAGAATGCTTTTCTCGAACGGAAGTACCGCCGAGTACACCGTAGTCGGGCCGGAGCTTGCTGTAAAGGCGGGTTGGAAACTGCCGGTTGACGTGACCTGGGAGGAAGGAGCGCTCACCGAACCGCTCGCCTGCGTCGTGCTGTCGCTACGAGCGTGCGACTTCCGCCCCGGTGACTCGGTGCTCGTCCTCGGAGGCGGCGTAATGGGGCTGCTTCACGTACTGCTTGCAAAAGCGTGGGGAGCACGACGCGTGATGGTGAGCGAACCGGGTCGGTTTCGTCGCGAGTTTGCCGCTACTCTCGGCGCCGACGTCGTCGATCCAACAAATTGTCCCGATGTCGGATCGTGGGCTCGCGATCTCTCCGGCGAAGGGCCGGACATTATTGTCGTGGCCGCCGGAAGCGCCGAGGTGGGGAATGCGGCGCTGCAGGTTGCCGGGAGGGGAAGCCGGATTCAGTTCTTCGGCGGTATGCCGTCGGGTACCACCGTCGCCGTGGATACGGGATTAATCCACTATTCCGGGGTCACGCTCCTGGGAACCTCCGGATTTCGATCGGTGGATGTCCAGAGCGCAGCGGATATGATCCGCGACCATGCGGTCGATCTGAAGCAACTGGTTACGCATCGATTTCCGGTCGAAGAGGCGCAGACGGCATTCGAGACGACCCAGAAGGAGGAGGCGTTACGGGTCATGGTCGAAAACACCGGATGGTAGGGCGACGCGCTACTCCGGGTCGCTCGATGTGTCCGGTATTCGCAGCTATCATGGGGCAATTACGAGAGTCTCGAAGACAACCAGTGAAGAGGGTGTGAGTTTTGGCGAAAGCGCGCGAACGACAGAAGATGATCCGGGATCTCCTGGCGTCCGACGGCATTGTGTATGTGACCAACCTCGCGACGCGGTTGGGTGTATCGGAAATGACGGTGCGGCGCGATCTCACCGATCTCGAGCACTACGGCATCGCACGACGGACGCATGGCGGAGCGGAGAAGATCGTCAGCCGGAGTTACGAACCGCCGTTTGAGTACCGTATGGCCGAGGCCTCCGAGGACAAACAACGGATAGCCCGAGAGGCGGTTTCCTTCGTTTCCGAAGGTGACACGATTGCGATTGACTCCGGAACGACAACACTCGAATTCGCCCGCCTCCTTTCCGACTTCCGTAACCTTACTGTGGTAACCCCGAGCCTGCATGTCGCGGCCGTGTTTCTCTCGCATCCAACGATCCGTGTGCTCGTTTCCGGCGGAGAGATCCGGAAACATGAAGGATCGCTCGTCGGAGATCTGACGAGACAGTTTTTCGATCACCTGTACTTCGACACCTTTTTTATCTCGACAGCCGCAATGAGTGAAGAGGCGGGATTAACCGAGTACAGCCTCGAGGATACCGCGATCAAACATCAGATCATGTTGCGGTCCAAGCGAACCATTGCTCTGATGCTCTCAAACAAGTTCGACAAAATCGCGTTTTCGAGCGTCTGCAGTCTTGCCGATATCGCCGCCCTGGTAACCGATCGGGAGCCACCGCCCGAGCTCGAGCGCGCACTTATCGAGTCCCGTACCGAAATCCGCACCGTTCCACCGGAAGGAGAAGAAGCATGGATTGGATAGTAGATTTGTTCCACACGCGAAAGCCCATCATCGCCATGTGTCATTTACAGGCGCTTCCCGGTGATCCGGCCTACGATTTCGAGGGTGGAATCGGCAAGGTCATCGAGATGGCACGAAGGGATCTGCGTGCGCTTACCGAAGGTGGAGTCGACGCGGTCATGTTCTCGAACGAGTTCAGCCTCCCGTACTTGACCGACGTCGAACCGATTACCTACGTGACCATGGCCCGTATAATCGGCGAGCTGCGTCGTGAGATCGACCTGCCCTACGGCGTGAACGTGCTGTGGGATCCGACAGCATCCATCGATCTCGCCGTGGCCACCGATGCGCTGTTCGTCCGGGAGATTTTTACCGGCGTCTACGCCAGCGATTTCGGCCTCTGGAATACCAACGTCGGTAAGGTGGCCCGCCACCGGAGCCGCCTCGGAGGACAGAATATCAGACTTCTGTTCAACATCGTACCGGAGGCGGCATCGTATCTGGGATACCGAGAGATCGCCGATATCGCGAAATCCACCGTGTTCAACAATCGGCCCGACGTTCTCTGTGTCTCCGGCCTGACGGCCGGCGCCGAGACCGACAGCTCGACGCTCAAGACGGTGAAAGAGGTCGTGCCCGATACGCCGGTCTTCGCGAACACCGGCGTGCGCGTATCCAACGTGGCCGAACAGCTTTCGGTGGCCGACGGGGCAGTCACCGCTACGACATTCAAGAGGGACGGCAACTTCTACAATGAGGTGGATGTCGCCAGAGTCAAAGAATTCATGGAAACGGTCAGGGAGGCCCGCGGGAGTTGACCCGGGGGCACCTCGCCGCAGGAGGTACAATCGTGGACAAGAGGTGGAAAGAAGTCGGTGAGTTGCTCGTTAACTATTCGCTCGAGGTCAAGCCCGGCGAAAAGGTCATGATCGCAATGAAGGAGGTCGAAACCTATCCGCTGATGCTCGCGGTATACGAGGCGTCACTGAAGGTCGGGGCGTATCCCCAAGTACAGTTCATCTCCGAAGAGCTCAACAGGCGCGTCATGAAGCTCGGCACGCGCGAGCAGGTCGACTGGGTCCCGAAAATAGAGGCATACGGCATGGAGTGGGCCGATGTCTACTTCGGGCTTCGCGGCGCACACAACCTCGATGTGCACTGGGACACCCCGGCCGATGTGCTCGCGGCTCACCGGCGCGCGATGGGAAAGATTTCGACGCTGCGGTGGCAGAAGACACGCTGGTGTCTGCTGACCGTTCCGAACGACGCGCTCGCACATCAGGCGGGTGTGGACGTCGAAACGATTACCGACATGTGGTTCAACGGTTGTCTGCTCGACTGGGAGAAGGAGAGCAAGCGACTCGGTAAATGGGTCGAGAAGCTCAACAAGGGCAAAGAAGTCCGGGTTGTCGGCAAAAAGACCGACCTCACCTTCTCACTGGAGGGGCGATCATGGTCGGCGGCGGTCGGACGAGGCAATATGCCCGACAGCGAAATCGCCACCTCGCCGGTGGTGGAGACGGTTAACGGTCACATCTCATTCGACTTTCCCGGAGTCCTCGGTGGGCGGCTGATGCACGATATCTTTCTGCGCTGGGAGAAGGGTGAGCTCGTCGAGGCCACTTCGTCCACGAATCAGGACTTCCTTACGTCGGTGGTGAATACGGACCCGGGCGCAAGCAAGATCGGTGAGTTCGCGTTCGGTACGAACGAGGCGATCGATGTCTTTTGCAAGGACATTCTCATCGATGAGAAGATCGGAGGCACGATTCACATGGCGCTGGGCCGGGCCTACCCGAACACCGGTGGCACGAACGACTCGGCCATCCACTGGGACATCATTAAGGATATGCGCGAGGAAGGAGAAGTCTATCTCGACGGGAAGAAAATCTTCGAGAAAGGGAAGATGCTTCTGTAAGCTCGTGCGATAGCCGAATCGTCCGGCCTGCAACGGGCGGCGTGCCGCTCCAGCTTTCCGGATCGGGTTCGGCTGGTCCGTATTACCGGGGGATCCTATGAGTGACGATACGCACCTCCTCGGCGTTGATGTCGGTACGTACTCCTCGAAGGGAGTATTGGTCAGCCTCAAAGGCGACGTCGTGGCCTCCCACGTGGTCGAGCACTCGCTGTCCACACCGGAGCCGGGCTGGTTTGAGCACGACGCCGACTCCGTCTGGTGGAGCGACTTTGTGCAGATTGTACGGGCGCTTCTCGAAACCGGCGGCGTCGATCCGCGGTCGATTGCCGGAATCGGCACGAGCGCACTCGGATCGTGCGTCCTTCCGATCGACGAATCCGGGAAACCGCTGCGACCGGCGATACTCTACGGAATCGACACTCGCGCGACCGACGAGATCGCATACCTCGGCAAAGTCACCGGCCGACAATTCACCTCACAGGACTCGGGACCGAAAGTCCGCTGGATTCGGGTTCACGAGCCGGAGGTATATGAGAAGAGCCGATGGTTTCTCACGAGCCAGGCCTACCTCGTTTTCCGGCTCACCGGCGAGCCGTCGATCGACATATACACCGCCGGCGGATATCGACCGGCGTACGACGCCGAAAACAGGCGATGGGCGCCGGAGACGGCGGAGCACATCGCACCGATCGACCGCTTCCCACGCGCGTACTGGAGCCACGAGGTCGTCGGTACGGTGACCGCCGATGCCGCACGCGAAACCGGATTGAGCGAAGGAACCCCGGTGATCGCCGGTACGACCGATGCGGCCGCCGAGGCGATCAGCGCCGGTGTTTCGTCGGTCGGAGATATGATGGTGATGTTCGGAAGCAGCATCTTCTTCATTCTCAAGACGTCCGGTCTGGTGAAAACCGAGCGGTTCTGGGCGTCCAACTTTCTCGAAGAAGGTACGTACGCGTTCATGGGCGGCATGTCGACCGCCGGAAGCCTGACCCGCTGGTTCCGCGACCACTTCGCTCAAGTGGAACTGCACAAGCAGGAGACGGGCGGACCCGATGCGTACGCAGCGCTCGCCGAGCTGGCTTCCGGATCACCGGCCGGAGCGAACGGGCTCGTCGCCCTGCCCTACTTCGCCGGCGAGCGGACACCGCTGCACGACCCGGACGCGAAAGGAGCGATCTTCGGTCTTACTCTGCGGCATACGCGTGCGGACATCTATCGGGCACTTCTCGAGTCGGTTGCCTACGGAAT
>SLIN01000160.1 GCA_007135605.1 Spirochaetales bacterium | reverse complement strand
GTTGTTTTCGGAATACTGGGGCGTTTTCGTGGACTCGAGCTCGACTGGCGCGCGCGGTCCTTTTAGTTTAGTCAGGGAGAGTCAACACTATGTCGGGATGGAGCAGTAACGGCAGCGAGATCTCTAAGCCGGCCATAGTTGGAATCGGAATAACGATCGCAGCACTTATCATCCTTTACCTCGTGCACCTGTTTACCCTGCAGATAGTTGACGGATACGAGTACCGCTCGCGAGCGCAGCAGATAACCCGGCGCAGCGCCTCTATTCAAGCACAGCGAGGAAGAATCTACGACCGGCACGGTCGACCGCTCGCAACAAATCGCGACGCGTTCGTCTTGACGTTGAATCCATCGGAGGTCGATCCGAACCGATTCGACGAGCTGTTCGATCGCCTTGCTGCGGCCACCGACCTCACAATGTCGCAGCTCGGCCAACGTGTCCCTATGTCGATTCGCAGTCGGTTCACCGAAATCGAGCTGCTCGATAACATCGATTACTACACGGTCGTGCATATAGCGGAACGAAAAGACGAATTCCCGGGTGTCTCATGGTACAGCCAGCCACGGCGCCACTATCCGGAAGGTGATCTGGTGTCTCACGTTATCGGCTATGTCGGTAAGATCACCGCCCAGGAACTGCAGGTTCTCTATAATCGCGGTTATACTCCCGACAGTATCCTCGGCAAGAGCGGGGTGGAGCGCCAGTATGATACCGTTCTTCGCGGCCGCGAAGGGGAACGATATCGCACCGTCGACGTCTTCGGACGCGAGATGGCGACCGATCCCGATCAAATACCACCTGTATTCGGTCAGGATCTCTATCTGACTATCGATCGGGACATTCAGGAGCTTGCGCTGCGGTCTCTCGGCAATCGAAGCGGTGCCGTTGTCGTGGTTCAGGTTACCACCGGCGAGGTGCTTGCCATGGTAAGCAATCCCGGGTTCGACGCCAACCAGTTCACGTACGGCGGCGGCGGTGGGACCTTTAATCGCCTTTCTCGCGACCCGCGTTCACCATTCCTGAACCGGGCGATCGCTACCGAAGCCCCGCCGGCCTCTGCATTCAAGACCGTAATGGCTACAGCCGCGCTCGAAGAAGAAGTAATAGATCCCGACGAAATTATTAACACACGGGGAGCATATCGCGCCGGAAATCAGACATTCCGTGAATGGGGTATCGAAATGCGCCCTCACGGTTTTGGACCAATCGATATCCGCTCCGCGATCGCCAACTCGTCGAACTACTTCTTCTATACGGTTGGACATCAAATGCTCGGTGTCGACAATATCGAGCATTACGCGCGCACTTTTGGGCTCGGCGAGCGAACCGGTATCGATATTCCGGGTGAACGCTCCGGTTTCGTGCCCTCCCGGCAGTGGAAGGAGAGTGCGAGGCAGGAGCCGTGGGTGGGTGGCGATACTGTCAACATGAGCATAGGGCAGGGCTTCACCTCAACAACTCCGCTTCAATTGGCAAATATGATGGCGATGGTCGCAAACCGTGGAACCATCTACCGGCCGCACCTGGTCCGGGAAGTACGAAATCCGAGTACCGGCGAGATAGCCACCCGTGCTGAGCCGGAAATACTGCGCTCGGCACCGGTACGCGAAAGCACCTTCGATATCGTCGCCGAAGGTCTGCGGAGTGTTGTGGAAACAGGAACCGCTCGCAACACAGTGACGACACCCGCAGTGGCGAGCGCGGGAAAAACCGGTACCGGTGAAATAGGTGCCTCCGACCGCTGGCACAGCTGGTATGTTGCCTATGCACCATACGAGCCGGAGCATCCCCTCGAGCAGGTGGCTGTCGCCGTGCTCGTCGATGCGGACAACGAATACGATTTCTGGTCGCCGAAGGCGGCGAATCTCGTACTGCACGGCATATTCACCGGCCAAACGTTTGATGAGACGGTGGCCGATCTGCGTCCGTGGTATATGTACCAGTACTAGTAACCAGTATTCGTGACTAACGCGATCGCTTCGCTTCCTGCCAAAGCTCTTCCATCACATCGAGATTCTCCCAACTCAATGCTTCGCCACGCTCTGTCATCCGCTTCTCCATGTGCTTGAAACGATCGCTGAAACGTCGATTCGCGGAGTGAAGCGCATATCCTGCATCGACACCGCTTTTGCGCGCGAGGTTCACGACCGAGAAGAGAACGTCTCCGATTTCCCGTTCAATCGATGCCGTGTCGTCGGAGCTCAGCGCCGCATCAAACTCCGAGAGCTCTTCGTCCAGTTTCTCCCGGGCGCCGGCGGTGTCCGGCCAGTCAAACCCCGCTTTCGCGGCCTTTTTCTGTAACCGTTCCGCTCGTTCCAGGGGAGGTGTCGCGTCCGGCACTCCGCCCAGCATGGATTCGTTACGGTCGCGCCCCTCAAGGTTTGCTTTGATGTCATCCCATTGCTGTTTAACCGCTTCCGGTGTTTCGTCGATCACCGCATCCCCGAATACGTGAGGATGGCGCCGTACGAGCTTCTCGTTCGCCAAGCGTAGCACATCACCGAGCGTAAACGATCCGTTGTCCTCCTCAATACAGACCATAAGCAGTGCGACGAGAAAAACATCCCCGATTTCCTCTCTGAAGGCGTCCGAGTCACCGCGGGAGATGCTGTCATAGCACTCGTATGCTTCCTCGACAAGATTTCCCTTAATCGAATCGCTGGTTTGTTCCCGGTCCCACGGACAGCCGAACGGGCCGCGGAGCGTTCGCATCGTCTGCCGGAACAGCTCGAAGTAGTACTCGTCGGTGTGCACATCGGTATTGTGCGTATCGGCATGCGTATGTGTATCGGTGCTACTGGCATCGGTGCTATTGGCCACAATAAACCTCTTGGTAGACAGAATGTATATTATCAGAAGTTAAAGAAATCCGTTGGAGAAATCGGTCGGTCACTCATCTGCGCTCACTCATCCGCATCCGTTCCGTGTTCACAAACCGCGGCAAACACAGCAATTACGACGATCGCCGCCGCAAGTGCCGGAAAGATGTTAACGCCGCCGACATCGGTGAGAAGCCCAATCATATCGGAAAACAGATGCTCGAAAACCGCACCGAGAAATGAGCCGAGCACGGCAACGATCAGAGCGCCCCAGAGACCGCCGAGGAACTGCCTGCCGAATGCGTACACCCAAGTCAGTGCAACCGCCACTCCGAGTGTCGTATATATCAGTCCTGTTGCCAGAAGCTCAGTTGTCATTATTCGCAACCGTCCTTTTTCATAAATGCACGATTCAGAGAAGTACGCTCAATCATCTCGCGCACGCTCACTGTGCTGCTGCCAACACGTATTGCGGCAACACGCGACGCGCTTCGAAACTGTAAATCGCTACGAGTTCCTCCGGGTCGATTCCGTACGCGAGCACATAGACAACGATCTGAAAACCGCCGTCTCCGCCGTCATCGGCGCCCGCGTCCACGTCGTCGTGGTCGGCCGGAGTATAGTCGTTGGGGTTCGTTGTAAAGTCTTTCGATTCGCCCGGCGCTACAGTTCTTCTCAATACACGCGTCTCCACGCTGTCGTCCGCACGTCTCCATTCTACAAACGGACCGTTCGAATCCAGCTCCGCAAAGTTTAACTCCACTTCGACAGCGACTTCACGCTGGTCAACGAGATCAACGATCGGACGCTGGCGCCGGCCGCCGTTCGGCTCCCATCTCAGTCGCTGAAAACCGCGATTCTCGAGTCTCGGGCGCGCCTCGAAATCCGGATCGAGCACGGCGTTCTCGTCGGTCTCCAGAAGATCTCGCTGAGATACCGAGATACCGTACACTTTGTAGTACAGCTCATACCCTTGAAACGCATCGCCGTAGATCGCGTTATCGGTGTTATGGATGAATCTCGACTCACCGGAGAGCTCGTCGTCTATCTGATCCTCGTTCGGGGGAAAGAGAGAAATAGTACGGACAAGACCGCACGACGCGAGCACGAGCGCCGCTATCGCCGACACGATTGAGAGCAGCGATATCCGCACAGCGGTCACTCGAAGCCGGCCCGTTCCAGATATCATCGACTCGATTGCCGCGAACCCCGGCCCCCTTCAACAAGCGGCTCCTCGAACACGTCCAACAACTCGTATATTATCACCGGTTTGTTCTTACCTTTTACCCGTATGGTATCGAGCTCGCGCGCGAAGACATGGTCCCGGACAAGCGCATACGTGTATTCGCTCATAATGCATGAGGTGCGATAGAGCTTATTCGTGCCTTCGAGCCTCGCACCAAGATTGACGTTATCTCCCATGAGGGTGTAGTTCATCCGCCCGGAGGAGCCCATATTCCCAACCGTCATAATGCCTGAATTGATGCCGATGCCGATCTCAATCCGGCGTTCGATCGGCCATTCGGCATTCAGATCTTTGAGCACCTCGAGCTGACGAAGCGCCGTCCTGCAGGCGAGCAAGGCATGGTTCTCTTGCGGAAGCGGCGCTCCCCAGAACGCCATGATCTCGTCACCAACGTACTTATCCAACGTACCGCGGTGATTCAGTATCACGTCGGTCATCGCGGAGAGATAGACATTCAGATGGTTCACCAGCTCTTGCGGGCTCGTCTGTTCGCTCAACGATGTGAACCCGCGAATGTCGCTGAACATTACCGTCAGCTCTTTGTCGACGCCGCCGAGTTCAGGAGGATTTTCGAGGATTTCGTTCACAACGTCGGGGCTGACAAACTTCCCGAATGTCTGCCGTATTCGTCGTTTATCCCGTTCCTCGGTAAGCACCCGGTACATGATCACCGACACGAAGGTCAGCGCCATCGCCAGCGCAGGTTGAATGAAGTTCAGCAGGTAGCTCTCATAGTCGAACAAGAGGAGCGTCACCACGAAATAACCGAGAATAAGTGCCAGCGTAAGAAGACCGGCCCGGAAAATCGGAATGAACGACGACGTGAGTGCAACAAGCAACGCAGCAGCGAGTAGTACCAGTACGTTAATCTCCGCTGAGGCGTACGTGATGAACTGTGAAGTCAATATGGTATTCAGCGCGTTTGCCAGAATCTCGATCCCGTACATGAGCCCGTACGGCGTCGTCAGCTCGTCGGCGGCGATCCCCTCGGCAAAGGCTCCGACCATAACAATCTGGTTCCGTACCGCCCGAGTTCTCGGCCAGGTGTCCGGATCGGGACCCGGCGGGGCCTGCGCGTAACCTGCGTAGCTGCGAACCGGGAAGGTCTGATATCCGCCACGCGTCGGACTCGAGCGTGGCCCTCGGAAATTGACCACCATGTTCCCTGATTCGTCGATGGGAATGCGAATCTCATCGCGAACAGTCGCGCCGTTTCCGTCGTCGATCACGAGAGGCTCCCATTCATTCGTGTCGGGGTTTCGCTGTTGTGGATTCGGCAACCGGATGTACTCTCCCAGCACGACTTCGATATCGGATAGATTCACATTCATGTGAGCCGCGGCCATTGAAAGCGTGATCGCCGGAACAAATGCGTCGCGATAGTGTCGTACGTGGTGTATTCGTTCTTCGGTTCCATCGTCGTGATCAATAACACGATACGGCGCCCGGCTCTCCATGTCGGCGCGCAACCTATCCAGCTGATCCGGCGAGATCGGAGTCGGAATATGGTGCTCTCGCCCTTCTCTATCGCGCCATGAAAGCCGCTCGAACCGCGACTCGTCGACGAGCTCCGTGTTCGCCTCGAGCTCCGACACCACGTACTGCCCCAGCAACCTCGAAGACTTCGCAACGAGAGCCAGCCGCCTGAATACCTCGTCGGTGTCCGCTATCATATTTGCGTGGCCGAACCCCGCAGCGGCACGTCCGTACGGGCTCAACGGAGGCTGCAACCCGAGATACGCATCGACCTCCTTCCAGTTCCCTTCTACAGTCGTAATTCTTCCGGCGTTCTCGAAGAGCACCTCGTGTCTGCGGAAGAGCTCGTCGTAGTTAGCAGAAGGCTCGTCGCGGGTGAGCACGGTTTCGACCATGACACGTCCGCTTTCGGCAAGACTGTCTACAAGAAGTGCGTCGTTATGGCTCCGATCGGAGGGCTCCACGAAGAAGAGGTCGAGCAACACCATACTCTCCCGCTCGCTCTGATCCGCTATACGGGTAAAAGAGTTAACCAGATCGGCATGCCGGCTACGGGGGAAAGGCCACCGTCCGAATCTACTCAACGCGTTGAAGTCAATACCTACGATCAGGATGTCGCCGGACACATACGGATCTGTTTCGGCGAGGGTAACTCCCTCCTGAATCTCGACACCCTCGCTGAGTATCCGCATCTGAAAATAGAAGTCGGCTATACCGAGTTCGAAGCGATCGGGAATCTCGGTGTAATGTCCGAAGAGGAAGACCAGAAGTGCGACAAGCAGTCCGATCAAGAAACCGAAATACCGCGGCTCCAGAAATCGGGTGATTCTACTCGCCATCAACGATCCTCCAGACCGGTCAATTCTTTCCGATACCGGTTTCGAGCACGAGTATACGGTTGCGTGCCGGCTTCGTCCATTCGCTCTCGGCGTACTCCGAAACGAGCGTATTGTAGTGCTCGCGCGCGGCGTCTTCATCGCCGAGCTGTTCCTTAAGACGTCCTGCCGAGAACAGCGCTCGTGCTCGCAGCGGATTGCGTGCGTCGCGCTCCTCGGAAAGATCGATATACGTCTCAAGCGCTCGCTCGAGATTGCCGCTCTGTTCCCAAGCAACCGCCTTATTTGACAAGGCAATCAACGCGAGGTGGGAGTTCGGAAAGCGTTCGGACAGTGTTCGAAAATCGTCGGCCGCCTCCTCCCAACGTTCCTCTTCAAGATGCATTCGCCCGCGGACAAAAAGGGCGCGCTGCGCGGAGTAAAGGCGGGAGTAATCGGAGATCACGTCATCAAGCGTGCTCATAATTTCCGCTTCGATCGATTCGCGGTCATCTCCCTCAGCAGCGCCCCATTCCTCATAACGGTCCTCTGCTCGTTCGACGCGCGTCAGAGACTCCTCGAGCCGCCGGTCGCGCACCTCAAAAATCACTACCACGGCGACTATCGCCACCGCGGCGGTTATCGCCCCGAGGACCAACCAACGCCGGTGGCGTGCCATAAACGTCGTGAGCCACTCTACGAATCGTTCCCGGTTCGTCAGTTCTTCTTTCTGCTTCATTCCTGCTACCTCTTGATGCCCAATTCTTTCACCAGTCGCGACAGATACGTTCGCTGTATTCCGAGCTCCTTCGCGGCGTTCGTCTGGTTCCACCGATGTCGCTCGAGCGTGCTCCGAATGAACTGGC
>SLIN01000032.1 GCA_007135605.1 Spirochaetales bacterium | reverse complement strand
GTCCACTCAGCACCGCGATGATCGTGGCGCTCAGAAAGTAGAAGCTCGTGTAGAGCCCGGCCTGCGCACCGCTGAGCACGAACTCACGCTGGACGAGCGGAAGCATGCCGACGAAGCCCTGGATATTCAACGTTATCGCGATGTACGAGCTACTCAGCAGAAAGAGGGTAAGAGGCGTGCGGCTACGCACTCGCTCTTTCCCGGCCGGTGCGCCCCGCGGAGGATGCCTTTCGATATTATCCATCTCTTATGGAATGCTACGCCGAATCCACCCGCTCGTTCTACCGCTCGCGCGGCAAGGGGGCGACCGAGAGACACAGCCGGGTTCGCAGCGCTCCATCGCCGGGCTCCGGACGAGCCGCCGCCGGGCTGGCACTCGCACCCTCTCATCGCATAAACTCGAGTCGGTATGTGTGCAGCTCTGCTTCGGGTGGCGCCCGATCCCGGTTCAACGACGGGCTACTGGAGGTGCCGTTCGTTCGTCGCGAGACGGGCAACGGGCTCCATCCTGCTCTTCGCCGGCGCACTCCTGGTTTCCGTTCCCGCGACCGCTCAGGAACACGCCGGCGAGCGCTATCTCGACCTCGAGACCATCGAACGGGAGGACGGACGTGTCGTCTTTCTCGCCCACAATCGACACGTCGTTCCACTCTGGATTCACCTCGATTTCTCCAGATTGGACGGGTATACCGCCGACGTCTCGCTGCCGTATTCCGGCGAGATTCCACTCCCGCGCGATCACGGTAACGATGACAAGGCCGGAGTAGTTCTGTTTACGCTCCAACCGCAAGACGGTGCCCGCCGGCGCGGCTTCGACGTGCGATACCGTTTCGCGCGCGGACTACCGCACGAGAGCGATCATGACGATGACCACCACTACCTCTTTCCGTTCGGGCACGGAGAACGCTTTCGCCTCGATCAAGGATACGGCGGCGCATTCACTCACTTCGACGAGAATGCCTACGCGCTCGACTTCGCGATGCCCGAAGGCACACCGGTACACGCGGCGCGGTCCGGAACGGTAATCGAGGTCAAGGACGATTCCGACCGCGGCGGACGCTCGCCGCGCTACGCCGGCGAGGCGAACTACATCTTCATCCGGCATGATGACGGAAGCGTCGGGAATTACGTACATCTGCGCCGCGATGGGGTGCACGTCGAAACCGGCGATGAGGTCGTTGCCGGCGATCATATCGGCTACAGCGGCAACACCGGGCAGAGCTCCGGTCCTCACCTGCACTTCGATGTTCGCGTTCCGACCGAGGACGGACGCATGCAGAGCATCCCGACGCAGTTCAGGTCCCACGACGGCGGCGCGATCGACGGCGATCTTGAGGTCGGACGCTACTACTACGCACGCCACCCCGGAGGCGAGGAGCTGAACATCACCCCGGGACGTGAACTCGCCAACGAAGACTTCGCCGACCACGCGGTGGCGATACATCGCAGCGACACGGTCGATTTCGAGGTGAATCGGGTCGATGAGGTATTCGTCGTGTTCATCCGCAACGGCTACGAGACGGCTGTTCGCGCGAACGTCGAGCTGCAGCTGCAAGGCCTCGAGGCTACCACCGACCGGCAGATGGAAGTCGACGTACCGGCGAAGACGGAACGCTTTGTGACGATTCTCCGACCTCGCCCGGGTACGCACCGAATGCAATACGGATTCAACTATCGCTATACGCCGGTTGAGTGATGGATGTGCGGTAGCTCCTCGGGCTCATTCCCTTCAGGCGGCGGAAAAGATGGTAGAAGTGGCTCAGGTTGTTGAACCCGGACTCTCCGGCTACTTCGATGATCGGTTTGTCGGAGGTCGCGAGCAGCTCGGCGGCGCGCTCACACCGCAGCCCGTTCAAGTAGTCGACGAAGGTCTCACCGGTTTCCTGCTTGAACAGGGCGTGAAAATGACTTCGACTGAGCGCACACGACTCGAGTACGTCGTCGACGGTTATCGGGTTCATGAACTCGGCGTTCACGTAGAGGACCGCATCCTGGATGCGGCTGTTGGCGAGCGGCTTCAGACTCTTGATGGAGATGTTGAAACGCGAATCGCGCATGACGGTTATAAGCAGCTCCACGAGCTTGAGCCGGATCGCCCATGAATAGCCGCGATACCGGTTCTGAAACTCCCAAAGCATCGCATCCATGAGCGTGGTCATACGCTCGCTGCCGATCCTCGAAAGCGCGATCAGATTCTGCCTGCGGGCATGCAGCTTGATAAGTCCGAGCACGTAGAGCGCCTCCTTGTCCATCGGCACGGACGGCGAGAACAGCTCCTCGGAGAAAAGAATTTGCACAATGCTCATGCCGGACGGCTCGGCGGTCAGTCTCCCGCGTGGATTGAAGAGCAGATGCCCTACACCTATCCCGGTTACCGCCCGAGCGGTGGCTGGCGCGCCGGAGGCGCCTGCTGCCAGAGTTCCCGCTCCCTCCCGGCAGAAGACCAGCTCGTGCAGATCTCCGACGCGCTCGTCATCGAACTTGAAACTCCGACCGGCGAGATCGATATTCCGTATGAAGAAAAGCAGCTTCATCTGCGCTGAGATTCTACGAAATCGGCTTCCGGCCGACAAGTCGGCAGAATGCATCGAATCAGACAATCGCACAAAGAATATGGACGATTCTGAAAGATTCTTCGGTGGGTCCCTTTGCATACTCGTGCACTATGGACCCACGTAGAGTTGTCGTAACCGGAATGGGTACGGTGAACCCGCTCGGAAATAGCGTCGCCGAGTCTTGGGACGCGGTAGTCAACCGCCGCTCCGGGATCGCCGACATTACCCGATTCGATGCCTCGCATCTCAGCTGCCGCATCGCCGGCGAGGTGAAAAACTTCGACTATACCGCCTATTTCGACGGGGAGATGGCGAAGAAAGCGAAGCGCATGGACCACTTCTGCCACTACGCAGTAGCAGCCGCCGCGGAAGCGGTCGATCAGGCAGGACTGTCGGATCTCGAACACCGTAACCGGATCGGCGTCGGAGTCGGAAGCGGCATCGGCGGACTGAATGTTCAACACGAAAATTCCGTCGCTCTCGAAACCCGGGGCGCCCGCCGTGTGAGTCCATTTTACATTCCGATGTCGATCGGAAATATGGCATCCGGACTGCTCAGTATGAAATATGGCTTCACCGGACCGAATATCAGCCTGCAAACCGCCTGCGCAACCGCCAACCACTCAGTTGCCATGTCCCAGCTGATCATCCGCAGCGGTATGGCCGATGTGATGATCGCCGGCGGCTCAGAGGGGGTTGTCGACGAGCTCGCAATCGCCGCGTTCGCGAATATGCGCGCGCTCTCGAGCCGAAATGACGATCCGCAAGGTGCCTCACGACCGTACGATCGTGATCGCGACGGGTTCGTACTCAGCGAGGGGGCCGCCATACTCATTCTCGAGGAGTACGAGCACGCTCGAAGACGGGGTGCACCGATCCTCTGCGAGGTTCGTGCGTGCGGATTGTCCGGAGATGGCTACGATTTCGTCGCCCCTGACCCCGAAGGTCGCGGCGCGGCGCTCGCAATGCGCATGGCGCTCGATCAGGCACAGCTATCTCCGAATGAAGTGGACTATGTCAACACCCACGGTACCTCGACGCCGGTGGGAGATATCGCCGAAATCAACGGAGTGTACCACCTGTTCCGCGAAAGTGCCGACAGCACCTATGTCGGCTCAACCAAGTCGTATCACGGGCACCTGCTCGGGGCGACCGCCGGACTGGAAGCGATTCTCACGATCAGCGCCATGCGGCACGGAATCGTTCCGGCGAATCTGAACCTCGAGAACCCCGATCCGGAGCTACCGGCAATTCGCATTCCCACCGAAGCGGTAGAAACGCCCATTCGTGCGGCGATATCCAATTCATTCGGTTTCGGCGGCCACAATTCGAGCCTGGTGCTCGCGCAGCTATAGAACGGTGCCGGCCAGGAGTTTGTCGGACATAGGGGCAGAATTGAATATCGGAAGGGCTTAGGCATATTATCGCCCGAGTGATATGCATTCGGATGGCGGCATATACGTCCAATATTCAATACCGAAGGGAAGTCCGACAAACTCCTATCACGCGCCCGGCTCACGGCTCCGGCTCGAGCTCCGTGGGCACGCACCTGCGCCGTTTCGGCAATCGCATCGGAGCCGCCACCCATCCGGTCGGAATGCGACCGGCCAGACGTTCGACCGGGGCATAGAGTGCCGCAGAAACCGGGAAGAGAACGAACGCCACGGCGATGCCGAAAAACACGTCAACGACGTAGTGCGCGTAGAGGTAAACGGTAGAGATAATCAGCAGAAGCGTCAGCGGTGCGAGAACCGGCAACATGGAGCGGTTCCAGCGGCGGTTCAGCTCGATAGCGATCAGGCTGACGGCCACGTGCGAGGATGGTAACGCCGCACCTGCAAGGTTGGAGTTGTCGAACAGCAGACGCATCAACCACGTGAAAAGGTAACCGTCGAGGTCACTGTACCACACCTGCCGGAGCGACTCGATGTAGTACTTCGGCCCGTGCACCGGGTAGACGAGATACCACACATAGAGAATCGCGAAGCTCGCCGTAATAATGAACAAACCCCGTTCGGCGCGGGCAATAAGAACGCGATTGTCGCGTCCCCGAAGATACAGCCGCCACTGCCCTACGGTGATCAACAGGTAGAAGAAGAAGTAGGCGAAGTAGAAGATCTCATTCAGCCACCGCAGGTGACCGAACATCGCCGGGAGCTCGACAGCGGGTTGAAACCCGAAGATGGCTTCGTCCATTCGATAGTACATCGCATCGAACGAGGCCCCGCCGGCTATCCTCTGGCTGAGGTAGATAACCTCCGGGAAGAAGAGTGCATACATCGCCTGGACGTAGAAGGTTCGAATGAAGCCGAGCGGCTCCCCGCTGCGGCGGGCATAGGTCCGAACGAGAAGGAGTATTGCGGGGAGACACGCAAACCAGAGCGCAGCAACGCTCGCGTTCCGGTCGAACGACAGCCCCGCGAGCTCCACCTCATGCGTTCCGGTGAACACCAGATTTATCGAGGCGAAAAGAAGACAAATTCCGCCCGCGAGCAGATCGACACCGCGAAGTCGGAGCGCGGCATTGCCCCCGGCGGACCGATTTACCGAAGCATTCATTGCGATCTGTCTATATTCGTGTATATTCGGAGATGCCGCAATGGTCGAGAGAACAGCCCGGGAAAGACTTCACGAAGTGCTGGACGGCGGCGGCGGTCGTGCCGGCGCTACCGCCGGCGCCGGTCCCGGATCACGCGAGGCACGGCGGGCAAGCGAAGTAAGCGCTTGGAGCGTTAGGTCGTTCGGTGCACGATAGTTTGTCGGACATATGGGCAGTATTGAATCTCGGAAGGGCTTAGCGCATATTATCGCCGAGTCATATGCATTGCGACGGCGGTATATACGGCCGATATTCAATGCCGAAGTGAAGTCCGAGAAACTCCCAGTACGCCGTGCAATCCTCACAACGTAAGCACCTCCGCTGCCGCCGGGTGGGCGAACGGCGTCGCACGCAGACGTTCGAACGGTATCGAATGCTCCATCGCCAGCTGAACCGGGGCGAGAAGCTCGACAGCGTGTGGCCCGAACGCTCCGGCGCCGCGAATCGCGCCCGTGTTTCCATCGACCCAGATTCTCAGCACTCCGCCGGAATCGCCGTGGATCCGCCCGCTCAGCGTTTCGGAGAGCTCCCGGGTGATGAGCTTGACATCGGAGCCGTTATCGCTCGCGAGCTCGGCTACCGGTCCGACGTGGGCGAGTTGCGGCTCGGTGTATACCGCTTCGATGATCGCCGGCGCGTCGCCGGGAGCATCTCCGCCGACCGACGCCACGATGCGGCGAGAGAACAGGTGTGCATTGTTCGCCGTCAGCGGCGGGCCGACAACGTCTCCGGCGGCATAAACACCGGGAAGCGAAGTCCTTCCGACCTCGTCGGTGACGATCCATCCGCCGGCGTCGACATCGGGGTGCTCCTCCGCGCCGTCGAGAAGAGCCGTATCCGGTTGCCGCCCGGTGGCGATGAAGCCGAACTCGCTCTCGTACACCGCCCCGTCGGCGGCGACGGTTCGGACCGTGCGACCGTCCGACTCGACGCGTTCGACCGTCGATCCGAACGTGAAGGTCACTCCGAGCTCTTCGAGACGGCGCTGCAGCCGGTGCGCCAGCTCCGGGTCCGTACGCGGGAGGAGACGATCAATATCGGTGATAAGGTGGACATCCGAGCCCATCTTCCGGAATGCAGATGCATACTCGACCCCGGTAACACCGCCACCGACCATGACGATCGATGCGGGCACCCGATGAAGCGATTGCGTGTGGCGAGGCGCAATAATCCGCTCGCCGTCGGGGCGTACGTTCGGAAAGAAGCGCGGCTCCGAGCCGCTCGCAACAACGACGCTTCGCCCGGTGACCGTGCGGCTTTCGCTGGCCGCACTCACCGTAACCGTGTGGCGATTCACCAGTTTCGCCTCGCCGCGAATCCGCTCGACCTGCACCGCATCGAGCTGCCGCTCGAGTTGCCCGGTACGCTCCGCTTGCAGCTGACTGATCCGCTCGCGAAGCGTATCGAGCCCCGCCCGGGGCTCAGCCGTGCTCCCCGCACCTTCCGCAGCGTGCAACCACGCCTTACTCGGAAGGAGGCTTCCGTACGTCGCCCTCCCGCCAATCGGCATGGCCGACACGATCGCAGTCCTGAAGCCGTGCGCTCCGGCTTCGGTAGCGGCCTCGATACCCGCCGGCCCCCCACCGATTACCACCATATCGTAGTTGTACCCACTCATAATATATGATTAATACTATATAATGATGCTGTTTTCAACCGGCGAACCCCGCGTATCCGGGTATGCATCCCTTGCACCGGCGCGCCGGCGGCTGGTAGGCGCATTGCGGCCGTCCGCACGCGACACCCGCGTATCCCCCCTCCCCACCGGCCGGCACACGACCGACTCGGGTATTGACTCGTTCTCCGGATTCGTTAATCTGTCCGGAACGTGCATGTTTACATAATTCGACACGGACAATCACGTGAGAACGAAAGAAGCTCACACTCGAATGACTCAAGTCTCACCGATATCGGCCGCGAACAGGCCCGTCGTACCGGAGAATGGCTTTCCCGTCAGACACCACCGCCGCAGAGAGTCATCGCAAGCCCCGCCCTCCGGACGATGGAGACTGCTGCCGCAATTTCGGAGCCACTCGGTCTTCCGGTGCACGCCGAGCCGCTGATCTGCGAGTACGGGCGGCTATACGACGATCCCGGCCTGAGCGCCGCTGAGATGCGGGAGCGTTTCCCCTCCGTACGGCTCGACTCGAGCTTCCCGTCCACCGGTGGATGGGCGGCCGACTCTGACGATGAATCGAAGGAGGAACTTGTCGAACGTGCTTCGGGAACGCTCGAGAAACTCTGCCGGATGCGGAGCTCGGGAGAACGGTCCGTCGCCCTCGTCACGCACGCGCACTTCTCCGGATATCTCGTCGGGATGACACTCGAGATACCGCTTGCGCGTCTCTCCGCCAACCGAATGCGCCTCTTCAACTCCGGGGTCACCTGCATAGAGTTCTTTTCCGACTACCGGATCGTCTGGTACGCCAATGCGACCGCCCACCTGGGCGAAGTGGTCACCTCGGAGAGCTCACTGATGTGGGCCACGGCAGGCAACGCTTCAGCCTGACCCGCGCCACAATTCGTACAGCTCCCCGAGCAGCCCGCTGACCGCCTCGTCGGTGTATGCGGGGTACCCCACCTCCGCGTCGAAGCCGTTCGAGCTCGCCTCGTGCGGAGAATCCCCCGTCCACTTCACACCATCGCGAGAGAGCTCGGTCTGTCGGTCG
Source organism: Spirochaetales bacterium (assembly GCA_007135605.1). Lineage (GTDB taxonomy): Bacteria > Spirochaetota > Spirochaetia > DSM-27196 > SKKC01 > SLAN01. The sequence goes on along the minus strand of SLIN01000032.1, from coordinate 15,403 downwards.
CTCGGCGTACCGGAGGTGAGACGGACGACGAGGTCGGTCCCGATCCGTCCGACGAGCTCTCCCAACTCGAAGACCGAGCGCCATAGATCCTCCTCATCGGCGCCGGCGAAGGTTCGTACGTAGTGTTCCCACACCGACTCCGGAAGGTGCTCGTGGAGCCTGCGCCCGGCAAGGCCCGTGTTGATCGGCTCGCCGGCCAGGGCGGCTGCGTACCACCTCAGCAACGGCGTGATCATCTCAAAGCGGATAACCGCCTCGAGCATGAAACGCGCGAGGTTCAGCTCGCCACGACAGAGCGCCTTACCGACGTAGAGAACATCCCACCAGAACGCGTTAATCCGATCTACAGCTTCCTCGAGGGTCGGCGGTTCGTCGACGTGCAGTGACGGGCCGCGAATCGGCCGCTCCGCATGGGGGGCGGTACCACGCCCGGCCGCGTGGGCGCCGCCGCCGGATGTTCCCTCGCCGGGCGACGCAGCGTCGGCATCGAACACCCACCCCGACTCCTTGTCGAGCAGCAACAACCAGGCGTCCTCGCCCGTTTCGGCGAACGCGGAATCGCGGTCCGTGATCTGAAAGTCGATCCGAAGTCCGTCGCGGTACTGTACGAGTTGCGTAATCCACTCCGCGCTGGAAGTCGGTCCGGGGGTCAGTGGCCAGCGCACGGCGATCTCACCGAAATGCTCCGGCCACGCTGTGTCCTCGACGAACGGAGATCGTTCGTGTACGAGTACTTCGATATCGTAGTCGGAAAGCTCGTCCACAGCTCCGTCCGGATTCGCCCGCGACCCGACAAGTCGAACGGCCCGGACGTTTTCGTGTGACTCCGCCCACCCAATAATCCGCCCGATCGTCTTGTCCTCCTGAAGCGGTACACCCATCACGATTCACCTCTCGAGCGCAGACGCCGGCGGTCCGAGCGGCCGCGTGCCGTTCCGGTCCCGCGCTCCCGCCATACTCCGCAGCCGGCGGTCCGAGCGCCCACGCGCCATTGCGGTCCCGCGCTCCCGCAATACTCCGCAGCCGGCGGGTCGGCGGTCAAGACTCGCCGGCGGACTGCCGCGCGAAAGCGTACCTGCTCATGCCGGCGGCGGTCGCCTGCCCGCAGGCACCGGCGATGTTATTTGCCCCGCCCGGCGCCTGCGTGCCGCTCGCCTCGCAAGCGCCGACTAACCCCCTTGCCCGCCGGCGCAGGTGAGCCGCTTGCCCCGCCGGCCGATTGCGCTATACTCGAGCGCATGAGATTCACCTTCTCCGCCGCATCGCTCGACGCCGGGTTGGAATGGTACTGCGAACCGACCGAATGGCACACCGCCGACAGCGCCGGAGGTCTGCTCCTTGTCACCGAATCGGACACCGACTACTGGCAGCGAACTCACTACGGTTTTCGACGTGACAACGGGCACTTTCTCTATGCCGAACCCGCCGGCGATATGATGCTCGAAACTCGAGTGCACTACGAGCCGATGCACGATTTCGATCAGGCGGGACTGATGGTCCGCTTCTCCACCGACGAATGGATCAAGACCTCGGTCGAGATGGAGACCGACGGCTCGTTTCACCTCGGAGCAGTTGTCACCCGGGGCGGTTACTCCGACTGGTCGACACAAAGCTATCCCGCGGGCCCGATCGATCTGAAGCTTCGAGTCCGGCGGGTCGGTGACGATTTCCATGTACTTTGGAGTCCGGGGGATGATGATAGCTGGCGGCAGCTCCGGGTCACCCATCTGACACCGCCGGCCGGTGCGCCGCTGCTCGCCGGGATCTACGCCGCCAGCCCGAGCACCGGTGGTTGCCGTGTACGCTTCGAGCATCTATTGCTCGAGTAGCGGCGCCGACGCCACTCCCCGACACCCGATGCCCCCGGACCTCGAGGTACAGCGTACGCATTCCCGTCCCCACGCGCAAATCCCCTACCGCTCGAGCTCCGAGCGCCAGTGCCCAAGTATCTGCCGGCCCATGACGAACTCGCCGAGATGGTACGCGGTGTGATCGATCGCGAGTAGCGCCGCCCGGTACACGGTGCGTCCACCCATATGTTCGGCGGGCGCAAAGAGATCGCACTCCGGCGACTCGATGAACTCGATGAAGCGCTCACGGTCACTCTGTATCAAGGCTACCGTCCGGTTCCACCCGTCGCGATCGACCGTCGCATCGTGCGCCGGCCAATAGTCGTCGGGCCACGCCGGCGAGACATGCCCCGGCTTCGATGCATACAGCAACAGATCTTCCTGTGCGATGCGGATGTGCTCGAGTTGATGGTGAAACGAGTACGGGACGTGTGGCGGCCGCTCGTTCATGAGCTCGTCCGGAAAGTCACGTACCGCCTCTTCCAGGGTCAGATGGGCACCTTCGCCGCGCAGACCGGCGACCAGTCGCGCCTTCGCTTCTTCAACAGCCATAGCGATTCTCTCCTACCTTCCACAATAGCACACGAGCGCAAATACTCAGGCCGGTAGTTCGCCGGCGTATAACCGGCCCGCGGACAGACGTCCGGACAAGGGAAGGGAACTTGGTACGAATATCGCCTGTCGGCCACGCTTGCATGTCCGCACCGATTGCCTGTCCGCAACGATTGCATTGCGATTCCGAATTCTGTGTGATACGGTCGGCCTTCATTGCGGGGTACCGACACGCATTGCACAATTGTCATGTCGGATCATTTCCCGCAAAGAGAATCGCTCTAAGGAGGCTATTCGCATGAGTATCGGATTCATGCCAGGCATCGTTCTAACAGCGGCTGAGCCGACCGGGTTTCTCGCCGGACTCGGTCTTCTCCCGCTTGTTATCGCAGTCGTCGTAATCGCGGCGTGGTGGAAAATCTTCACCAAGGCAGGCAAACCGGGGTGGGCGGCGATCATCCCGATCTATAATCTGATCGTCTGGCTCGATATCGTCGGACGTCCCGTCTGGTGGATCATACTCTTCCTCATACCGGTCGTGAACTTCGTGGCGGCGATTATCGTCAGCATAGATACCGCGCAGGTCTTCGGAAAAAGCGTCGCGTTCGGCATTGTAGGCCTGGTGATCTTCTCGGTCATCGGCTTTCTGATCCTCGGATTCGGCAGCGCGACGTATCAGGGACCGGCTCGCGCCTGAACGAAGCTCCCGGCAGGCGCCGGGCAGATGCGGTGTTCGCCTGCGACCTCCCCGAACCTGACCGGAGCGCTCGCGGCATGCGGTACCGCCGGCTGAGGCCGGCCTGCGGTACCGTGTCATGGAGTATCGTGCCGGGGGCCGCTCACCGGCACCGGAAACACGATATCAACTGCCGCCCCCTCTCCCGATTCCACCTCCGGAAAATCAAGAGCTCCCTGCATTTGCTCGACAAGCGTCCGGATCAGAATCAGGCCGAACCTGCCGTTCCCATTTGTCGGATACTCCGTATATCCGCCGGTGCTCGCGGGAAAGCCGATACCGTCGTCGCGGTATTCGAGTCGGAGGCGCCGGTCGCCATCCGGTACCAGCCGAATCGAAATAGATCCGCCTCGTTTCCCGGGAAACGCGTGCTGTATCGAGTTGGAAACCAACTCGTTCACGATAATACCGAACGGAAAGGCGATCTCCGGTCCGACGGGTGGCGACTCGACGGCAACGGCGCTGTCGATCGCAACCGACTTCGGAGCCGTGTTCCGTATCGCATCCACCAGATCGTTCAGGTAGGAATCGAGTGCGATCTCCCGGAAATCGGTAGAGGAGCGCACGTGCTCGTGGAGCGTGATCATGCCCTGGATCTGGGCGGCCGCCTCCTGAAGGACGGTGGATGCGCGTTCGTCGGTTAGAGTTCTCGCTTTGACCGACAGCAAGCTCTTCATCGCCGACATGTTGTTGCGGATGCGATGGTAGACCTCGCGCAGCAGCAGCTCGCGCTCCTCAAGCAGCTCCCGATAGCGCTGCTCGCTCTCGCGCAACTCGCGGTCGGCTCGCACGTGGGCTATCGCGCCGGAGACAATCTCGGCTATGACTCTCACCGGCGCGATCGTGTCGGAGGACCACGAGACCTTGCCGCGCACCGAGTGTAGTCCGATGTATCCGATGACCTCACCTCCGGTGACCAGCGGGACGGCCAGCACCGACCTGACCTTCTGCTCGCGGAACTTCTCGAGCTCCGGAGTCGCCTCCGGCGGCAGATTCTCAATGTCGTCGAGGACAAGCGGTTCGCCCCTCCGGAGCCGTCCGAGGGCCCACGAGTACCGATCGATCGGAACGTTTTGAAGCGAATCGGCCTGCGGCTCGATCCCCTCCGCGCACCATTCGTGCGTGTTATCCATGGTCCTCCGGTCGGCGGAGAAGAGGAACACGAAGTTGCGGTCGGCATCGAACAGCTCACCGATACGGCGCAGCGCGCGGGTAATCGTCCGGTCGATTGCCCCCGCCTCCCGCGGCGATGTTCTGACCACGTCGGCGGAGATATCCGAAACGATCTCCTGAAAGTGCAGTTGCCATTCGAGGGAGCGCTTCGCCCGAACGGCAGCCGTACGGTCGCTGACCGTCGAAACCATTATGCCCTGTTCGGGAATCGGGATATTCACCGCCCGAATGATACGCCGCTCCCCATCCCTGGTCCTGACTTCGATTTCGTCCCACTGCATCCGCTCGGGGTCACCACTCTCGATGTCTGTCAGTACGCGATCGCGAATAGCCCGACGATACCCCGGGTCCGGATAGACGCACTCGAAAAAGCGCTCCACATCGACAAGGTCCTCTTCCGGCCAACCGTAGATTCGCGAAAACGCCGGATTCATAAAGACCACCTTGCCGCTGTCGATGTGGTTGAATGCGACACCGATCGGAAGACTCTCGAGAATCGTGCTTATCAATGCGTTCTGCTCCGATAACTCTCGCTCCCGGCGCTTGCGCTCGGAGATATCGCGCAGAGTGACGAGCATGCCGTTGATATCCGGATCACCTAATCGATTCACGGCGGTATACTCGACCCAGCGGTACCCATCGTTCTTGCAGCGATAACGGCACTCACCGTGCCATGTCCCTTCCTCGTGCAGAATCGCGTCTGAGAGCACACGGCTGATCTCCTCTCGATCGTCCGGATGGATATTCTGTCCCGCCGGCCGGCCGATGACCTCCTCGGCGTTCCACCCGAAGACTCGGGCACTGTTCGGACTGCGATACTTCGTTATTCCGCGGCGATCGACGATAGCGATGACGTCGTCGATATTCGCGAGCATTGCCTCGCGCATCGCGCGACTGCGGCGCATCTCCTCGTGCGCTTCGAAGAGATCGAACGCCATCTCGATCGAGGAGAGAAGCACGAAATCGCCGGAGTTCTTGATGACGTAGCCGTATCGAGTGATCTCGCGTACCCGCTCGACCATCTCGCGCTCGGCGTGCGCGCTCAGGAACACGATCGGCAGACGACGGATCTCGAGTATACGCCGTGCGGCTTTTGGTCCGTCGATTCCGCGACCGAGGTCGATATCCATGAGCACGAGATCGATCGGATCACCGCGCTCGATATGCTCGACCGCCGCCTCGCCGCTTGTCGCCCGAACGACCGAGTAGCCATAGTCCTCCAGCATTCGGGCCTGCGCCAGAGCGATAATCGCCTCGTCATCCACAAGCAACAGAGTTCGCGACGCCATGGCTATTTCTCACCCTAAGGCCGGAAGGAGGCCGGCCGGAAGGGCTCCGATAGAAGTACACATGAGAGTATTCTAAGCGGAATTCTCGCAGTTGTCTGCGTTCGGCGATCGGGAACTTCGATGTGAGACGCACCGGGCCACAGTCAGGGGGCGATCGCATATGAGTTCAGCGACTGTTGCACCCGAAACGCCCGGCGGCCGGGCCCACGGCGCCGCTACACTTCGAAACGCCCGGCGGCCGGGCGCCGCCACATCTCGAGACACCGGGTGGCCGGGTCCACGGCGCCGCTACACTTCGACCAGCGAGTCGATAATCCGCTTCGTCTCACCGATCGCAAGGTGAATCGCGGTATCGTTGACGGCGTACGGCATAATCAGGCTCGTTCGGTGCAACATCGCTCCACACGTGTACACCACGTTCGGCACATAGCCGTCGCGCTCGTCGTCCGCCGGCTCGATCGCCGGCCTCGGAGATACCGCACGCACACGCGCCGGATCGTCGCGATCGAGCAGGTAAAAGCCGATGGAATAGCGCCTGAACGGACCGACGCCGTGCATCGGCAGGAGCCATCCCTCGTCTGTCTCGATGGGCGAACCGCAGCCGCCGATCTGCATGATCTCCCAGTCGAAATGCGGCTCGCGCAGCAGCTCGGCTGCATCCCACCGCTCGATCGAATCGGAATACATGATCGACATCCGCTGACCGTCCTGCCGGCCGATCATGACGTACCGCCCGCCGATCTTTCGCGGGAAGAGCCCCATATCCTTGTTCGCCGCACCTGCGCCGGAGAGCGGGAATATCCGGAAGCTACGAAAGTCGCCGGTCTCGATCATCTTCGGTATCACGTGCTCGCCGTCGTAGCCGGTGACCGTTCCGTAGTAGCTGACCCCGGTCGCCGCACCGTCTCTCTCGCCCGAGTCGCCGACTGCCCGCGCCCTCTCGCGCCCCGCGGGCCCACCGTGGTCGGTGAACTCAACCAGGCGCACATCTTCGAGCCCCACCTTCTCGTCCGGTGCAACCGGGAAGAGCACGCGGGCCCCGAGCGGAACATCATCCGCAAAATGCACCGTGTACTCACCGTCCGACGGGTCACCCTCGATCCGGCCCGTATCGAGCGGCGCAACCGCCGGCGCAATCTCCACCTCACCGCCGTTGCCGACCGTCGCTTCGCGAAAGAGCACGCTCGAGATGTGCCCTTCCCCGACCGCCCGCAGGCTGACGACCGCCCGGCGCTGTCCCGAGCGAAGGCCGCTCTGGTCGGGGTGCGGACAGATCGATGGATTGAACAGCGCCGCGGAAGCTATCGAGTACTCCATGAGAAAGCAGGCGCCGAGCAGGCGCCGTCGCTCGTCCGGCCATGAAGAAGTCTGCGGCGCCCGGTCCGCAATGAGCGCCGCGCGCTCGTCGAAGAGACGCTCGACCTCCCGGTGCCGGCCGGCGAAGCGCCGGTGCGTTTCGTCGAGAATCCGGTTGACATCCGCATCATTCAGTCCTGCTATGTGTGCAGTGATGCGCTCCACGCGGTCCGCGGAGAGTCCGAACGTTCGGGCTATGATCAGCGAGTGGTCCGGCCCGAGTCCGGTCTCGCGTATATCGAAGAGCTGTGGAGTCGACGTTGTGGTGTTCATTCGATCTATGCCTCTCGTTTCACATGTCGTGCGTTTGTTTCGATCGTCCCGGGAGCGTTCGGAGTCCGTCGTGGGATGCCGGCGCGCCCCGCCCCAGGGCGTCGGAGCAGCGCGTGCGCGATCGCCCGCGACTCCGCGGCACCGCCTCCGCGCTATCCCTTCAGCCACTACCCCTTCAACCCGGTCACCGTCAGCCCCTCTATGAAGTAGCGCTGGGCCAGGAAAAAGAGCACGAGCACCGGCAGCGCCAGCATCGTCGACATCGCCATGAGCCAGTGCCACTGAGGTGCTTCCGCCGGTCCACCCATAAAGAAGTAGATACCGAGGTTCATCGTGTACTTGCTCATGTCGTTGAGATAGATCAACGGCCCGAGAAAGTCGTTCCAGAACGCCTGGAACGTGAACACACCGACCGCGAGCAGCGCCGGACGGATCAGCGGAATCATGATATAGGCGAACCGCTGCATCGTATGCGCCCCATCGACGATCGCCGCCTCTTCCATCTCCACCGGAACGGTAAGCATGAACTGCCGTAAGAGGAAAATGTGGAACGGCCCCCACGCGAAGATGGCGCCGATCACAAGCGGGTCGAACGTGTTTATCAGCCCGAGCGTACGCCAGATCAGGAACGTCGGAATAAGGGTGACGACGTACGGCAGCATCATGGTCGAAAGGAGAATGATGAACAGCACGTTGCGCCCCGGAAAGCGGTAGCGTGCGAAGCCGTAGGCGACCACCGTACAGCTCAACAGCTCGCCGGAGAGACCGAGCGCGATTATGAATACGGTGTTGATGAGAAATCGCGTGAACGGCATGGCGGTCCACGCGTCGACATAGTTGCGCCACATGACCGGATCCGGAATCCACTCCGGGGGTGATGCGAACACCGCGTGGGCCGGCTTGAGCGAGCTCGAAAGCATCCAGAGAAACGGAACGGTAAGCACCACCGCCCCGGCGATCACCACGACGTACGAGATCGATCTCAGTATCGTGTCGCGCGTTCGGCGACTCTCCCACCAGGCGAGCTTTCCGCCGGCGGCGCCCTGGACGGTGCTCATTTACGCTCTCCTTCGTAGTAAACCCACATCTCCGACGAACGGAGCACCATCAACGTCAGCACCAGTATGATCGCGAACAGAATCCAGGCGAGCGCGCTCGCGTAGCCCATCCGGAACTGCTGAAAGCCGGTCTGGTAGATGTAGAAACTCATGAATTTGCCGGCCCGAGGTGTCGGATTCGTGAATGCGTACACGGTGAATATCTGCAGCGCACCGATAATCCCCCGTACGACCTGGAGAAAGATGACCGGGCTGATCATCGGAACGGTGATGTGCCGGAAACGCTTCCATCCGCCGGCGCCGTCGATAAACGCCACCTCGTAAAGGTGGAGCGGGACATTCTTCAACGCGGCGAGAAATATGACCATGTTTACGCCGGTGATCCCCCACAGGCTTATGATCACGAACGCCGGCAGAACGTAGGTCGGGTCGCCGAACCAGTCCGGTCGCGACAGGCCGAATAATCGGAACACCGGCACGACGAACCGGTTGAGCAGCCCGGCCTGCGGATTGAAAATCCAGCGCCAGAGGAGTGCCACCGCAACTTCCGGAAGAACCGTCGGCAGATAGTACACGGTGCGGTAGATGCCGATCCCGCGCAGGTCGTTGGCCAGCAGCATGGCAACCACCAGCGCTCCGGCGACCCCGATCGGCACGCTCAGGAACGCGTAGAGAAGCGTCAACCTGATCGCCGGCCAGAAATCGATATCGCGCGTGAATATCCGGCGGAAGTTCTCCAGCCCGACCCAGTTCGGCGGCTGGAGGATATTGTAGTCGGTGAAGCTCAGGTACGCCGAGGCGATCATCGGGAACGAAGTGAATACCAGGAACCCGACCAGCCACGGGGTGATCAGCGCGTATCCGGTGGCCGCCTCGCGGCGGACGTTCAGCAGACGCAAACCACGATGAACGAGCACCATAAGCCCGGATACACCGGCGAGAACGATTACGAACCGGATAGCAGTTGCCAGATGCGGTTGCATGCCGCGCGTCCCTCCTCCTCAACGATCGCACTCACTGATCCGACCGTTCGGCCACGCGCGCCCGGCATGGGACCGGGCGCGCGCTCGGACAGTATCAGCGATAGTCCTCGAGGACGTCTTCGAGCATCGCGCGGACGTCGCTTGCGATATCCGCCGGACGCTCGTCGCCGCGCACGATCGGATCGACGTAGCGCTCACCGAAGATCGTCGCCCACTCCGAGTAGCCGGGAAAGAGGTTCGGAGCGCGAAGGTGCTCGAGCGATGTGATGATGTTCTCCGCCGAGTCCACCTTATGTGGCTGCAGCTCGATGATCGTCTCCGCATTCGCCAGATCGATCCGCGGCGACGGGACCTTCCAGTGATGGATCGCGTCACTCAGGTCCATGAACGCCTCGTACGCGATTTCCGGGTGATCGGTGCCCCTCCAGATCGCCATGCCGCCGATCCACGCCCAGTTGGCGCGGCTGCCGGTCGGACCGGCGGGCAACACGAAGGCGCGGATTTCGTAGTTCTCGTTGCGCTCGAGATCGTCGGCGGCGCCGCCCATGAACATCGAAACCTGTCCGTCACGCATCATCTGATCGAATCCGCGGTCGCCGATAATGCTCTGGCTCGGGGCGATGTGATACTCGTGGAGCAGCTCGTAGATGAACTCCGCCCCGGTGAGTGCGGCATCGCTGTCGATCGGTGACGCCGAGAGGTCCTCGGTCAGCTCCTCGCCGCCGGCCTGCCAGATCCACTGCTGAATCGGCGGCCACCCCGGAACCATCGAGAACGCATATCGCTCGATATCGTCGGGGTCGAATCCGCTGTCCACCGGAGTACGTCCCTGCCTGTCGCGGGTCAGTTCGATCGCCGCATCGCGGAACTCACTCCACGTCCAGTCGTTGATCTGCTCCGGATCGACGCCGATCTCGCGCATATGGTCCACATTCACATAGAGCATGACCGGCATGGAAATCCACGGCAGGCCGTACACGCGACCGTCATAGGTGAAGCGTTCCAGCGGCGTTTCGAAATAGCCGTCGAGGTCGGCTGCGGGGTGGTCATCCCCCTCGATCATCTCCGTCAGATCGAGCAGCGCGCCGCGGGCGGCAAAGTCGATCAGATTGTCCTGGTCGAGCCACATCAGATCGGCCGCCGTGCCGCCGGCAACCTGCGTCTGAAGGTTCGTGTAGTACTCGGCAGGACTCGATTCCTGCGTGATGTAGTAGGTCTCGCTCCGGTCGTTGAGCTCGTCGAGGATCTCCTGCAGCTCGTTCGCCTCCGAGGCGCCCGCCCACGTTGCGAGCCGGATCTCCACCGGGGCGTCCGGATCCGCCTCCGCCGCTCCACCGGCGAAGAGGAGCCCCGATATTAACATGCCAAGCACCAGTACCGGTGCAATACGCCGTACCATAATTACCTCCCTGCACTCACTGTGCAATCGCACTTCAGTGTGCAATGAGTGTGCAATCGCTTGCACCCCATGCAAGAGCCAGTCTATGCCCACTTCCGTACGACGTCAAACATTTTTTACTCGGGATTGCAGCCGCACGACTCGCGGCATATCAGCTCACCGCCGACGCGGACGGTCACGGGGGCGGGCGGGCCATCGCCGGCGCGTCGCATGAGCTCGAGCAGCCGTGATGCGGCCTGGCGCCCCATCTCCTCCGGGTAGGTGCGCACCGTCGTCAGCGACGGATGACTGAAGGAGGCCCACGAAATATCGTCGAACCCCGTCACCGCAAGCCGACCCGGTATGGAAATCTTCCGGCGTTTCGCTTCGTTCATAAAGCCGAACGCCACCGCATCGTTTACCGCAACCACGGCATCGGTGTCGCCGTGGTCCGAGAAGACGACCCGCGCCGCTTCGGCGCCGGTCTCGGTGGTCGTATCCGGCATCTCGATCACAACCGGGTCAATGCCGAACGCTGCGAGTGCCGACTCGTACCCGCGCCGTCGCTCGGCCGAGCTGATCCAGGACGACGGGCCGCTCACGAACACCGGCCGGCGGCGGCCGTGCCTCTCGAGCAGATGGTTGGTTATCTCCCGCGCGCCACGCTCGTTTTCGTGCAGGACCATATCGATGCGACCGCTCCCCTCGGTACCGTCGACATGGACCATCGGGAGACCCATGTTGTGCAGCTCCTGGACGAACGCCGCGGGGAGCGTCGGCCCTTCGAGAATCAGTCCGTCCACCTGCTGCTGCCGCAGGATTCGCAACTCACGCGGCCGGCGGAGCTCCTCGTCGGAGATACTTCCCACGAGCAGGCTGTACCCTTCCGGCTCGAGCACGTCGAGCACGCCGGTCTGATCGCTCGATGCGGTCACCATCCGGGACGGCACACGGCGTCGATACGACAGGAACGCGACGGTCATCGACCTGTTCGTCGACAAGCTTCTCCCGGCCCCGTGCGGGGCGTAACGCATCTCGCGGGCGGCCTCGAGCACCCGCTCGCGGGTCGCCTCGCTGATGCCCGGGTGATGTGTCATGACTCGCGAAACGGTGGACACCGATACACCGGTGGCTTTCGCGATCTCTTTGAGCGGGACGTGCTTCATGCGGATTCCATGTTTACCGCTCGCGGGCGCACTGTCAATGCAACTTCGATGCAATAGTTGCACGAACCGACACCGGGCCCCCTCACTGCCCCCGGCGAGCCTGGAAAGACGGGTATCAGACAAAATATTACTCGGGAATATCCGTCAACTACGTTGCGCGGAAACGGAATGAGTGTTAGGAAGTTGTGATGTGCAGGCGCGGGGGCGCCGGACATTGGAGGTACCATGCAAGGTTACTACCGGTTTCCGTCGATTTTCGAGAATACGATCGTGTTCGCCGGCGAGGACGACCTGTGGACCGTGCCCGCGGACGGCGGCGTCGCTCGCCGACTGACGACCGGACTCGGTGCGAGCAGCTACCCGCGCTACTCCCCCGACGGCGAACGTATCGCCTTCACCGGTCGCGAAGAGGGAGTCAGTGAAGTATACACGATACCGGCCCTCGGAGGACCGCCGGAGCGGCTGACCTTTCTCGGCGCGGCGACTATGGTCTGCGGGTGGACACCGGCCGGTGAAGTCGTGTTCGCCACCAACAGCGGCTCTCCGTTCGAGCGGATGATGCGCCTCTTCACCGTTTCCCCGGCGTCGCGACAGGTGCGCGAGCTGCCGGTCGGCCCGGCACTCACCGCGTCGTTCGGCCCCGGCAGCCGGATGGTGATCGGGCGCTACGGCATGGTCACTCGCGAACCGGCGTACTGGAAACGGTATCGCGGCGGCACCGCAGGCGATCTCTGGATCGATGCGGAGGGCAGCGGCGAGTTCGAGCGACTGATTTCGCTTCCCGGCAATGTGACGCACCCGCTGTGGGTCGGCGACCGGATCTTCTTCACATCCGACCACGAAGGGGTCGGCAATCTCTACTCGTGCACGCCCTCCGGCGAAGAGCTCACCCGGCATACATCGCACACCGACTACTACGTGCGGCACCCGAGCAGCGACGGCCGCCGGATCGTCTATCACGCCGGCGCCGACCTCTTCGTGCTGGACATGGCCGGCGAGCCCGCCGGCGCGCGGGGAGCGCGCACCGATACCCGCGACAGCTCACCCGCCGCGGAGCCCGTCCGTGTCGCGGTAACCTATGCGAGCCCGCGCACTCAGCGCAATCGCAAGTTCTACGAACCCGCGCGCTACCTCGACGAGTACGCGCCGGCACCCAACGGGAAGTCGCTCTCGCTCGTGACGCGCGGCAAGCCGTTCGTTCTCGCGAACTGGCAGGGCCCGGCCGTGCAGCTCGGCGAGCGCGACGGCGTGCGCTACCGCTTCGCGCGCTGGCTACACGACGGCAACCGGATCGCGGTCATCTCCGATGCGAGCGGCGAAGAAGCGCTCGAGCTGCATACCCGCGACGGACTCGAGACACCGCAACGCCTCGGCGAGGCCGAGCTCGGCCTCGATATCGGCCGCCCCCGCGAGCTCGTGGTATCGCCGGTCGACACCCGGATCGCCCTTTCGAACCACCGCAACGAGCTCATCATCATCACCCCCGAAAAACCGGAGGCCGCAATCGTCGACCGCAGCCGTTACAGCGAAATCGCCGGACTCGACTGGTCGCCGGACGGCAGATGGATCGCCTACGGCTGCTCGAACGGCCCGCGCACCACGGTCATCCGGATCTGCGACTCGCGAGACGGCACGGTGCGCGACGCGACGCGCCCCGGGCTCGCCGACATCCGCCCGGTTTTCGACCCGAGCGGGAAGTATCTCTATTTCATCGGCTACCGCGAGCTGAATCCGGTCGTGGACGAGCTGCAATTCGAGCTCTCCTTCCCGCGCGGAAGCCGGCCGTACGCGCTGACGCTCCGGCAGAGCGAGAAGTCACCATTTATGATTGATGATGATGGAAACGGCGGTGAGTCCGGTGGCTCCGACGACAAGGCCGACAAGTCGGCCGGCACCGGCGCCGGCGCGTCCGACAGCAACTCGAGCACCGACCACGCGGACGCCGGCGAACAACAAACAGACAGGAAGCCGCCGGAGCCGGTCGAGATCGACTTCGACCGACTGCCCGACCGCATCGAAGCGTTCCCCGTCTCAGAAGGGCGCTACCGGCGCCTCTACGCCCTTCCCGGCAAGCTCATGCTCCTGCACGAACCGGTCTCCGGCATGCTCGACGAACCGATGTCGTTCACCGGCAACGGCGAGGGGAAAGCCACCGTCGAAACGTTCACCTTCGAAACGCAGAAAGCCGAGTCGATCCTCGAGGGGGTCAACGATCTCGAGCTCTCCGCCGACCGCAGCACGATGGTGTACCGCAGCGGGCGTAAGCTGCGGGTCGTCAAGGCCGGCGAGAAACCGGACGAGAAGGCGGCCGCGAAGGGACCGGGACGCGAGAGCGGCTGGATCGATTTCTCGCGGATCAAAGCGTCGGTCGAACCGCCCGGAGAATGGAGGCAGATGTACCGGCACGCGTGGCGCCTGCAGCGAGACCACTTCTGGACCCCCGATCTCGCAAAGGTCGACTGGCAGGAGGTCTACGAGCGCTACCTGCCGCTGCTCGACCGGGTGGGAACGCGCGGCGAGTTTTCGGATCTCATGTGGGAGATGCAGGGCGAGCTCGGAACATCGCACGCCTACGAGATCGGAGGCGACTATCGCAGCACCCCGCGCTACCGCGTCGGCGTGCTCGGTGCCGATCTGGGGGGGGATGAGCAGCGCTCGCTCTGGTATATCCAGCGGATCGTGCGCGGTGACACCGCCGAGGCGCGATCGAGCTCGCCGTTGCTGCGGCCGGGCGTCGCGGTCGAAGAGGGCGCGAGCCTTCTCGCAATCGACGGCCAATCGGTCTCTCGCGAGCTCTCGCCCGCGCACCTGCTCGTGAACAAAGCCGACTGCGAAATCGCCCTGACCGTCGGCAACGAGCGAGGTGAGGAACGGCGCACCGTCCGAGTGCGAACGCTTTCCGACGAGCACCGGGTCCGCTACCGTGACTGGGTCGAGCGCAACAGGTCGCTCGTCCACGAGCGCACCGAAGGGCGGGCAGGCTACGTCCACATCCCCGACATGGGACCGGCGGGATTCGCCGAGTTCCACCGCTCGTTCCTCCCGGAGATAGAGCGCGAGGGGCTCCTCGTCGACGTTCGGTTCAACCGCGGCGGTTTCGTCTCCGCCCTTCTGCTGGAGAAGCTCGCCCGCAAACGCACAGCGTATGTAAAGACACGGTGGTTCGATGTCGAGCCGTGGCCGGAGGACTCCCCGCCCGGCCCGATGGTCGCGCTCACCAACGAACAGGCAGGAAGCGATGGAGACATCTTCTCGCACAGCGTCAAGCGACTCGAGCTCGGGCCGTTGATCGGCAAACGCACCTGGGGCGGCGTGGTCGGCATCTGGCCCCGTGAAACGCTCGTCGACCGCGGAGTTACGACGCAGCCGGAGTTCTCCTTCTGGTTCACCGACGTCGGCTGGAAAGTGGAGAACTACGGAACCGACCCGGATATCGAGGTCGAGATCGCGCCCCACGACTACGCCGCCGGACGCGATCCGCAGCTCGATCGCGGCATCGAAGAGCTCGCTCGCATCATAACGGAGCGGCCCGGACCGAAACCGGAGCTCGACGATCCGCCGAGCAAGGCGCCGCCGAAGCTGGGCGGGT
>SLIN01000290.1 GCA_007135605.1 Spirochaetales bacterium | reverse complement strand
AGTCGCTGCGCTGCGGCGACGAGGCCTCCGCCTTCGAGTTGCGGCGCGGCGTTCACCACCCAGATCAGAGAGCCGAGAAGCGCGGTTACGTACACCATCCCGAGGAAAATATTCACCCACGCCACGATACGCATGCCGCCGAGCAGAACCAGTGCAACCAGGAGAATCACCGTGTACACCGCCCCGTAGATCGCGGGCAGTCCGGTGAGCGCACGGAACCCGGCGCCGACGCCGAGCGGCTGAATTCCGATGTACGGCACCACGAACGCGAGAATCGAAACCGACAGCACGATTCGCAGTCCCTTCGACTCGTAGCGCTCGGATAATACTTCGATCGGGCTCAGATAGCGGTTTATCCGCGAAATCGCCCAGAGGCGCGGTCCGATCAGCATATAGAGCATTGCGAAGCCGAGAACCGACCCCCATATAAAGGCGACGTAGCCGGGCCCCTGGCGAAACAGGACGCCCGGGAACCCGTAGAAGGTCCACGCGCTCGAGATCGCGAAGAGCACGAAAAAGAACATGACCACGACGCCGATCGTGCGCCCGCCGAGCATGTAGTCTTCAGCGGTCTTGGCGGAGATCTTGTAACCATACGCCGCCATTCCGATAATGACCGCGCCGAACAGAAGAAGCGAAGTTATTATGACACCCATGGGCTCTCCTTAACGATACGGCCAGAAAAAGAAGAAGTAGATCATATAGCAGATCAACCAGAATATGGTGAAAGCCATGCCGATCCACAGCGGCGGCGTCATCCAGCCGAACAGCAGGATCTGCTGCTCGAGTATGCCGGAAAACGAGATTACGATGAACGCAACCACCGAAAGGGCGATTGCGGACAAGAATACCCGTCCCGGGGCGTGTCCCATCATTTCCTTCATGTTTCGTTCTTTCCTCCACGGCCGCCGACGCGGCATTTGACGTACGCGGCGTATTATGGTCGAGCGAATTCTCGACCGTCAAGCAACCGTACGTGTTCTCGCACGCTTGACCGCGAACCGGGCACCGACTACGCTTGGCGAACCGCATGGGAACGAGCGAATTCTCGCGAAACAGGCAACGAATTCTCTACCCGCTCCTGCTCGCCGCGCTCTTCCCGACCATCCAGATGCTTACCTCGGCGGCGGCGGGGCTGCTGCTTCACGCGCTCGCACCCCCGGCCGAAGCCGCCCGGATGCTCGATTCGCCGAACTCCCTGCTCGCGACGGTGGGAATCTCGCAGATCATCGCACTCTTCGTGATCGCACAACTGGGCCGCCCTATTCTCATGCCGGCAACGCGAAGCCGTATCCGCGACCTGCACCTGCTGCTCTCTTTGGCGATTCCGGTGGTCGTGCTCACGTTCGGCGGCCAACTCGTCGAATCCGGAATCCTGGCGCTGCTCGACATCGATATGGGCCGCTATCGCGACATACAGGAAGTTATCTTCGCCGCCGACCCGGTGGTCGTGCTAATCGCGGTGGCCGTCATACCCGGAATCTGCGAAGAGCTCATCTTTCGCGAGATCATTCAACCCGCGACCACGTACACGCTCGGTGCGGTCGCCGGCATCGTGTACACCTCGGCGCTATTCGCCATCGTCCATCTCGTACCAATACAGATCATCGCGGCATTCGCATTCGGCCTGCTCTTCGGCTATCTGCGTTACCGTACCGGTTCGGTATATCCGGCGATACTCGCCCATATTGCCGCCAATGCATTGGTCGCAGTCTACGGGCGCGCGACGGCAGATCTTCCGGAGACCGTTCCTGCCACCGGAATACTGGTCTTCACCATCGCGGTCGGTGTTACGGTCGTGATTGCCGGTATCGTGTTGGTCGAACGGACGGTCCGGAAAAGCGGTTGAGCTCGCCCACCTTCCCATGCCGCCGGACACCTATAATTCGCTGTCGGTCAGAATCGAAAGGAGCTGAGCCGGCGTCTTCGCCGAGAGCACCTGTTTTCGTCGCTTTTCGTCCTTGAGCAGCTGGCTGACTTCCGCGAGAAACCGGATGTGCGGTCCGGTGCGCCCTTTCGGCGACAGCGTCATGATAAAGATGCGTGCCGGCTTTCGATCGAGGCTCTCGAAGTCTATCTTCTTTTTAGTGACTGCCACGCAGGCGAGGAGCTCGTCGACCGCGTCGGTCTTCGCATGAGGGATCGCGATCCCGTGCTCCATCCCGGTCGACATTCGGGATTCATTATCCATGAGCGCCTGGAGCGCCGCGTCCCGGTCGCGAACCTTCCCGGTCCTGCAGAGCATGTCGAGCATTCCGACGATAACGTCGTTCTTGCTCCGGGCCGAGAAATCGGTGGTCACGAGATTCTCCGTCAATACTTCAGCCAGCATGGCTTTGAGCGTAGGCACCCCCACTGTCGTTGTCAAGAATGCGGAATGCGTGCGCGGCAGCCGCCACCAAAAGAACAAAGCAATAACTGTCTTTTCGTCCGTTGCGGATTCGTGCTAACAATACCGGCCATGAAGCACACAGGTTCAAGCCTCGGTGTGGTCGTGTTGCTCACGGCAGTTTGGGTCGGGCTCAACGAGAGCACGCATCCGCTCATTATTTTGAGCGGCCCGATCGTGGCGTTCGCTGCCGTCTACTTCAGCAATCGGTTCGTGCTCAAGGGCGATTACGCACAGCTATACCACATCGGTCCCTGGACGCTGCTGAAGTACACGGTGTATCTCGTTTTTCAGGTGTATACCGCCGGATTTGCGGCGATGTGGCGCCTGGTAACCGGCAAGGTGAACCTCGATATCGTTCACATTCGCACCGATCTCGAGAACGATTTTCACATCGCGCTTCTGGCAAACTCGATCACGCTGACACCCGGCACGGTAACCGTAGATAAGCGCGGGCGTGATCTGCAGGTGCTCTGGATCGATGCGCATACGCACGACGCCGGCGAGGCGGGGGAGGAGATTAAAGGGGGATTCGAGCGCCTTCTGTCAAAGGACGAGACGCGATGAACTTTCTGGTGATAACGCTCGTCGTGATCGGTTTTCTTCTAGCCGGCAGCCTCGTGCGTGTATTTGTCGGACCCACCGTGTGGGACCGCGTGCTCGGCCTCAACCTGGTTACCGCAAAGCTGGTCATGGCGATAGTGGTCTTCGCGTTCCTCGTCGACCGGACCTTTCTTCTCGACGTCGCCATCGTCTACAGCCTGCTCGGTTTCATCGCGAGTGTGCTCATCTCACGCTTCATAGAAGGAAAGGGACAGGTATGATTCTGACGATCGCCGGCCGGTTTCTCGTCTCGCTCGGGCTCGTGTTCAGCCTGATCGGCATATACAGCGTCCTCGCGTATAAGAACTTCTACGCGCGCGTTGTAATAACGAGCAAGATCGATACGATGGGGTTTATCACCTTGATCTTCGGGATGATGTTGCTGAGCGGCTCCTGGATCGTGGTTCTGAAACTCACGATCATTCTGCTGTTCGATCTACTGACTTCGCCGCTTGCCACGACCGGTCTCGCCCATTCGGCGTTCCAGAGCGGCTACAAGATTCGTAAGGATTTCGGCCGTGGTTGAATTGATCCTTCTGATCTCACTTGTTCTTCTCGCGCTGCTCGCAATCCGGTCGGAGATACTCCGCGTGGCGGTCGTCTTTTTCGGCATATTCTCGCTGGTCTGTTCGTTTCTCTACCTCTACTACCAGGCGCCCGATGTCGCAATCGCCGAGGCGGTCATCGGAAGCGGGCTCATCACATTGCTCTATCTGACCGCGCTGAAGCGTTACAAGGTGTACAACATTGCGTACACGAGCGACGCGTTCACGCAGGTCACCGACCGGACGATCGTCGAAGGAACCCGGCACGAACACTTTGTCCGCGAGATAGAGGAGTTCTGCTTCAACCGCGAGCTCGAACCACAGCTGGTGTTCACTCCCGATCCGGTCGACGAGCTGGTGGAAACCGGTCAGTTCGACCTGATAATCCGGCAGGAGGGAGAACGGATCACCGTCTACGGCAATCGGGAGAATTTCGTCGTCGACGAGCTTGAGATGCTGCTCATTCTTCGCTACGAAGACCTGAACATCAAAATCGAACGATTCGGCGAGGAGCAAGAGCAGGAGGAGATTGTCGTATGACGCGCACCGTTCTGGTTACGGTTCTGGTTTTGCTTCTGTTCGGCTTTGTGCTATTCATCTACACCGCTCACCCGGAAGGGCATGAGTCGGACGTGAGCGCCTACTACATCCACAATTTCATCGAAGACACCGGAGCACGAAACGCCGTGGCGGCCATCTACCTCAACTACCGGATGTACGACACAGTTTTCGAGGCGCTCATACTGCTCGTGAGTATTATCGCGATGCTGCACTTCTTCAAGGTAGGAGGACACGGTTGAAGATCGATATCTCGGGTACTCGCAGCGAAATCGTCAGTATCATGACCGGCGTCCTCTATCCGTTTATTATCGTCTTCGCCGTCTATATAATCCTGAACGGTCACAACACCCCCGGCGGAGGCTTTCAGGGCGGTGCGATTCTCGCCACCCTCTTCCTCGCCCGATTCATCGTGTTGCCGGAAAATGACCTCGACGTTCACTGGAGCCACAATCTGGAGAAAATGCTCTTCGCGGTTATTCTGCTCGTGCCGGGTGTGTTCGTCTTCGCCGGACTGCAGTACCACTTCGCAGCGCTCCGCGAGCCGTATCTCATCTTCATGAATATCGTAATCGGCTTAAAGGTGGCCTTCGGTCTGACAATCGTCGTCTTCCGGTTCGGCTTCTACGAGGGGCGATAGCGAGATGTTTGATATCCCATTCGGGCCCGAGATCATAAACGGGCAAACGGTGAGCCTGCTCATATTCTTCATCGGTGTGTTCGGGATCGTGACGCAACGCAATATCGTCAAAACGATTATTTCCATTAACGTCATGGACGTCGGGGCGATCCTCTTTCTCATTACCGTCAACGTACGGGCCGGAGATGTACCGCCGGTCGGAGATACCGACTTTCTACGGATGGCCGACCCACTCCCGCAGGCGCTGATGATTACCGCGATCGTAATCGGCATCTCGGTCTCGGCGGTCAGCCTGACCATATTCATCAGTCTCTTTCGCAAACACGGGACCTCCGACTGGAGCAAAATCATCAAGAGGATCGAGAGCCGGTAATGCCGCTGTACCTTTTCGTGATCGGACCGGTCTTCATCGCGACGGTCGGTTACTTTCTCCCGCGGGTCTGGTTCAAGTACGTTCTGCTCGCCTCTCAACTCGTGTTGCTCGGAATGGCGGTGTCACTCGTCGTCGACGTTCGTGCCGGCGGCACTGTGCTGCAACAGGTCGGCGGCTGGGCTCCTGTCGTCGGCATCGCCCTGCGTGCCGACCTGCTCAGTAGCGCGATGGTGCTATTTACGACGCTGATCTACCTCTTTCTCATCGTCTTCAGTTTCCGCAAGCAGTACACCGACAACATGTTCCAGTTCCTCTTTCTGGTTATCCAGGGTGTTACGCTGAGCGTTTTTCTGTCGCAGGACATCTTCAACATCTACGTGATGATCGAGGTGATGACGATCATCATAAGCGTTCTGATTATGTGGAAGCGGGGCAAGCAGGCGCTGTACGACGGAACGCTCTATCTCCTTATAAACCTCGCGGCGATGTCGTTCTTCCTCCTCGGAGTCGGATTCGTCTATCGCAGCCTCGGCGTGCTCAATTTCCAGGCGATGACTACGCGCGTCGCTATGATCTCCGACACGCGTTCGCTCGTTATGCCGTATGCACTGCTTATGACCGCGGTGGGACTCAAGGCGGCCATTATGCCGCTTTCGAGTTGGCTGCCGCATGCGCACGGCACACCGAGTGCGCCGAGTATCGTATCGGCCGCACTGTCCGGGCTTCTCGTGAAGGTGGGTATCTACATGTTCATCCGCCTCCGCGAGATTTTTGCCGCGGCAATTCTCGCGGACGAGTTCTTCCTCGTCGTCGGGGCGGTGACCGCGATTCTCGGCTTTCTCATCGCCATCACGCAGCGCGACTTGAAGCTCATTCTCGCCTACTCGACGGTGAGCCAGATCGGGCTGATCATGGTCGGGCTGAACAGCGGCTCGTATGAGGCGTTCTGGGGCGGTGTTTACCACATTCTCAACCACGGAGTATTCAAGGCCCTCCTCTTCCTTACGGCGGGCGCGATCGCCAAGGAATACGGAACAAAGGACATTAACAGGATCAGCGGCCTGTTCGTGCGCATGCCGATCGTCGGCACCGCAACGGTCCTCGCGATTCTCGGCATTATCGGAACGCCGTTTTTCAACGGATCGATCTCGAAGTATCTCATCCAGACCGGATTCGAGGGCGCGCATGAAACGCTGATCTATGTGATCAACTTCGGCACGACGCTCATATTCGCAAAGTACTCCACGATTCTTTTCGGCCCGCGTGGAGAGCGGACCGTTCCTCGTGACCCGTTTGTCGCCGGCTCGTCTATCGCAATGGCTGCGCTCTGCATCATTATGGGTATCGCCGCGCGACCAATCGTCAACTACCTCTTCGCCGTCGATGTGACCGTCGAGGGAGCCTTTTATCTCGACAAATTCGTCGCCTTCGGGCTCACCGTCGCCGTCGCCGCAGCAGTCTACTACTTCGTTCTGCGCAGAGCGGCATTTCTGCGAACGATTCGCGAGATCCGTTTCGACTTCCCGAATATCGCGCTGTTGCTCACCGGCTTCTTCGCTCTGCTCAGCGTCTACGTCTACATGTTTGTAGCATAGAGGGCGCACGTGGCATATCTGCTCGCGCTGCATGTGTGAGACCGGCATCACCGCAACGGGTTCTCGCGCCCGCTGATGCCTGCCTACTCCGCGCGCGTAAGCTCGACTACACATTCGATGTGGAACGTCTGCGGAAACATGTCCACGCCGCGCATGCGGGTCACCCGGTATGCCTGCGAGAGCCGCTCTACATCGCGCGCCTGCGTAGACGGCTTACAGCTGACGTAGATAATGCGCGGCGGCCGCTCGGCGAGCAGGGTGTCGACCATGCGGGGATGGAGGCCGGCGCGCGGCGGGTCGACGATCACGAGATCGGGTCGGCCGGCATCGCCCGGAAAGCCGTCGCGAAGCACTTTTTCGGCTTCGCCGGTCACGAAGGTGCAGTTCCCGATACCGTTGCGCACTGCATTCTCGCGAGCACCGAGAATCGCCTCTTCCACGCTCTCCACTCCGAAGACCGACCGGGCGTGTCGGGCAGCCAACAGCGAGATACTTCCCGTTCCGCAGTAGATGTCATGGACGGTCTGCGAACCGTCGAGCT
>SLIN01000355.1 GCA_007135605.1 Spirochaetales bacterium | reverse complement strand
CGGCTCGTCGAAGCGCACTTCGCCCTCGATATTGATTCGGGCGCAAATATCCTGTAGCGTAGCCACGTCGGATATCTTAGAAGATGATCCAGCCGCACGGCTACCTCAAAGCGCGGGCGACTCGCTCGTTACATGCGGTGTTCCTTACGGCTGCAATTCGCCTCGGAGTGGAAATGGGACTGACTTTTTTCAATACATTGGGACGAAAACAGCAGGCATTCGCGTCGATCGATCCGTCGGTGGTGCGTATGTACTCCTGCGGACCAACCGTTTATAACTACGCCCATATCGGCAATCTCCGTGCGTACATCTTTGTCGATATCGTGCGCCGTGCGCTCGAATACCTCGACTATGCCGTGCGTCACGTAATGAACATCACCGATGTCGGCCATCTCACCGACGATGCCGATGACGGCGAAGACAAAATGGTCAAGAGCTCACGCGAAACGGGACGATCAGTATGGGAAATCGCGGAGTTCTATACCGATGCGTTCTTCCGACACGCGGACAGCCTCAATATTACGCGTCCTCATGTAACGCCCCGCGCGACTGAGCACGTTGACGATATGATCGCTCTCATCCGTCGTCTCGAAGAGCGCGGATATACCTACCGCGGAGGCGGTAATATCTACTTCGATATCTCCAAATTCCCTTCGTACGGCGAACTCGCCCGCGTTCGGTCGGCCGGGGGCGACACCGGCGTCGGAAGCAGCGAGCACGGGCGGGTCGAGGTCGATCCGAATAAACGCAACCCGAACGACTTCGTACTGTGGTTCACGCAGAGCAAGTTTGAGAACCAGGCGATGCTTTGGGATTCGCCGTGGGGGCGTGGCTATCCGGGGTGGCATATCGAGTGCAGCGCGATGAGCATGCGGTATCTCGGCGAACAGTTCGACATTCATTGCGGAGGTGTCGATCACATTCCCGTGCATCACAGCAACGAGATTGCCCAGAGCGAGGCGGCAACAGGGCGGCAGTGGGTTCGCTACTGGCTTCATAACGAGTTCGTCGTTATGGACAAGGGAAAGATGGCCAAGAGCTCGGGTTCGTTCGTAACCCTCGACACACTCACCGAAGCCGGATATGACCCGCTCGACTATCGCTATTTCTGTCTCCTTGCCCATTATCGAAGTGAGATCCGCTTCTCGTTGGAGGCACTGGATGCCGCGAGGCGTGCTCGCCTGCGGCTTGTCGAACGTATCAGAGGGCTTGCCGAGCGGGCACCGGATGTGGCGGAGGAGCTCGGTCGACGCCAAACGGGATTCGCCGGCGGAATGGCGGACGGTACGACGGTCAAGGGTGCCGATGCGAGTGGCACCGCCGAAGCGGCGCTCAAAGAGTTCTGCGCTGCGCTCGAGGACGATCTGAACACACCGAAAATGCTTGCCGCCGTGCAGACACTCACGAAGGCGGAGACCGGATCCGTTGAGGAGATCCTGACTGCGCTCGCGTCTATGGACCGAGTGCTCGGATTGAACCTCATAGCCGAGGCGATCGCCGAACAGCAGATACCCGAGGAGGTAGAGAAGCTCGTCGCAGAGCGGGAGCAGGCGCGTAAGCTGAAGGATTTCGCCCGGGCGGACGAAATCCGGGATATACTGAAAGAGCGTGGATTTGTCCTCGAGGACCGGCCGTCGGGCACGAGTGTCAGCGTCGTCGGCCGGGCACGATGACCCGGATGTAACTTTCGGTGGGGCAGTGTTGTTGGTATTATGACGTGGGACAGCCAGAGAGACAGCGAATTCCAGCGCTTCTACGCCGATGTTTTCCCGATATTGGTGCGCGTAGTATATAGAATCACCAACAACATGGATGCCGCCGAAGAAATCTGTCAGGAAGCTTTTATTCGCTACTACCAACGGATGGATACGATACCTGACGCACAGCAGGGCAAGTACTGGATCATTCGCGTGGCGAAGAACCTCGCGCTGAACCACGAAAAACGGAAGGGGCGCGAACGTCGGGCGTATGAGCGCTCCTACCATGAACCAAAACCGACTGTTGAGTCGGGCGAAGTCACCGCATTACGGGAAGAGTCGGCCGACGCGGTGCAACAGGCGCTCGACAAGCTGCCCGATAAGCTGCGCTCCGTGCTCGTTCTGAAGGAATATGGAGAGCTGAGTTACAAGGAAATAGGCTCCATACTGGGAATCAGCGAAGGCAACGTCAAGGTTCGCGTGTTTCGGGCTCGCGAACGGCTGTTGGAGTTTCTGAAGGGAGAAGACGTGTATGTGCCCTGACGATGAACTGTTGTCCGCCTATTACGATAATGAGCTTGAGCCGGAAATGGTGGCGTCGGTTGAGGCGAGCCTCGCTGATGACCCCGAATGGCGGAACCGGCTCGAGGAAATCCGTGCCGCCGGCCACGCCTTGAAGGCTCAGCCCGAGCCTGACTTCGAAGCAGCACAACAGCGTGTGTGGGAACAGCTCCGGTCGGCTCGTCACGACATTCGCAAACCGGATGTATTCCGTAAGCGCGTCTCGCTTCCCATGCCGCTCGCAGCGGCAGCGGCGTTCATTCTGCTCGGGGCAGGAGTGCTGATTTCCTATCTCGCAATCACTTCAGGGGTCGTGGAAGTATCGACGCAGGTGGCTCGTCCGGCGGTCGATCGTGAGATAACCGTTCGCCTCGATGACCCTGATGAGGTCGGTGCGTTGCTTCAGGCGTTGAATGCCAGAGAGCAGGTACGGCAGGTAACCATCGAGATGCCGGAGAACGCCCGCTTTGCCTATCAGGGCGAAGCGCGTCTGATACGAGCGGTCGATGCCGAGTTCGGGGTACGCGGAGGTGCGCGTTAATGCGAGCCGCCGGGCGGACTGCTGCGCTGCGGTCGCTGGCCGCAGCGGCGATTCTACTGAACGCCGTTCCAGCCGCTTATTCGTTCGATCTCGAGGAGGCGATCGAACTCCTGCAGGACCGGGCGTTGGTTATCGAGATAGTCGCACGAGTCACCGAGAACGGGCACGAGACCGTCTGGAACATGGAGCTCACCGAGCTCACCATTTCCGGACGTGCGGTGCAGGTAGAGCTCGAGGGTGGCGGGCTCGTGTTGAACGTACAGTTTACACCGTATCAGGACGGGGATCGTCTTATACTCGTCGCCCAGGGTCAAACATGGCTCGGCTCGAGCGAAACCGAAGAAGTCACGTACCGCTCCGCGTATGAAAGTATACCGATATCGCTGGGCGAACCGGTGCTCTTCTTCCCCCTCGGAACGACACCATCCGACGAACGGACCGAAAACGTATTGAATGTCGAGCTCGAGATAAAGGTCGAGCCGTATCTGCCACAGGCCGAACAGTAGCGCATGCCCGCATTTTCTCGACGACCGGCGTTCGCTGTTCCGGCACTCATACTTCTTTCGCTTATAGTCGCTATCACCCTGTTGCTGCTGCTGACCGATCGTAGTCCGGAAATCGATCGTCTCGATCCGTCGGTTGGTGCCGACGGTGAAGTCATCACAATCACCGGTCGCAACTTCGGTGATGAGCGCGGTGCGTCGTCCGTGTGGATCGCCGGCCGGCGACTGACCGCGTCGAGATATCTCAGGTGGAGTGACAGGGAAATCTCGTTTTCCCTGCCCGATTTCTCCGAGTCCGGTCTTGTCGTAGTCGCTACCGATAGCGGGGAGAGTGAAGGAGTGCTCCTGCGCCACCGCGATGAAGTGCCTCGCGCCGGGGGCGAAGGACGGACGGCCGCGCAAGTTTCCGGTTATTCGCCCGGCGATCCGGCGATCGGCGATGTTCTCGTTATCGCCGGCGACGGATTCGGCCAGCGGCAGGCAGGGGCTGCGGTTGAATTCACCGGACTCGACGGTGCGTCGGTTCGCCCGGCGCCGGACGATTACGCGTACGAGTACTGGTCACCGAATGAGATTCGGGTCCGGGTTCCGTCGGGCGCCGCGAGCGGACCTGTATGGCTTGTCTTCCCCGGCGGAAATGAGAGCGACCGCTTCTCGCTCGGGACCGTGGAGGTTCGTCGAGTCGGAGGAGAGAAACGGCTCGGTGATCGGTTGCAGAGTGTCGTTGAACGAAATATACGGATACGCGGCTTGGAGGCGCGCGGAGAGAACGGCCGGTTACTGTTCTGGATGCCGCGTGTGCCCGACCGCGTTCAGCAACGGGAGTCGTTCGTTCTCTCCGAGAACGGTCCACAGCCGCTGTCGCTCGACGATGAGATGCTTCTCTACGAATGGCCGGCTGATCGAGCGGGTGCGCGTGTCGGCATCCGCCGAAATGAGCTCTTCGAGCGGGCTGCCGTGATCAGCGATCTGAGTACGGGATCAGTGCGTACGGCGTACGATACCGAATGGGAACTATTTCGCCGCTACACCTCGTCGCGAGAGGGATTGTCCGTGGATGAGCCGGTTGTCGAGGCGAACGCATCCAGCGGGGGCTCGAGCAACCCGTTGCAGTTCGCACGCAACGTCTATTCATGGATAACCTCGAACGTGGAGTGGAGTGAGGAGGGAAGCGACGATGTCGTCGAGGTGCTGGAAAGCGGTAGGGGAAACTCCGCCGGAATTGCTGACACCTTCGTTGCTGTCCTGCGCGCTGGTGGGGTTCCTTCCCGACCTGTTCGTGGCGTATTGGTCCTCGAGCCGGGCGAGATGCCGTTCTACAGTTGGGCGGAGTTCTTCCTGAGCGGTTTCGGTTGGGTGCCCGCCGATGTGGCACGTGCAGCGGGAGCAGGCGAACACTACGGAATTGGTGACGGTCTTGCGCTCGGTGAGCTGGACAATCGGGTCATAGAGTTTCGGTCGGGCATTCCGGAAACCCCGGTCTTTCACCCGGATGCGGCACGTCACCGTGATATCGGCGTCTACGCCCCGCGGGCGGTGGTGTACGAGATAGAGTCCGGAGCGATCTCGAACATCGACTGGCCAAATCCTGTATTGCTCGGAACGCGAGCGGTCGATTGAGTACGCCGGCCGGGTGTCCCGGTGACGCTCTGTCGGTGACACTCGGCCGAGTTATTCTCCTTGATCGGCATCACGGAGGGTGATGCCGACTTCTTCGCTCAGATCGTCGCGGGCGGCGGACGACTTCCTGTGCTCACCTGCCTTGTGCTCACCCACGTCGAGCGCTTCAGGTGTTTCCGTTTTCTCGGCCGACTGAGCATCCTCTCCACCGACTGCGCTGCCGTCCGTCTCCGCAATTTCTTCTGCGGCGGTGTTCACGGATGGCTCTTCGGTTTCACCGGCTTCGGCCGAAGTGGTACCAGTAGAGAAAATGTGGAAGGTATCCAGCAGTTGCTGTACCTCCTGCATCCGTTCACGGTTCTGGTTGCTCGTATTGTTCGTGACCACCATGCTTTCGAGAATCTCGTGGGCCCCGCGCTGTATCTCGCTTACACCATTCGTCACTTCGGCGGAGACAGTCGCTGCGCTCTCCATGGCTCCCCGGATCTCGTCGCTGCGGCGGGCCATTTCCTTGGCATCGCGGGAGATACTCTCCGTGCTTTCAGTCACTTCGCTGCTCGACGCGAGCACTTCGCCGCTGCCGGAGGCAAGCTCCTGCATGCTCTGGGAAATCTCGGCGAGGGCGCTCGAAAGCGACTCCATCTCTTTCTGTATTTCGTCGAATGCACTTGCCGACTGATCGCTGGAGTGAAGCGCCTCGCGGATTTTGTCGGTGATATCACGCAGATTCTCATCGATGCGAGCGGCGTTCTCGCTCGTGCTCTCGGCGAGCTTACGAATCTCCTCCGCCACAACGGCGAATCCTTTGCCCGCGTCACCGGCATGCGCACTTTCGATTGCAGCGTTCATTGAAAGGAGATGTGTCTGTTCGCTTACGCTGTTGATGATCTCGATTATCTCGAGCATATCGTCAATGGCCTGTGCAATCGAACGGATGGTATCGTTGGTGCCGGTGATCTTCTCTGCGCCGCGCTGGACCGTCTCGCTCAGGTCATCGGCTCGACGCTTTCTCTCCTTCGCGAGGTTCGCAACGCTGCCGACGTTCGCATTCATCTCTTCAATAGAGCTCGAAACGGTTGCCATACTGTCGGCCTGCCGTCCGATCCGATCGCGTAGGGTGCGTACGCTCTCGTCAATGGATCCGACGTTTTCCGCCGAAGAGGAGATGCTCCCGTCGAGCGTGTGAAACTGTCCTCGAATATTCTCGATGTTCGATGTTATCTCATTGAGCGCCGATGTCGCCTCTTCGGTGGATGCGCCGAGATCGTTCTGAAGTGCGTCGGCCTGAACGACCGCAGCCTGAACCGCGGCGAAAAACCCGGATGTAGAGGCGATTACGCGGTTAATGTTCCGGCCGAGCTCACCGATATCGTCCTTGCCCTTGTCTTGAGACGAGACGGTGAAGTCACGGTCGGCGAGTCGGTCCATGACCGAGCCGAGATTCTGAACGCGGGTGGTGAAGCGTCGCGTGAACACCACGAGAAACAGCGACCCGGCAATGATCGCCGCCAGGGTAACGCTCAGCGAGACGATGAGATTCTGCCGCATGATCGCCTCGGCGTTGAGCGCGATTGTATCGACCAGTTCGCCGAGTATACCAACGATGAAGTCGGCACCGCTTGCGACCGCCCGATCGATTCTGGTCTCCACACGTCCCATCTCCACAATGAGCGTTGGGTCGCTGTGTTCCAGCCGACGCAGCTCTAAGTGCAATCGGGTTACGCCCTGAACCGATAGTCCGCCCGGCAAATCGGCGGCGAGTATCCGCTCGATTCCGCTTTCGGCGCTGTCGAAGTCGGTTCCGATCGAGTTCCACACGTTCAGTGCTCCCTCGGCTCGCTCAGCGAGGGCATCGGGTAGTCGATGCCATTCCGGGTGCTCGGCTAAGCGTTCCATCGCCGTCTGGGCGCGCTCGCGTTGGCCGATGTAGTTCTCATAGACGACCTCAAGCGGATTCCGCGAAATGAGCAGATTCTGCGTATATCGCATCGCGAGATTCGTTTCGCGGATCGCACGATGGGCGGTATCGGCAATTCGGTAGAGCTCCTGAGCGTTCACGGCCGTCCATACGAGAAAACCGACGCTTACGATAAACCCGCCCATGATCGTGATGATCGCGGCGTTGAGCTTCGTCGATATTTTCATTGCATCACTCGATGCCCAGCATTGTAGGGTGCCGACAGATTGCCTGCAACCCGAATATCGCCCCGAGCGTCGATACTTCGACGCATCTCTCTCTCGAGCGAGCGAAATCGATAAATCGGGTCACATTGACACTCTCGGAGGGCTTCCCTATCCTTGAGCGTTACAAGGTGGATTCATGTCACAGACAACTATTGAGACGACGGAATCTGTGCTG
>SLIN01000282.1 GCA_007135605.1 Spirochaetales bacterium | reverse complement strand
TATCTGATGGCACAATGCGTATCGATGACAGCCGTACGATCGAGGTCGTCGCCCATCGCGGGGCGAACGGAGTGGCGCCGGAGAATACGCGGGCGGCGGTTGCCCGCTGTCTCGACTTCGGCGTGGATGTGATCGAGCTCGATGTGCGAAGCAGTCTCGACGGCGAGCTTTACAATCTGCACGATGCAACCCTCGATCGGACGACCGACGGCGGCGGGCCGGCGCGATTTCGCCGCTCGGCGTACATCGACCGGCTCGATGCCGGATCGTGGTTCGCCCCGGAGTTCGCCGGTGAACGGGTTCCGCGGATTCGCGATCTCATCGAGGAGTTTCGCGGGCGGATGAACTTCTTCCTCGATATCAAGTCAGGCTCTCTGCGGAGGATTGTTCGGATAATTCGGGAGATGGGTATCGCCGGCGACACCTTCGTCTGGTTCGCCGACCCGCTGAAGGAGCGGCGATTCCGCAAGCGCGCGCCCGAGGTTGCGCTGAAGGTGAACGTTGCCTCGCCCGGTGAGATCGCTTCGAAGGCGCTGCCGCGCGCGGCGCGCCTGGTGGAGTGCGGTACGGCCAATTTGAGCGAGGAGCTGGTGAACGAGGCGCACCGGAACGGGCTGCGGGTCATGGCGAACTGCGGAGCGGCCGGCAATGAAGCGTTCGAGCGGGTGATCGCCGCCGGCGCCGATCTGGTGAATCTCGACCGGCCGCAGGACTTCGCGCGCTTTGTCGGGTACGGAGGCTCCGGAGGTACGTATGGCGCGTGAGTCGTCGAAGAAGGCCGGCGCGGCGGGCGAGGGCGGCGGCCGGAAGTCACGTGACGCCGGCGGGGCGCCGGCAGGCGACGATCCGGGCAAGGACGGCGGCGGCCCGCCGCAGGCAGCGGACACGACAGGTAAGCCCGGCGGCGGCCCGCCGCCGGCTGCCGGGGCGCCGCGAGTCGTGCCTCCACGCATTCTCGAGGCGATACCGGCGCCCGAGACGCTCGGTGCGCGTCTCGACGCCACCCCTGAGTTCGCCGGCGCGCGGCACGCAGCATCAATCTGTAATCTCCTTATACCGCTTTACCTCGACGGAGGGTCGCCTTGGTGCGGCGATCGGAAAGTGGCGGCCGAAATCGCCCGTTCCGCCGGAGCCGTCCGCGCACAGCAGAATGCGGACGGAACGATCGACTCGGTGAACCTCCGTTCGCCGCCGGATACCGGCTTCGTCGTGCAGGCGACCTCCTTCGCACTCCGCGCGCTTACGAGCGTTAGACGTGGCCGCGCCGCGCAGCCGGCCGTTCCTCCGGTGCAGGGCGGAAGTCCGGCGCGCTCTCCCGCGATCAGCGAGGCGGCTGACGCCCTCCGTGCGTTTCTCGATGCCGCTCGCGCCCCGATGCTGCACGGCGGCATACATACGCCGAATCACCGCTGGGTGGTTTCGGCCGCGCTTGCGCTCCTGCATGCGGAGTTCGACGATTCCTCGTTACTGCAGCGCATGGATGCCTGGCTGGCGGAGGGAATCGATATTGATGGTGATGGGCAGTTCGCCGAGCGCAGCCCCGCGATCTACTCCCGGGTAAGCGTCGAGTGCCTGCTCGAGATCGCGCTCGTCACCGGCCGCCGCGAGCTGCTCGAGCCGGTGCGACGCTGTCTGGACACAATCCGCTACCTCGTTCACCCCGACGATCGGGTGGAGACGGTCGCTTCGCGGCGGCAGGATCAGTTCCGCACCGACTATACGATTGCACCGTACTACTTCGCCTACCGGGCGCTCGCCGCCCTGGATAGCGACGCGGGGCGCGCCGGCGTTGCTGCGCATATCGAACGGCGGCGGCCGGCCGAGCTTACTGACAGCGCGGTGCGCCTCTTCGCGTTTCCCGAGGTGGCGGGCGGCGGCCGGTCCAGCCCGGGCGGCCTGCAGGCGGCCGCGTTCCCGACCGAGTACCGGCGCTTCTTTCCCGGGGCATCGCTTCTGCGGCAGCGCAGCGGTCAGGTTTCGATCAGCGTGTACGGCGGCAGCGACAATCGCCCGACCGCGGCAATCGACAGCATGGTTTCCGGGCGGGCGACCTCGCCGACGATCGTGAGCTTCGCGAACGGGGGTACCGCATGCCGCTGGGTACGCATCGCCCCGTTTTTCTTCGGAGTCGGGTATTTGCGCCCGTCGATCGTCTCGAGGGACGGAGACCGGATTGTGCTCGAAGATATCCGGGAGGTAGGGTACGTGCAGCCGTTGGAGGCTGCCGACCGTACCGCCGACGGCTCCTATCCGCTGACAACCTCGGATGAGCGCTACTGGTCGGCGGCATCACTCGATCGTCGCAGGATCAGCGAGCTGCAACGTTTACGCTGCCGGGTCACCGTCGACATCGGCGACTCGTCATGCGAAGTGAATGTATCCGCTGAGTGCAGCGGAGAGACGCCGCTGTGGTTCGAGATTGCGTGTGCTCCCGCCCGAGAGCGGACTCGCGTGCTGGAAGCGGGTGAGCGCGTATGGGTTGCCGGCGGGGATGAGCGCATTCACAGCGGCGCGGCCGGCGGGGCGGAGAGCCATGGCGGCGCGGGGGAGCACATCCAGACCGGCGCGGCCGGCGGGTTCCAGTCAGGCGGCGCCGCCGGGGCCATCGAAATCGGCTTCGAGCCGGAGCGGCCGACCCGTTGGATTCCCGAATCTCGTGTTCTCGGCGATGTCGACTCGTTGCGACTGCAGCGTGAGCTGCACGAGCACAGCGAAGCGGGGCTGCCCGAAGCGCAACCGAGCGACCGGCGGAATCCTGCGCGTGACGCAGCGTATCCGGCGCGGAACGGCGCTTCGCGATTGCAGTTGATGCTCGCACCGTTCGTTGCGCCGGGGAGCGCGCGGCTGGTTCTGAGAGCGGAGGGTAGATATTGAGAATCGCGTTTCTGGGGACGATCGGCGGTGCTGAACCGCAAGCGGTCGG
Source organism: Spirochaetales bacterium (assembly GCA_007135605.1). Lineage (GTDB taxonomy): Bacteria > Spirochaetota > Spirochaetia > DSM-27196 > SKKC01 > SLAN01. Next base: position 4,374 of record SLIN01000282.1, on the reverse strand, counting down.
TCATCACTCGTCATTTCTCGTAGAACACGGAAATCGTTTCTACGTGTTCGACGCCGGAGAAGGATGCTCGCGAACCGCGCATCTGCTCGGCTACGATCTGACTCGCATTCGGGCGGTCTTCATCAGCCACACCCATATGGATCATATCGGCGGCCTGGCGAACCTTCTCTGGGATATTCGGAAGGTGCACAATGTCGGCCATATAGCGGCACGTCGTTCGAGCGAAGAGACACTGGACGTGCATATTCCGAATCCTGTCGTGTGGGACGCGGTGATGACGCTGTTGCGGCACACCGAGGGTGAGTTCTCTACCGATTTCGAGGTCGCCGGCCGACCGGTTCTCGACGGAGTCGTATTCGACGAGGATGGCATGCGCGTAACCGCTCTCGGCAACGGGCATATGCCCGCTGCGCCCGACGGATCGGCGCTTTCATACTCGCTGCGGATCGACGGGGAAGGAGCGTCCGTGGTCTATTCGGGTGATGTGGCTCGTCCCGAAGAGATCGCTCCGCTGCTCGATCAGCGCTGCGACCTGCTGCTCATGGAGACCGGGCACCACTCGGTCGTCGATGTCTGTGAGTTCGCCCGTTCTTACTCTCGCCGGATCGGAGGGCTCTGCTTTACCCATAACGGGCGGGAGATCCTCGGCGACCGCGAAGCTGCCCTCGAAACCGCACGTCGGCATTTCGGACCGAATGTCATGATCGCCGGCGACGGATTGATCGTCGATCCGGTTACGAGGTCACCGCAGAATCAACCGTTAACTCGGTGAGCTCGATTGCAGGGAACTCGGTCGTGAGCGTTTCGACGAGCCCGGCCGGCTCGGTGCACCGGACACTCTGCAGTCCGATTTCGCGGGCACCGGCGACGTTGTGTGGCAGGTCGTCGAGAAAGAGCACCTCAGCCGGATCGAGCTGCAGCCGCTCCAGTGCCGCTTCGAAGATAGGCGCGTCGGGCTTGTTTGACCCGACCTGCGCGGATATCACGATATGTTCGAAGTAGTCGATCCACGGGCGGTCTCGAATGACCATTTCGTAGGTCGGCTGTGCCATATTCGAGATGATGCACGTCACATATCCCCGGCTTCGTTGGAGCGCCGCCCAGCGGATCATCGCGGGGCGGAGCCGCGACCACCCGATCGAATCGAGTTGCGAGAGTAACGGGATGGTCTGCGAATCATCCATCGCAGGCTCACCGCGATCGGTGCACTCGCGCAGAACCGATTGCCAGTATTCGAACTCCGTGTACTTACCGGCATCGTAGCCGGCGCGGTGACTCCAGAGTGCGTCGCGAAAAATCTCGTATGAGCTTCCCGCCGCGGCGGCCATATGACGTACCGTTTCCTCGGAAATCGGCTCGGCGAGTACCCCGCCGTAGTCGAAAGCGATCGCGCGTATCTCTCGTCCGGAGTCGTTCATATTCGCTCGAGGCTACCGTTATCGCGCGTGGAGCACAAGCCGCCGCATGGGCAAGTACAGCACAAACCGCAGCACTGCAGCCGGCGCGTTTGCAGCATCTCCGTAGATCCGCTGGCACGAATGGCCGGAGTGCGCTACGCTTTCAACCGATGCACTACCGACGAATGGGATCAACCGGAATCAAGGTGTCCGAGCTCTGCCTCGGAACGTGGCGATACGGCGAGGCGACCTCCGAGCGCGATGCGATCGCGATCGTCCACGAAGCACTCGACAGCGGCATAAATTTCGTAGATACATCGAACTTCTATCAGTACGGCGTATCGGAATCGATCGTCGGCAAGGCGCTCGCGGACGGTCGCCGGGACCGGACGGTACTCGCCACGAAAGTGAACTTCGCGACCAGCGACGACGTGAACGACCAGGGAAACTCGCGGCGACACATCATGCAGCAGGTCGAGCTTTCGCTTCAGCGGCTGAAGACCGACTGGATCGATCTCTACTATCTGCACAGGCCGGACCCGGAGACACCGCACGAAGAAGAGCTGCGGGCGATGGACGATCTGATCCGGTCGGGGAAGGTGCGCTACGCCGGCACATCTCACTATCCCCCATGGCGCATATGCCGCTCACAGTGGATTGCCTCCGAGCGCAACCTCAACCGCTTCGTCGTCGAACAGCCGGGGTACAGTCTGATCCGCCGCGGCATCGAACCGGAGCTTTTCCGGTGCGCGCCCGAGCTCGAGGTGGGACTCGTCCCGCACAGCCCGCTCTTTCAGGGGGTTCTCACCGGCAAGTATCACGCCGAGGGTGGACCGCCGAACGATGCGAGAGGGGTCCAACGCGATCCGCAGCTCGTCGAAAAGGCGAAGCTCGCCACACCGGTGATCGAAGTGCTGCGGGAGATCGCACGGAAGTACGACCGGTCGCTCGATCAGGTTGCGATCCGGTGGGTGCTGCGGAAACCGGCGGTCTGCTCGACGGTTATCGGTCCGCGGACCGTTGAACAGCTCCGGCAGAACCTCGGCGCGATCGGGTGGGAGCTTTCCGAAGAGGATATGACCCGCCTCGACGAAGTCGGCTTCAGCGTGTGACCGTCCGGCCGGCGTCCGGTGTGCCGGCGGGCCGATCGGCGGCAACGATCTCGACGCCGGCTGCGCGGTACAGCATCGATACCGCCTCCATAACGGGCAATGCGTCGGCTGCCGTGCACTCGTACCGTGTGCCATCATCTACCCACCGGCGGAACCCTTCGAGACTGCGACCGAGGGCGTGCACCGCGCGCACCGGATGGCGGCGGCGCGCCGGACGTGCTCCGACATAGCGAACGCGCGAACGTTCGGGTCCCCGGTAGAATCCGGTCCCGCGCGAACCGTACACCTCGATCGTGGCCGGCTGCTCGGGGTTGGCGATCATCGAGCTGGTGATGTCGATCGCCGCGCCGGTCGAGGTCTCCACAATGCCCATAAAGAGGTCGTCGATGTCGGTCGCGGTGAACACCCGCGTATAGGCGCGGCCGGTCGCCGACACCGGAGCTCCGCCGGCGCACTGCAGTGCGATATCGAGGAGATGGCTTCCCTGCGTTATCAGGGTAGCCCCTCCGGCGCGCGCCCGCCGGGCGTGCCATCCGTCGCCGCCGAAGTAGGAGTCGTCCCTGCACCACGGCACGTTGCAGCGGACGTAACGGATATCGCCGAGTTCGCCGCTGCGCGAAGCGTGCACGAGCGAGTAGCAGGCATGGTCGAAGCGGTACTGGTAGTTGATGCCGATGCGTCGCTCCGGAGAGGCGAGCTCCACGATCGCCTTCGCGTCGTCGAGCGTGTGAGCGAGCGGCTTCTCGCAGAGGACCGCGAAGCCGTGCTCGACGCATGCGCGAACCATCGAAAGATGGAGGTCGTGCGGGACGGCGAGGTAGACGGCGTCGGGGCGAACGGTGGCTGGTGTGCCGTTCGCCGCCCGGCGTCCCGTCGCGTCGCCGGGCACACGGATCGCCCCGGGCCGGCCCGCGGCGCCGGCGGCGGGTGTAGCGTTCCCCGCGGCGCGACCCGCCGCGCCGCCTGCCGCCTCAAGCAGCTCTTCGAGCGAAGCGAAGGTTGTCCTGCAGCGCGCCGCTTTGGCGGCGGCGCGGGCTCGCTCGCTGTCGGTGTCGACGCATGCGGTAACCTCGATCGAGCGGTTCAGGCGGGTCAGCCAGGCTACATTCCTGCCGATTCCCCCGCATCCGACTATCGCCAGTTTCATGCTCTCTACTCCCTCATACTCCGAAGCGATATCTGCTCGGCGGCACGCCGTGACGGCGCCGGAAGAGCCGCGAGAAATAGAGCTCGTCCCGGAATCCGGCCGCTTCGGCGGCATCCTTCACCGGTGCGCCGTGCTGCAGCCGCTCGCGAGCGACGGCCATACGCCGGCGGATCAGATACTGCTTCGGCGTCACTCCGGCATGCTCCTTGAACAGACGGGTGGTGTAGTCCCAGCTGTACGGAGATAGCGTCGCGGCAACGCCGAGCACGCTGTCGTCGGCGTATCGTGCATCGAGCAGGCGCGCGATTTCAACGACGAATGTATCGTCTCCGCCGGGCGAAGGTTTGCCCGACCGCCACGCCAGCCGGAGGAAAGCTCCGAGCATCAACAGGAAGTTCGCCTCGCACGCGAACGGCCGGTCGGGCGTCTCGGTCAGCCGCAGGTATTCGTCCGTGTAGTGGGAGACATGTTCCCACTCCTCGTCGAACCGCACGAGCGGTTCGTAGTTAATGAGAGAGAAAAGGTCGGTGCCGCCGAGGATCTCGATGGTGAAGTGCTGCGCGACCGCATCGAAGTTCGCAGGGCCGATCAAGCGGGCGGAGAAGACGGTCTCCGGCGGCACGAGGAGCGCCCCGCCGGTCGCGAGGCGATAAACATCACCCCCGATTCTGAACTCAGCCGCTCCCCCGGTGCAGATGAAGAGATCGTAGTCGCGAAT
>SLIN01000348.1 GCA_007135605.1 Spirochaetales bacterium | reverse complement strand
GGTTCCACGATCCGCCACGCCCGGCGCGGAAGCTTCCGCTGTCCGGACCACGGTAGTCGTTCTGTGAAGTGTCGGGATACGCATCATTCCACCAGTCCCACATCCACTCCCATACATTGCCACTCATGTCGTAGACGCCAAGCTGGTTGGCAAGTAACCCGCCTACATTGTGCGTGGTACCCCCGGCATTCGCCTGATACCATGCAACCGCCGTCGTAGCAGCTTGATTCGTGTAGGAATCACTCGCCCCGCTCGCCCAATCGGGCGGCGTCCAGAAGCGACCGGAAGCGTCGGGATACTCCAGGACTCCTGCGTCGGAGTCGTCGTTGCCACGCCATCGCGCCGCGTACTCCCATTCGCCTTCGGTGGGCAGGCGATACCCATCGGCGTTCCAGTTAACGGTGTCACCAGACACAGCCACCGCACCGGCTGCATCCTGGGCAATCACGGTGTGTCCCGCGTTCGTGTAGTAGACGGGGGTCAGTTCTTCCAGCTCGCTATACGCGTTCAGCCAGACAAGCACATCGTAGAAACTGACGCTCGTCACCGGCTGATACTTAGCAGCAGCGCCCGGCGGGAGACCTATGTCGCCACCACTCCCTTCACGTCCCAAGTTCGCGAACGTGTAACCGTTCGACTCCGCCCATACCCGAACCGCATACCAGAGCTCATAGGTAACCTGATGCCGGCCGACTCTGAAGCTGCTCACGGTATGATCGAAGCTGTTTCCTGATACATCCTGTTGCAGGAACTCGCCGCCGGTAACGGAGACGAGGGTACGGTTCTCCACATCCTTCAGCGGATCCTCCGGCGGAGGTGGGGGAGGTGGAGGAACAGAAATCGTGAATGTCGCGGTGGAAACCGCACTCATCTTGTGTCCGTCGGCTACAGCGACCGCCTTGATCGTCTCTACGGTACCGTCGCCGGTGATTTCGATAGGCGCGGTGTACTCGAAGGTGCCTGACGCATTAGGTTCAGGATCGTTGGGCGAGGCGCCAATTGTGTAGTAGATCGTCGCCCCGGCGGTCGCGCTCGAGAGCTCCACTTCGATGTCAGTGGAATATGTGCCGCCCACCGGATAGAAAGTTGGTGCAGCGGTGGTCGAATGATCGATCACATAGCTCGCCTGCGTGACGAGACTGTTTCGGTATCCGTCGCATGCCGCAATAGCCTTAATCGTCACACTCGTTCCGTCTCCGGCAATGACAATCGGCGCAGTGTACTCCTCGGTACCCGCCTGTCCGGGTTCAGGATCGTCGGGCGAGGCACCGATCGTGTAGTAGATCGTTGCCCCGGAAGTCGGACAGGAGAGGGTGACCGTGATATCCTCGTCGTACGTTCCTCCCTCCGGATCGAACACCACACCGGCGGCGCGCTCGAGCGTCGTCGTCGGCGGATCCTCTTCATCTACCGGATCGGTATCCGGATTCAACACGTTCTGGCACCCGACCAGAACGATCGCTGCCAGAAGCAGGCAGCGGTAGGCCGAAGATTTCATGGTAGTCCTCCGATCAAGATGCGCTTCCGGCTCTGAGAGGCTCGGAAGCGCTATCGCCATATGACTTATCCGCCCGTTCGAGCGAGGCGAAAACCGGTCTGGATCAGAGCTCCGTCGGGTTCGAGGCCGCTCCGCAAACCGACACGCACTTCGGCCGAACCGGTGTTCCAAGCCCCCCCGCGCCCGGCGCGGTAGGTACCTGCGTTACTTCCGCGGAAATCGCTCTGCGGAGTGTCCGGATACTGAGTTCGCCAGTCCCATATCCACTCCCAGACATTCCCGCTCATGTCGTGAATCCCGAGCTGGTTGGCAGCCAGAGTTCCGACAGCTCGTGTACGGTCACCGGAGTTTGCTGAGTACTAGGCGACCTTGCCGGTTTCGTCCGCATCAGCAACGGAGTCAGTGGCACCGCTCGCCCATTTCGGCGGTGTCCAGAAACGTCCCGAACGGTCGGGATACTCTACGACCCCCGCATCGGCGTCATCATCGCCACGCCAACGAGCCGCATACTCCCACTCGCCTTCGGTCGGCAGGCGATAGCCGTCAGCATTCCAGTCCACGTTGTCCAACGGCACGTTACCCCCGATAGTCGCGTCCCGAAGCACTTCCATGTGCGCAACATCCATGTAGTAGACAGGCGTCAGCCCGTCCATCTCACTGTATGCATTTGCCCAGACAACGACGTCGAACCAACTCACGGTCGTTACCGGATGGTGCTTGGCCGAAGCTGTAGGTGCGGCTCCGTCCCCACCTGCATGCCCCTCGCGTCCGGCATTAGCGAACGTGTATCCGTTGGCAAGCGCCCATCCTCGTACCGCATACCATAGTTCGTATGTCACCTGGTACACGCCAATATCGTAGTTGCCTATAGTATGCTCAAACGCATTATCGTTTACGTCTTCCTGCAGAAAAACGCCTCCATCCACCGCCACGAGACTTCGAAACGGAATAGCGGCGAGATCGGCCGGACTATTAACCGGCGGAGACGGCGGAATCGGCGTACCGCCGCCCCCAATTCCATCGAGGTCTTCATCCAGGTCTGAACCGGCCGGATTCTGGCACCCCGCAAAGGCCGCAGCCGCAATCGCAACAATCACGACTAGCGGCCAAACCCGATATTTCATAGTCGCACTCCTCTGACTCGAATCGAACGGGTCAACTTCCAAGAATCTTCAAACCCCAACAGGGCTCTGTCTGTAGCCAGCTCAATCACAACGCTACCCACGCGCGGCCGCCTCCAACGAAGCTCAAACGCGCGTGACCAGGCGGAATCCGGTGAAAATCAGCCACTCGCTCGGTCGAGCGCCGCTGCGAACCCCCGTTCGCATATCCTCTGCCGCCCGGTTCCACGATCCGCCGCGACCGGCGCGGTATGTTCCGCTGTCCGGTCCCCGGTAGTCGTTCTGTGGAGTGTCGGGATACGCAGCCAGCCAGTCCCACATCCATTCCCAGACGTTTCCGCCCATGTCGTAGATACCGAGCTGGTTTGCGGTCCGGCCTCCGACCGCGTGCGTGCTGCCCCCGGCATTTGCCGCATACCAGGCGACCGCGTTCGTTGCGGCTTCATTCAGATAGGAGTCACCCGCGCCGCTGGCCCACTCCGATGGCGTCCAGAAACGACCGGAACCGTCGGGATACTCGACCACTCCCGTGACGGAGTTGTCGTTGCCGCGCCAGCGTGCCGCATACTCCCACTCGCCTTCTGTCGGCAATCGATAGCCGTCGGCGCTCCAGTCGGTATACGCGGTTTTCAGGTCCTGCCCGATACTCGCATCACGAAGGACGTTTTCGTGTTCCTCATCCATGTAGTAGACTGGCGTGCGCCCGAGCATTTCGCTGTATGCATTCGCCCATACGGCAACGTTGAACCAGCTCACGGTGGTCACCGGTTGATGCTTCCCCGACTCGGTCGGTGGTAATCCGATCTGACCGTGACTTCCTTCGCGTCCGGCGTTCGCGAATATGTACCCGTTAGCGTGTGCCCAGCCCCGGACCGCCCACCACAGCTCGTATGTCACGTTGAAGGCCCCGATCTGGAAGCCCGAAACATCATGCTCGAATTTCTTCCTTTCTGCGTCGAAATGGCCGCGGAGATTCCATTCAAGACCACCCTCCTGCAGAAACACCTCGCCATCGACCGCTACGAACTCGCGATACGGAATGACGAGGAGGTCGTCCGGGGCTGTGTACGGCGGAATCGTTCCGTTCCCAATATCCCCGGGCGCTTCGTCGAGCGGGGGATCGAGATCCGACCGGGCGGGATTCCAACACCCCGCCAGTGCAAGAGACGCGATTGCAACCATCAGAACGAACGGTCGAATTCGATACTTCATAGTCATACTCCGGTGAGTCGAACCCGGCGAACCGATTTTTGTAATCTCCCCTCCCGACGGGGGCTTTATTGGGTACCGAAGCAAGATCGGTTACCCATCAAAGGGACCAACTAAGGGGGAGACGATGGCTGATATACAGTGTCAGATCTGCGATGCCCGGAGCTGGGATTCTATGCCCGACCCGGTCGAGTCGGCCTCGGTGACCACATCGGCACGAATCGTACCGGAGCCGCTCGGCAAATCGATATGTCGTGAATGCGGGGTCGTTCAGCGAACCGGCGCCCCGTTTCTCGGAACCGGCTCGTTTTACGAAGAGGAGTACGCGAGCTACTACGAACGCCCCGGTACCGAACGCTTCCATGCCAAACGCTACCAGCAGCTGGTCGAATGGATGGGCGCTCATCTCCACCCGCAATTCAAGTTCGAGCGAGTGCTCGACGTCGGCTGCGGCCAGGGATGGGCGATGGATGCGATGGCCTCGCGCTATCCGGGTATCTCCGTATCCGGCGTTGAGCCGTCGCGACACAACTCGGCCATTGCGCGGGCGAAAGGGTACGAGGTCATCGAGACCAGGATCGGGGACACGGCCGTCGGGGGGAAGTTCGACTTCATCTACAGCAACAATGTGCTGCAGCATGTCAACGATCCCCGCGGCTTTCTCAGCGACATCGCAGAACTTCTGGATAATGACGGGGTAATCATGGTCACCTGCCCGGACGGCGCCCGGCCGAATATCGAGCTCTTCTTCTGTGATCACAACTTCTCGTTTCTGCCCCACAACCTGGCCGACATCGCCGACACGCTCGGATTCCGCACGGTTGCGTGGAGCTCGTCGCGGCTCAATCCCGCGTTGCCGCCTGCCCAGATGCTGTTGCTCACCAACAACCGTCTCTACGAAGATCGTGATTCGCTCGAGTCGGACACCGGCCCTCGCGACATCGACGCTTCGACGTCCGAACGCAGACGCTACATCGATTCGGCTCGACACCTTCGCAACTACCTGAGCGAGCAGACCGCCGGTTCGGCTCATGTTTACAACTTCGGTGCGAGCTTCTGGACTTCGGTACTTGCGGCCTACTGTCCGGAGTACTGGTCGAGGGTCAAAGGCTGCCTGGTTGACAGCCGCGACTCGACGGTTGCGTTCATGGATAAGCCGATCGTCGCGGTAGAGGAGATTCCGTCGGACGGAGAGGCGACAATCGTGCTCGGGACCAGTCCCGCTACGCATGATTCGCTGATTGACAGATTCGCCGACGGTGGCGCGAAGCACCGCGTCTTCGGGTGGAACAGCTATTTCAGCTACTGACCGCAACACGTTCATCGACTCGTACCGGTCGCCTGTACGGTGGAAAGTACCCCGCCCGATCGGCGGGGTCGACCGATGCCCCGACGCAAAGCGCTTCGTAGCGAGCACGATTGTACACCTGCTTCAAGCTGCGAAGCGGCAGCACCGTGCCGCCGAAGCGTTCCTTGAACTCGGCGACACCGTCGCCCGGCCGGATTCCGCCGCCGAGGTTCAGCCAGGCGACGCCACGCGACTTCAACTCCTTCATGCCCTGCCACAGGAGTGCAACCGAGTTGCGCTGCCCTTCCGCCACGGATACATTCAAAAAGTACTCACCGATATACCGGGTATAGGCAAAGAGCATGACCGCGTTTACCGTGCCATCCGACTCGGTACCGACCAGGTATGAGTCGGCGCACTCGGCGATCGCCACGAGCGTTTCCGGCTTGAAGTCGTAGACAGCGGAGGCGCCGCGATCGCGGTAGAATGTCCGATAGTGCTCGAGCAGGAATTCTGTGAGCCGTTTCCGGTCGAACACGTAACAGTTCATTCGCTCAGCATTTCGCACCTGTCTCCGCCGCACTTTCGCCATTCGTGCCACCAATTCTTCGAGCTCCATCCGCAGATCGATTCCATAGACGCAGTTGTACTCGAAAAGCTCATCCGGCTCGCACAGCGTCGGATCGTACAGGAACGGATTCAGGCCGATGTATCCGCACACGTATCCGCGACCGGTGGCGAACTCACGCCAGCGGCGCGCCGCATCGCAGCAGTGACCGCGACTGACGAACCCCGAAAAACCGTACGGAGTTACCACATCGGTGTACACCCCGAACGGTCGTTCGGCAAACGTGCAGACCGCCCTGTCGACTCCGTCTTCGAACACATAGAGGAATGTGCGGTAACCGGTCGTTCGAGCCATGGCCTGGCAGCTTTCCCACGTGTGCCCGTACGCGTGCGGGACTCCGTACAAGGCACTACGCCATGCATCGCGGTTGTCGAGTGAAATACAGGTCTCAATCATCGTACCGTACCCTCTTTATGCTTCGATCCGGCGTGAAGGCCGAATCCGTACAACCGAGTCTGCCGGCGGGGACAGGGTCTTCACGTGATCTATGACGATGTCCGGCGATATGTACTTCCGGACCAGCGATTCGAGGTACCGCATCATCACCTGGTCGCCGATCATGCAGCCGCGACACGCACCGGTGAGCTGCACCTGCAGACGGCCATCGGAGAAACCAAGCACCTCGATGTCACCGCCATCGCGTTGTACTTCCGGCCGGACGATTGCTATCAACATGTCGACAAGTTGTCGGTCGGTAGTCAGCGGATGCCGCCGTGTCTCGGTAATCGCTTCGAACGCGTCTGCGTCGATCATCGAGTCTGCGAGTTTCACCGGCGCTAACTCGGTGGTGAGGAACTCCTCCTCGACCCCGAAGTAGCCGAGGAAGTCCTGAAGCTGGGCGGGATCGACGTTCTGAAACGTATCACGGTCCCGGTCGAGCATCTCGCGGAATTGCTCTTCGTCGATCTGACCGTCGCGCAGGAGCGCCGCCGGAGTCATGAGAGCAAGCGAAGTGAGGTCGTTGTTGATCCAGCGAAGATAGCCGAGCATGTGGTGGAATCGGCAGTCGGAATGCTTGTCCTGCCGCTGTGCACTGTCCCAACCGTATTCGTTCTCCAGCACCTGGTAGATTTCCTCGTCGAGGTGATTGACGTAGTCGAAGAGGTGAAGAAGATGGAAACGCTGTGCGCTTCTCACGCCCTTTGTCACATAGGTGCTGTAGATCTCTTCGGGTATCTCGTCGCGTACCGTTCGCACGAATGCATCCTCGAAACAGTATCGCTGCGCGGCCCGGAAGTGCGATGAGTCGATCTTGAATGCAAACCCGGTCACCAAAAGCGGCACGTCGTACTCGAGAGCCGCCTGGCCGAGGGAGCTGGTGATCGTCAGATAGCAGACTTCGCAGAAGTTCCGCGTCTTGCGAAAGAAAGCCTGATACAGCGAACGAAGCTCCTCCGGGTCGCGCCGGACGATTACGTGGTCGGAACCGACCTGCTCTACGATCCGCTTCATGTTCCGGAGCGCTCGCTCGGTCAGCAGGCCGTTATCCGCGGTCACAGCGAGCGGGCGCATTCCAAAGCGTTTCTTCATGAGATGCAGCGCATACACACTGTCCTTTCCGCCGGAAAACGCCACGATCGCATCGTACTTCCTGTCCCGGTTCCGCTCACGGTAGTGGTCAAGAATCTGCTCGAGCTCCCGTTCTGCAGCTGCGTAGTCGCGATGCATCCATTTCTTGAGGTGCTCGTGGCAAACCACGCATTCTCCGTCACTACCGACAAACCGGCGCTCGAACGGCATATGGCACCGTCTGCATTCGACTCGTTCCGCCAACTCCATACATCTTCCTCCTGATTCTCAGCTTGTGAGCGCTTCGCGATAGAGCGGGAAGTAACCGTTCACCGTCGCGTGTCGACTACGCGAAATCTCGTCGTAGAGGTAGCGATCGAAGATGCGCCCGCAGAGGTATGCCGGACGAGCACCTGTGGACCACCCACGTTTGAAGCGTGACAAACCGTCGTTCGCATCACCCACGATTCCGGCTCCGGCTCCGAGATTCACCCAGCGCAGACGTGCTGCGAAATACCCTAACGCTGTCGCGAAAAGAGCGTACGAGGCTCGCAGCTCATACCCCCTGTCGCTATATGCGGCGAGGTGGTAGTACGCGCGTTCGCCTTTTACATAGAACAGAATCATTCCGACCGTCTCTCCGCCGTGGAGTGCAGCGAACGCGACTAACCCGGGAACCTGAAGCTGTTGCGCAAATGACTCGCGAGAGAACGCCCCGATTCCCTGTATACCGTGCCGAGCGACCAAATTCGCGTACAGACCGACCCATGCATCAAGCAGGAGCAACGGCTCCTCTGCGATCGCAACCCGGACATCGTGCGACGCCTTCCGGGCATAGCGCGCGTGGGTCTTTGCAACAAACCGATCGAGAGGCACGGAGAGATCGACTACGAAGTGCTCCTTGTACGCTCTGCAGAGATCGGGAAAGCATTCGGAGAGCTCGCCGGGTGTGTAGTCTCCCATCGGATCGGTAACCAGCGTCAAACTGACGAGGGCACCTTTCAACGACTCGAGATCTTCCCGCAGGCGCTCCCAGCTCCGACAACAGAACAGTGGGTAACACCCCCGAGCGTCGAATTCGGTGGTGTTTTCAATAGGTGATACAAGGATCCACCCCCCGCTGGCGCCGAGTAGGAACGGTGTCCCGTGTTCGGCCAGTGCCGCGGCATAGCCGGGGTGCACATACCCGGATATTGTCTCGCTCATCATATCCTTGAACCCTCCGATGTGATTTCGCAGATTCGATCAACGGCTTCGAGTGACAAGTCCGCGTACATCGGGAGCGCGAGTATGCAGCCGGCCACCCTCCTTGCCACCGGCAGAGGATCGTTGACCCGGACTCCGCGATAGCATGCGTAGTCGCAGATCAAGGGGTAGAAGTACCGCCTTGCAAATACGTTATGGCGCCTCAGGAGGCCGTACAGATCGTCGCGCTCCATTCCGAATTCCGTGGCGTCGACTTCGATCGGCATATACGAGAAGTTGTGTTCAACCGTGGGCGGCAGTTGCGCCGGGAAGTGGATTCCCGGAATCTCGCGAAGTCGCTCCCAATACCGGTCGGCGATTGTGCGTCGCGCAGCGAGAATCGCCGGCATGTGCGGCAGGATGCTCTCGCCCATGAGCGCCTGTATCTCGTTCATCTTGGCGTTGGTTCCCGGCATGACAACCTCGATTTCGCCCTGAAACCCGAAATTCCTCAGGTACTCGAAGGTGTTTTTCAGTGCCGGATCCGGGAATACGAGCATCCCGCCCTCGAGTGTATGGAACGTCTTCGTCGCATGAAAGCTGAACATACTCAGGTCACCGAACTCTCCGATCGATCTACCGTCAACCTCGACACCGAATGCGTGGGCCGCGTCGTAGATGAGCTTCAGCTCGTGACGGCGGGCTATATCGGCCAGCGAGTCGAGATCGCACGGGTGGCCGTAGACATGAACGGCGAGAATTGCGGTCGTCCAGGGAGTAATCGCCGCCTCGACGCGGCTCGGATCGATCGTGTAGTAATCCGGTTCGATATCGACAAAGACGGGACGAATTCTGTTCCAATACAGTGCGTGCGTTGTCGCGACGAAGGAGAACGGCGTGGTGATTACCTCGCCCGAAATCCCGAGACCTTGTAACCCGATTTGCAGAGCAAGTGTGCCGTTGTTGAACAAGGCGACGTTCGCACATCGTAGATACTCGGCGAGCCGCCGTTCGAAACGCTGATGGATCGGTCCGTTGTTGGTAAGCCATCTGTTATCCCAGATCTCTTTCAATCCATCACAGAACTGATCGTAGGGAGGAAGAAAGGGCCGAGTAACGTGAATCGGTTCTCCGAATGCTTCCATGCTCACGCTCTTACTCGACTGAGAGTGTTGCGGATGTGTAGCCACGCCTCATCGAACGCCGAAGGACGAAACGTCGCACAGAGCAGCGTGTAGACGGTTATCCCGGCGGAAACCTGGAGCAGCAGCAACGTAGCATCGCTCGCAACCGGCAGCGTGCGCATCGCATAAACGCCGGCCCCCATAATGGCCCCAAAGAGAAAGTACACGGCCACATCCGACAATTGACGCAAGGGGCCGTATCCCAGGAACTTGCGCGTGAAATAGCTGTTAATGAAGAAGGCCACGATGGAGACGACTATTTCGCTGATAATTAACGCGGCGACACCCCATCTCCACGCAATGAGAATGCCGACCGCAACCAGGAGCTTCTTCACCAGCTCGAGTCGAAGAAACAGATCGGACCGCCCTTTTGCGGAGAGTATTGTCAAATTGAGCGAATGGAGCGGAAGGGTTAGTGCCGCGATACACAGCAGCTGCAGATACGGAACGGTGGGTAACCAGGTCTCCGTCAGAAGCACAACGACCAACGGTTCGGCGACCACCGCCAGCCCGATAATCAAAGGAGCGTTCCACAGCACCGCCAGCTGCAACGCTTTCCGCAAGCCGCGAGTCAGACGCGCATTGTCGTTTTGAATCGAGGAGAAGGCGGGAAAGCTGACGCGGCTCACCACATTTGTGAGCGCCCCCGACGGCAACTCCTCCATATGTCGTGCGCGGGTGTAGAACCCGAGCAGCGCGGGCGCGTACAGGCGCCCGATCACAACATAGAACAGATTGCGGAATGTCTGATCGAGTAGGGCCGACGCAAGCAGCCGTGAACCGAACCGGAACATGTTGCGCAGCGCGTGCACACTGAAGGTGGCGCTCGGACGCCAGCACCCCGTAAACCACAGCAGCAATGCCCGAAAGAATGCGTGCGAGACCTGTAAGGCAACGAGACTCCAGACGCCGAAACCTCGAACCGCCAATCCTACGGCAAGCGTTCCCGAGCAGACAACCGAAGCTATGCTGACCTTTGTCTGACTCCGGAAATCCAGCTTTCGACTGAGCATCGCGCCCGGCACGACAGAGAAGGCGTCGGCGACGAAGATCAGCGACATGGCGCGCGCAAGCGGAATCAGCAACGGCTGACGGTAGAAACGAGCAATCCATGGCGCGGCCGCGAAAAACACCGCGGCAAGTCCCGCACTCATCACTATGTTGAAATAGAAGACGGACGAGGTGTCGGCATCGGTGACCTCATCCTTCTGAATCAGCGCCGAGGCAAACCCGCTGTTCAGCAGGGCGTGCGCTATTGCGGTAAAGATGGCGAGCATACCAATGAGACCGAACTGGGCGGGAAGCAGCAGTCGAGCGAGAATGACGCTGACGATAAACTGCATGGCACGCGAACCTAACGCGTCCATGCCGCTCCAGAGCGCTCCACGATAGCTCTTCCGTTTGAGGCCATCACTCACAGGCGACGAACCTCAGGCATCACCTCCGGACCTACCCCCGATTCGTTCAGTCGCGACGCGATGGCCCCGGCGGCCTCCACCGGTGTATCGGTGAGCAACACCGCCAGCACGTTGTCGTTCAGCCATCCTATGTGGTCGGTCTCCCGGACCGCAGCCCTGAGAGCCGCGACGATCCGTCGTGTGGTACGGTCTATGACGGGAGAGCGGTCGACACGGAAAGACAGGATCGAATTTTCCTTGCCGGTACGTTTTGACCGGCGCCGCTCGAGATCGAGTATAGCCCGCAATTCGTCGACACCGTAGACACCGCACACGTCGCGACGTTTCAGAACGCGTTGATATCCGAACAGCGGCGTCCAGCATCGGGAAACACGCGAACTCTGAAAAGAGGCATCATCGGTTTGGACCGATACTTGCAACGATGACAGACGATCAGCGTCGGAATAGTCGGTACGTCGATCACTCATCTCTCTCTACCTCCTCATCCAAGGTCGGTTCGTCAACCGTAACGGGCTGATCGAAGTGCAGAGCTTCGTCGAAAGCCACACCAATTCCGAAATGATTCCGGCGGACTACTGTACCGTGTACTGTAACGCGCACCTCGTCGGGTACGTGCAGCAGCTCGGGAAGAAAGTCGATAATCAGCCGGATCTCAACGCGCAGTTTCGTCCCCGGTCCCGGCGAACGTTCGAGATAGAGGAACGCGCCTCTCGCAGATATGTCGCGGGTATGCGTCGGCACGAGTGGTGTCGCGGTACGCTTGCGCTCCTCTCCCAAGAAGATGCGGGCGGGGACGTCCAGAGAAAAGCGACTCAACTGTCTCCGTTCGTTCGCAATCACTTCGCGGCTCCTGGTGTAATCCGGGAAGGGCATTACTGGTGAAAAAGAACAACAGCGAGCTCGGGGCGAACCGTGAAGTCACCGAGATCGGAAAAACGAAAGCGGAAACCGGCGGTTACCGCCGTTGCATCGCTCAATCGAAAGCAAAGTGAAACGCTCGGACCTACGGACGCCGACATTTCGCGCGAGCCTGCGGTCTCGACCGTCTCCTCGTCTCCGGAAGTAAACGTCGCGGAATATGTAGTGCGAGCAACCTGGTACTCGGCGCCGAAACCGGCACGAACGGCAACCGGTCTGCCGAGATGAAACGTTCTCGAAACCTCGCTACCGAGCACGAACTGTCGACGCGTACTGTCGACGTTCTCTACTTTGTCGAATGGCTGATCGTCGGCGAGTGGCGCTGAAAGGGCCGCCACGACGAGCTGCGGATCGACGAACGTTATGCCGTATGCCAGGCTCACTTGAGCCGATAGCGGAATGCCGAACTGCTGCTTGATTGGCATTATGCTATAGACAAAACCGATCGACCGGTTCACGCCGTCCACACCGGCCACTCGCTCGAAACGGCTGGAAAAGAACGTGCCGACATCCATCACCCCCGCGATAGAGAGCGCAGTCTGCCCTCCATATCCGCGGAGGCCTACATTTCGCTCGATATCGCCATACACGCCAATGCGTACAGCATTCGATCGATCGTCGACCTCGACGCTCTGGCCGGACGCGGTGATTGCGCTCGAGAGGGCGAAAAGCGCTGCGCCGAACAGCGCAACCCTGCGGACGACTGCTCGGGCAGTCATTGACCGCCCGGATAACACCGTCATCGTTGGTCTCCCCTTGCATTCCCATCCGACCCGGTCGGAGCTTCCGCACTCCCGGCGGTCCGGTCGCGCAGATACGCCAGCTTTCGCCCGATCGCCTCCGCGAACAACCCGATGATCGTCGGTATCGTTCGCAGAATTATGAGGATGTCGGTTGTCGGTGACATCGTCCGCTCATACTGAATATCCAGTCGAATCATCTCGGCGAATGACAGCTTGTTCTTGCCGCTCACCTGCCACAGTCCGGTAAGTCCGGGCAGGATACTGAAACGGTGTCGATGCCAGCGTTGGTATTCGGCAGCCTCGTATGGGATGCATGGCCGTGGTCCGACCAGACTCATATCACCACGCAGAATGTTGCAGAGTTGCGGCAGCTCATCGATGCACAACAACCGCAGAAGTCGTCCGCCAAAAAAGATTCTCGGATCGGCACGATCGAGCTTTTGCATATTTGCGTTGTTCCGAATGAAGTCGGTTGCGTGTCGGCTGTGAAAATCCTGATCGTTGTTGTGATGCATCGTGCGGAACTTGTAGAAGCGGAATTCCCGTCCACCGAGTCCGATTCGATTCTGGGAAAAAATAATCGGTCCCGGCGAAACGAACTTGATATAACCAGCAACAACCGCAAAAAGCGGAGCACAGATCAATAACCCGATAGACGAGCCCGCTACGTCAATCGTCCGTTTCCAGAGCGGTACCGGACGAACGAAAACACGTGCAAGAGTACTGCCGCGAACAACATCCCCGCTCTCTTGTTGTGAGAACGGATAGTATTGTGACTCAGCTGAATATGCGGTTACCGTCTTTGCCGCGCCGTCTACCGCCGGGATATCGATCGGAGTAAGCTCAGGTGAATCGGGATGTGTCGAAATCTCAATCGGGGCGTTGAGTCGCGGCAGTTCACCCTGCAGCGATCCGGCAAATCTACGTGCTCCCGCCTCTTCGGTGTTCGGAAGGAGAACCGCAACGCGACTAGCATCGAGCCAGCCGACAGAATCGGTGTCTCTGGATCGTGTAGTGAGCGCGTTGATAGCAGCTGTAGTGACTCCGCCGTATGGCGTGAACGCCCCGATCGCTCTGTGCCTCCGAACGGTCACGACGAGTAGCGAGAACGGGGTGTTCAGTCTGTCCGACCGGCAGCGCTCAAACTTCACCAGCCGTTCGAACACGCCCTGCGAGTATATCCCGACGGTGGACTCACCATTCGCACGAGTAGCATTGCCTGTCCTGAGACGTAACATAACGCTTCCATCCTCACGGGCTCCGTCATCGCGAAAACGTCATCGAAGTGTGCATTCCGGGCTACGCGCGGTCGGCCGAATGACACTCCGGTGTAGTTCGACCTGCCGTACGACGCCCGAGAGCCGAGATCATGTACGCGATCGGGCAGCCGAAACGTACTCCGATTCGCGCGGCGGACATGCACCCGCCATTCCCAACGAGTGTTAGGGTATCCCTCTCTCCGCGCTCTTCATATCGAGATAAGGTATGCGTTTCGCAGTATTACGCGATCGATACGCAGGTATGGTCCGAACGGTACGCCGGTTCATGACACTACCGTCAAAGGATGAGCGCGAACCGGCTGAATGTAGTATACGGGGAGGATCACGCGCTGCGGACGGTTACAAGTGTTTCGCCGCCCAGAGCGCCGCCTGCATGCGGTTTGGAACGTGTATCTTCTTATAGACTTTGTAGATGTGTGTCTTCACCGTGTTTGTGCTGATGAACAGCTTGTCGGCAATCTCCTGGTTGGTCGCCCCGACACATACGAGGCCGAGTATTTCCTTTTCCCGTCGGGTGAGATCTCCAACCGCCGAATGCACGCCGTCGCCCTCCGCGCTTCTCGGTTCGTGTCGTGCAGCGGCAAGTAACGTTTGGCGCGATACCCATACCGCCCCGTCGATCATGGCGATGAGTCCACGCACTACAAGCTCGATCGGATCATCCCGGAAAAAGAGGCCCCTCACTCTATGATGTACGCATTCGGCTACCCAGGATGCGTCGCGAATAACATTCAACAACGCCACATAAACCGTCTCGGGCAAGTCGGAGTTCCCGATCTTCTCCAACAGCGTATCTATCTCGAAATCAGTGACATCGACGAGCAGAAGACTGCTCGTCGGTCCACCGAGGCAAAGGCGTGACAACACTCCTTCAAGATTCGTATCGTGGGTCGTCGGGAGGTGTCGGTTCAAACGCTCGACAAAACACTGATTCTGCACGCTCGGTTGACTGACGAAATGGATCCGCCGACTCTCCGGATCCTCGCTACCAAGCATCCCTACCCCCCCCTATTTGCATCATCGCGCGACGCGAGCGTACGCATCGTCGACGCAGAACCCAGTAGTCTAAATATATACGACTCCGGGATGAACGGCCATAGTGAGAGTCATGCTCACGTATGTTTTTCGGAGGAGTTCGAGACTTTCGTAGTGACAAAGCTACCTCAAGGGGTGATATGTAACAGTAGATCTACGGGAGGGATGCGGCCGTGAGTACGCAGCAAACGACGCCCCGGGACCGGACCGCTGTCGAAGGTGGAGTGTATATTCTCGCGATCCTGCTGCGCTATCGGTGGTTCATCGGAGTCACAACACTGCTCGTCGCCATCGCTTCGCTCGCGATAGCAATTGCGTCGCTAAGACTTCCGCCCGAAGAGAGCTTCCTCCCCAACGTATACCGGGCACAGACGCGTCTACTCATGGGTGAAGATCCGTCGGAAGGCGGCTTGACGGCACTTCTCGAAGCATTCGGGATGACGGTTCCGGAGACACATACAACGGTCACCACCGGCCGCCTCGCCCTCCAGGTACTCGAAAGCCACTCCTTTATCGATCGAATCATCGAACGGAATAACATGGTCGAGCACTATTCACTGCATGAGTCCACCCGTACGCGTCGACGCAACGCGATGCGATCGCGGACAACCTACGCATTCGATGCCGGTACCGGGATTCTAACGATCGGTTATCAGGATATCAGCCCGCATTACGCATATAGCGTGGTGGAGAGCATTGTCTCCGAGTTGCGGAACTGGTTTCAGACTCGAGGGGGACTCACTCGCGGGCGGACGCTCGAATCGCTTGAGGCGACCCTCACGGAGGTAGAGGCGGAAGTCACCCGGCTCGAGAACGAGATACGCGCGTTTCAACAACGTTACGGAGTTCTCAGCATCGAGGAGCTTGCATCCATGCAGGCGGATACGCTCCGGGAGCTCGAGGCCGAGCTGATTCGGCTCGATCGCACCATTCGCACGTATGCCGAGCGTACCAGACTGGAGAATGATCCGGAGCTCATCCGCCTGAGAAGCGAACGTGCCGCGGTGGTTGACCTGATCGACCGCGTATATGCCGGATTCTATGGCGGTCGACGCACTATGCCGGCCATATCTGAGCTGCCTGACCTCGCACTTACACTGAACCGGCTGAGGTCCGATCTCGAGATTCAGCAACGGCTTCGGACTTCGCTCCGGCAGCAGTTCGAAGTCGCGCGTCTTTCGGCGGCAACTCTGTCTGCATTCGCGATACTCGAACCCGCCGAGGTGCCGGACGAGAAGATCGGCCCGTCGCGGGCCCGGCTCTGCATTATGTCGACCGTTGCAGCGTTCGGCGCAAGCGTCGCGGTATCATTTCTGCACTTCGGTCTGAAGATGTTGTTGCATGATCCGTATTTCAGGAGAGCGTTCGGCTCGCGTCGTCCGACGCAGAGCGCTCCGACTCGTGCGAAACCACTGCGTGCGAGCGAGACGGTTGGTGTGGGGAAATAGATGAAAGCATATCGTGCCCGGCTGTGCCGAACAGCCGGTTTTCTTTTCGCTCTGGCCTTCGCCTTCGTGGTTTCGCCTCGAACTGCCGCCGATTCGCCCGAGCATCGGCTGCTCCGCCAGGCTCCGGTTATAGCCGGATCGGCGATTACCGATCCGGCGGTGCGCCTACAGCTCGCGAGCACCTCCAACGACTATCCGGTTACGCCCGGAGATATCTATCGTCTCACCTACCTTCGCGCGGGCGAACCTACGGTCACCGAAGTGATCGTAGAGAACGACTACAGAGTCAATCTCACTCTGTTCGGCCGCGTCGATGCCACCGGTCTATCGTTCATCGCGCTGAAACAACGGATTCAGCAGATCGTCGAAGCGGCGATTCCGCGAAGCGTTCCATCGGTAACGATTGTGTCGGCAGGAATTTTTCAGGTCCGCATAACAGGCCAGATAGAGCAGAGCCGGTCCATTTCCGCTTGGGGCATGACACGCCTCTCCGATGCAGTTCGCGAGCAACTCACCCCATACTCATCGATTCGATCAATCGCCGTCGTGAACGCTGCGGGACGGAGAAGCGAGTACGATCTGTTTCGTGCGATCGAGCTTGGTGATCTCAGTCAGGACCCGTACCTCCGGCCGGGTGACTCGGTTATAGTATCCCGGGCGGTGCGCGTGATCTACATCGGCGGCGAGGTGAATCGCAACGGGCGTTACGAGCTCACGGAAAACGATTCGGTTCCTGAGGTGCTCGAATATGCCCGCGGTGCGACCCGAGTTGCAGACCTTACGCGCGTGCGTATCAGACGGACCGTAGACCGTACCGTTCGAACGTACACGCGAGATTTCTCCCCCGATTCCGCGCGGTTCGCGTTTCTCGACGGTGACATCGTATCAGTTCCGTCGCGCGTCCTCAGTCAGCCGATCGTCTACGTCGAGGGACCGCTGCATTACGCCCCCGAAGGGGCGCCTGCGGAAGAAGTGCGCGAAACGCGCCTGGTCATCCCCTTCGATCATGGCGATACACTGTACACCGTGCTCGTGAGACTTCGCGAACAGGTCTCACCCCTCGCCGATCTCACACCCGCCAAACTGATGCGCGACGGGCGGCAGGTCAGACTTCGAGCCGATCTCGAACGGCTGCTGTATGACTACAGTCCCGAAAACGACATAGAGATCCGCCCTTTCGATCGAATCGTGCTGCCTCCACGTCCCGACCCGTCCGAGCCCGCCCCCTCTGCTCGCCCACCCGAACCGGTTTTCGACATAAGCGAGGAAGAATGGGACGAGCCGGTGCCCTCGTGGGAGCCGATGCCGTTGGACCCTGTCCCGCTTCCGCCGCTGCGAGTCGCACCGCGACCCGAGCCCCTACCGGAGCCGGAGCCGGAGCCGGAACCGTTCGTGCTGATTACCGGTGCGGTCAACCGCGCAGGGCACTATCCTGTACTCCGTGGCGCCGACGCCCGGGCTCACATTCGCCAGGCCGGCGGTATTAACCGGGAGCTGAATACCAACGGTGACTACCGGATCTTCGACGCGAAGGGTAATCCGAAGCCGCTCAACGCTCCGGTCGAGGATGGAGATCATATCGAGGTGCTGAGGAATTCGTTTGTCTACAACTTCAATCGATACTTCCCGATCGTCGTAACCGGAGTCGGGTTTCTCGCGACAATAGTGGCAACGCTTTCGCTCTTCGCCCTTTAGGTGTTGCGACTGACAGTACGGCCGACCCGAGAGTCTGCGATAATTGCTTCTCCCACCCGTGCGAGACGATCGTACCCTGATTTGAAACGGGCCCTCTTTACGGGAACTTCCGCCGCAATTCGTCCCAGTCGGCGCAGTCGATCTTCGCGCGAAGCCGAAGCATCGAGCAGCTCTGCGAGAAATGAGTGATGAACGAGCTCAACGAGTGCGGCGCCCGGCGAAAGTCGACACAGCGAGACCGGACTCGCCCGTGTTGATACGCCCGAGTCATGCTGTTCATAACCCGTTTCGCGATGCAATAGGTAGATCGAAGCGACCGGTAGTGAGCCGGCGTGGTAGTCGCCGAGAACGTCGACCGGGACGCTTCGTTTATCAAAGGCCGGGTGGACATCTCGAAAACCTTCGCCACTCCCCACAAAGCGATCGAGCTGTTCGGTGTTGAGCTTCATTCTCGGAGGTCCGGCATTGCAGATAACGGCACCGGGAGCAGTCTCGACGGCGGCAATATCGTCGGAGAGCAGCGGAAACCCCGAGCCTACAAGCGATGCAACGAGTGTGCTCTTACCCGATCCATGGTTGCCGACCAGCAGAACGGCACGGTCATCGACAACTACAGCGCCGGAATGCACAACGGTTATGCCCGCCAACTCGAGGAAGCAGGCGAGAACATGACCGAAAAGGTAGATCTCGACCATATACCGGAATCGTCGATCGAAGAGCTCACACTCGATGGTCTCCGACGAAATGATGAAGTCGGCCACACGCGGAAAACGCATAACGTATCTCGCGCCTATACTGTAGAGTTGGACAGCGCTCTCACCGAAGCAGTTGCGTTCGGTACTAAGCCAGACCCGTTCAGCACGACCCAGCTCGCGTTCGCGAACCGGGCCACGGCACGTAAAACGCACCACTTCGTCGCGGATGCCCCGATCATGACCAAGCGGCGTACAGAACGGGTAGTCCGTTTCAATGCAGAGGCCGTAAGTAGAGTATCTCTCTGTAAATGCCGCCAATAGACCACCCTCTGTACTATCCAGACGAAACGATCCGGTTGTATTTAAGGTCGTCCACGAACCGTTCAAGCTCGCCGTCCGGCGGAAGCGATTCGAGACCGTAGCGTTTCCGGAGCGCCTCCCGCACGGGTTCCAGACCTCCCCATCTCAGAAGAAGTCGCCATATCTCGGCCGCGCTCCCATCCAACCGGAAACACGGTATCGCGCCAATCGTATCGCGTTCATCGGCCTCGGGTATCCGTGCGACAGCAACCGATGAGCCGAGCTCAGCCCACAGTACACGATCCGCTGCTCGAATCGGGCCCGGTCCCGGTTCGACGATTTCGAAACCCGACACACTTGCACCGTTTCGAGAGTCGCTCATTCGGCCGTCATTTCGGCTGAGTCGGCGTTCGATCGGCATAAGTTTCCATCCCGCCTCGAAGCGAGTCAGGCACGGATTCCAGACGTTGGTTGTCGGCTCATCCCACGAGAAGCCGATCGGCTCCGAATGGCCAATCCAATACGGTTCGCCGCCTGAGAGGTTTCGACGCTCACCAACCCACGCCGGATACCGTTCGCCATGAATGAGTGGAGCGAGGTCGCCGAGGTCTTCACCTCGTAAGCAGGTGATAACGCGCGGCTCGGCACGCTCGATTGCCCGGCACAAATCCGGGGGAGAGAAGAGCGGGCAAAAGACAATTCGCGACGGTGCAGCCGCCGAGATTACTTGTCGAAATCGGAATCCTGAGAACGCACAGTCGTCGACGATCACAAGCACCCGGCCGGGAGGCGCACTCTCGATCGATACGAGCTGCTCGGCTCGAACACCGAGCACGTACGATAACATTCCGAGCACAATCAGACCGCCGCGCGGGATCGCAGCGAATCGAAACTCATCGAGCTCGGTTGCCTCGAAGCGCTCCGATAAGCGGTCGGCAAGGCTCCGTACCGCCGACTCGACGGCACGATAGTCGATGTAACGAAAGTGAGAAATGGTGTGATTCAGCTGCACAGCGAGATTCGACAGACGAAATCGATCGACTTCCGAGAAGCTTCCGAACACTGCCAGTATCGGTTCGGGTTGGACCCGCCCAACGAGGTGCGCGCACGAAAGCGCACCCCATGCCGGATTCACTGCGATCGTCTTTCCGACGGTTCGAAGCGCCGACTCAACGTCTTGCGTATCGGTGAAGGTTCGGAGATCCTCCGCCTCGGAGCGGCCATCGAACAGCAACGCTACATCAATCTGTCGTCCCATGAGTGACCGTTACAACGGGTGGCGGTCCGACGAAAAGCCGGACCGCGAGTCGAATCCCGCGCTCCGTTACCATAACTTCGGGATGACACTACCCGGCGGGTGTGGAGCCGACCCGGGCCAGTTATCATCGCCGGAATTCGTCAACCCGACCCTTGTGAGATCGGTGACGCTGCCCCATCGCTTGAGCTTCGGTGCAACATACTTCGGCCGAGCGGGCGAGTCTGTCGGCGGCGAATGGCCTTTCGTCATCTGCATACCTCCCAGTCCAGACGCGCCGAATGCGGCGCACTGAACGATCTTTTTCCGAGTAAACGCATAATCGCCCGAAGCTTATGAATCTACAATCGCGAAGAAGCATGAATTTACCGTAGTACACTTCGTATTTTCGATTACGCGCCCCAATAGCGCCGTAACCACATCTCAAGCGACACGGTCGGCCACAAATCGAAGATAGGCGCCTCTCTCCGCACGAAGCGCTCGTAACGATCACGAAACATCCGTTCATCGATAAAACCGGCCTGTGCGCACATACTATCGGCGAAGAGCGACATGAGCGTTTCGTAACCGCGGCCGCGAAGGGCGCGTTCCAAGAGCGGGCGAGGTGTGACCTTGCGAGTAGCACGAATCGCAGCCTCCGGCACCACTCCGCTCAGTGCTCTGCGCGGAAGACATTTGGGCTCAACTACCGTGTTCGCAACATACTGCGGAATGGCAAGCGCAAACTCGGCTATCCGTCGATCGCTCCACGGATCTGCGAAACCGAGTCGGTGTGAAGCAGCCAGTCGATCAGCATAGAGCATGACACGATGGATGAGTGGGGAGAAGAGGTGGAGATACCGTCGGCGCATCGCTGCATTCGACCATCGGAGCGCTTCGATCTCAACGGGATCACAATCCGGGAGCGCCGAACGCCTCAAGAAGTCACTCCGCACATGAGCGGCCGCCCGAGCAGTCGGCCCAAGCCGTACCGAACCGTTGCGACCCTGGAAACGCAGGCCGGACGAACGGCGGATCTCCCGTGCAAATTTCCGCGCCGACACTACCGCACTCGCAGGCAAAAGCGAAGTGGCTATCGGACAAACGAGAAACCGGAAACCGGCCTGCGCGCGCGAGAGCGTGAGTATACGCGCCAACGCGCGTAACTCGCCGAGGGCTTCTGCGATGCGACCGGCGCCGAGGAGCCCCGGGACGTCGACTACGTCGCCTCCGAAAGCCATATCGCCACGATTGCCGTAGAAAATCGCGGAAACTCCGTCCTCGGAGGCTGACGCGAGCACCGACTCTATGAGGGGCTGGTACATTCCGCAGAACGGGTCGTCCTCGTCCGGTCCGTAGCGCGGGTAGTCAGTAAACGGTTCCGCCGATTCGGCGGCAATCTCTCGAACTGGAATTGAGTAGCGGGAGGCAACACGATACGCGTTCGCTCGCTCGTCGCACTCGGTCAGTTCGCTAAAAGCCCAGCTGTACGCCCGCAACTCGGGCACACGTTCGCGGGACTCCCGGAGCAATCCGGCCACAGCCGCAACGGCCATCGAGTCGATACCACCGCTGAGACTGACTCCGACCGGAGAGTAGCCGCGCAGCCGGCAGCGCATCGCTTCGGTCAAGAGTACTCGCAAGTGTTCGGCGTACTCCCGATCGTCGCGATACCGGATCCGACGTTCCGGGTCCGGTCGCCAGTACATTCGGCGAACCACACGCCCGTCGTCGCGAAGCGAGACCATTTCCCCCGGCCGCACTTCGTCGATTCCCCGAAAGAACGTGCAACCGGCCGGAGTCTGCATGCCGCAGAGATGCCACGCAACCGTACGATCATCGATCGTTCGATCGGCACCACATGCTGCGAGGATCTGCTTCGCCTCTGTTGCGAAAAGGACACGCCGCGGTTCGACTCGATAGTACAATGAACGGACGCCCATCGCGTCGCGAATAAGATGGAGCTCGCGGTGTCGCTGATCGCGCAAGGCGCAAGCGAAATCACCGATGAGTTTCGCCGCTCCGTATGTGCCTTGAGCGAGGAGAGCGAGCATCACTTCGAGATCGGAGGCGTCACCCGAACCGTGTGGCCCCAGCAGACCGACGAGCTCCGCGCGGTTATCGAGTCGGGCGTCGGCAATCAGGACTCCACCGTCCCCCACCGACAGCGCACGCCCGCATGCGCCGCCCCGGTCGTTCGCACGCGTGAGCGAAACGAAACCGATCGATCCGTCGACGTAGTACGCGGCTCCATCCGCTCCACGATACGCGGACGTCCACGCCATTCGCTCGAGATCGCCTCGATCCACCCGATCTCCGTCAGTGTGTATAATTCCGCAAATGCCGCTCACGTCCGCCACCCCGGTGACATTACACCGCTCAGCCGCAGCGACCGATAACCGGCGAGGTCGGGTAAGTCTCCAACACACGTTCTCCCATCGACGACAACCCAGGCATGCGCCATCAGGCCCGAACGAGCGTCTATGCGAACTCCGATGCGGAACTGGGGTGCATAGCCGCAAACTCGATAGAGAACCGCTCCCGCGACCGCACAGGAAAGGCAACGGTACGACGGGAACCTTCGGGCAACGCGCGCAACCGCGCGCGCAATCCGCACGGACTCCCGACATGAGAAAGAGCGTCTTCGGAGACGGCGTGGCCGGTGTACAAACCGTTCGAACGGAGGATACCAACGCGCAAATGGTAGTCCTCGGACGACGAGTGAGGTAACAACGACGAGTATCAGGGAGAGGCCGGACAGCGCCATATCCGACAACGACAACCGAGAACTACTGGTGAGACGTTCGGTGATCCACATCGACCAGCCCTTCGGCGATGAGCTCATCGAGAAATCGATAGAGGTCAGATCTGCATTGATCGGCGTCGACCTCGTACTCTCTGAGCAGTGTCTCGTACACGTCTCGAACCGAACGTGGCTTGGAAAGCAGATCCCAGATCCGCTTCCCTACCTTGTCAACACCGAAATACATTCCGGAGAGCGTATCGAGAATAACACTCTCAGACGTGAGATCCACTGAGACATTGCGCGAGTTTGCCGTGATCACGCAGCGGTCATCGATCATACTTGAAAACATTC
>SLIN01000105.1 GCA_007135605.1 Spirochaetales bacterium | reverse complement strand
TGTTATGGGTGATGATGATGAACTGCGACGACTTGCCGAACTCGTTCAGCATGCCGATGAACCGTCCGACATTACTGTCGTCGAGCGCCGCATCGATCTCGTCGAGCAGACAGAACGGCGATGGCTTGACCATGTAGGTCGCAAAGAGAAGCGCGACCGCGGTGAGCGCCCGCTCGCCACCGGAGAGCAGCGCGATATTCTCGAGCTTCTTGCCCGGCGGCTGAGCGAGGATATCGATGCCGCTTTCGAGCGGGTTATCAGGATCGATGAGCCGCAGCTCCGCACGCCCGCCTCCGAACAGCCGTCGAAACATCGTGTGGAAATTTTTCTTGATCTTCTCGTAGGTGCGCAGGAAGAGCTCGGTGCTTTCGTTTCGAATCTCCTCTGTCACCCGTAACAGGTCTTCGCGCGCCCGCCTCAAATCGGAGAGCTGGCTGTTGAGGAAATCGTAGCGCTCTTTGACCTCGGCGAACTCTTCGGGGGCCATGAGATTCACACTGCCGAGCGAGCGCTGCTCTTCGCGCAGGCGAGCGAGTTCCTCGCGAATCGTTTTCGCGTCCTCGTCGATCTCGAACATCCGCGACTCGTACTCGGAGAGCTCGCGGCTGTGGCGGTCGCGGAAGTTATCGTAGATAGAACGGATTTCGGTGTTCGTCTCGGCGTGCTGCACCTGGATCTTCTCAAGATCGGCCTGCGCCTTCGCGAGGTCGTTCATCATCCCCTTCACCGCCCGCTCCCGTTCAGCGAGCTCCTTGTTGCGGCGGGAGATCGTCTCCTCGAGTTGCTGGAGCTCCTTTTTCAGCGTTTCCTCGCGGCCGGAGAGCTCGTCACGTTGTTTCTCGAGGTCGGTCAGCTGCGTGCCGAACTCATCGAGACGCCGCCGGGATTCGGCGACGCTGCGCCGATTCTCCTCGAGCGTGTTCTGCAGCTCGGTGAGATCGGACTTCGCCCGCTCGTGCGCCTCCCGCTGTGCTTGCGAGCGCGTGCGAAGCTGTACCTCGTTCATCCGCATCTGCTCGAGTGTCCCGCGGTACTCGTTGATCCGCTCGGTCAACTGACGGCTCGCCTTCTCGCGCGAGTCGATCTCCTCGCGCAATGAGCGGATTTCCGAGCGGATCGCATCGCTTCGCTCGTCGATCGTGCGCTTGCGGGTGAGTGTTCCCTCCGGAGCGAGAAACTCGTCGAGAAACTCGGGAATGGAATTGCGGAACGCCTCGATCGCCTCGCCCAGTTGTTGCGAGACCGCTTCGATCGCCTCGAGCGCCTCCCCGCCCGCCTCGGCGGCCGTTCGGAGGGCAGCCGCGTCGTCGTCGGAGGCGGTCATGATCCGGTCACGAAGCTGGCTTCGTCGCGAGCTCACCGTGCGCGTGAGGCTCGCATACATCCGGTCCAGCTCATCCGAACGCGCTTGCCGGTCGGCCCCGCGGTAGCCCGACTCCTTTAACCGCGTATCGAGCTCGGTAACGATCGTATCGGTAAGCCCGCGGAGCTCCTCCGACAGCGCCTCCGACTCCGCCTCCAGTTCCCGAATCCGGCTGCGGCTGCGTTCGGCCGCCTCACTGTTTTCCCGGATCGTATCGTTCGCCTGCTCTATGTGCTGTTCGAAGTCGGCAATATTGCGCTTGACATCCTCCATTCGCTCGGCAAGCTCTTCGAGCTGCTTCCCGCGTTCGGTGAGATCGCGCTCGCCGGCTTCGATTTTCGCCTCGATGTTCTTCTCGCGTGCGGAATCGGCTTCGATCTTCTCGCGGAGCTCCTGCCGGCGTTCCTCGATCATGTTGATACGCCCTTCGAAGTTTCCGCGCTCGATCTCCATGCCGTACAGCCGCTTTTGCTTCTCGACGAGCGTACTCTCCATCTCGTTGACCTCGTCGAGACTCGTCTCGACATTCTCGTTGGCGCTGTCGATCTTTTCGCGTATGGCGTCGCGGCGCTCGGTCGCCTGCTTGAGTCGTCTCTCGCGGGAATCGCGGTCGTCAAGAAGCCGTTTGAGCTTCAGCAGCTCGCGGTCGAGCTCGAGTCCGAAAATGCGATCCTTCAGCTCCCGGTAATGCACGGTCTTCTTTGCCTGCTTCTCGAGATTGGTATAGTTTTTCGAGACCTCGTTCAGGATGTTTTCGACCTGCTGTACGTTTTCTTCGGTGCGTTGGAGTTTGCGTTCGGCCTCCTGTCCCTTAAACCGGTAGCGGGTGATCGTCGCCGCTTCCTCGAAGATGGTGCGTCGTTCCTCCGGCTTGTTGGAAAGAACCTGATCGATCTTGCCCTGCTCCATGATCGAGTAGGAGGTTTTCCCGATTCCGGTGTCGTAGAAGAGCTCGCGCAATTCGCGCAACTTCACGGGGGTATTGTTGATCGAGTATTCGCTTTCGCCGCTGCGATAGAGGCGGCGCCGAACGGCGATCTCACTCTGATCGATCGGCAGGATGCCTTCGTCATTGGCAAGGGTGAGCGTTACTTCGGCAACGTTCAGCGCCTTCCGATTCTCTGTACCGTTAAAAATGACATCTTCCATCCGATCGGCGCGCATGCTCCTGCTCGCTTGCTCACCGAGCACCCATTTGATCGCATCGACAACATTACTCTTGCCGCACCCGTTCGGACCGAGCAGCGCGCTCACCCCGTCGGTAAATTCGAGCTTGCAGCGATCGGCGAAGCTCTTGAATCCGAACAGTTCGATCGATTTCAGAAACACATGTTCTCCTGTATGGCCGGTCACCGGCATCGGCGGCGAACTCGGGAGACCCCGCCGCGGCGGCACCGATTGCGGCAAACCTTACCAAGGTGCTTTCGTCCCGGTCAACATTGCGTACTGATCGCGTATTGG
Organism: Spirochaetales bacterium; assembly: GCA_007135605.1. Taxonomy (GTDB): domain Bacteria; phylum Spirochaetota; class Spirochaetia; order DSM-27196; family SKKC01; genus SLAN01. The sequence goes on along the minus strand of SLIN01000105.1, from coordinate 52,763 downwards.
GAGAAGACCGACCACACGGCCGCCGGCCTGAGGCTCGAGCGCGTACGCCGCCGCCTCGGAAGCTTGCACGCCCCGTCCGGCGAACCGTACACTACGTTCACCGTGGCACGTTGTGGAATCGATGAGGCGGGACGAGGACCGCTCGCCGGTCCGGTTACCGCCGCAGCCGTCATGCTCGGCCCGCGTTTCCAGCGGGACATCCTGGCCGATAGTAAGGCGCTCTCGGCATCTCAGCGTGAGGCGATCGCGAAAACGGTTGTCGCCGGTGACGCCTGCTGGGCGCTCGGCTGGGTCTGGCCGGAGGAGATCGATACGCTGAACATTCATCATGCGGCGTTAGAGGCGATGACGCGTGCGTTTACCACGCTCTGCGAGAAGACGACGCTCGTACAACCGCTGGAGGTCGTCGTCGACGGCCGCTTCTGTCCCGACCTCGACGATGCGGTGAGCGGAGAGGCGCCGGCGGGCGAATGCCGGCGGATCGCCGTTCGGGCGCGGGTGGGAGGCGATCGCGAAGTGCCGGAGGTAATGGCTGCGAGTATCGTGGCAAAAGTGTGGCGCGATCGGTGGATGCAACGGTACGGCGAATGGGACGACCGCTACGGATTCGCGTCACACAAAGGCTACCCGACCGCCGGACACCGCCGAGCCCTCAGCGATCACGGCGCGTGTCCGATTCATCGGCGGACTTTTCGTGGTGTGTTGCACGCTGATAGCGTTCCTTCCGCATGACGTCGAGCGCCTCTTTCAGCCCTTCGGAAAACGGTACGAGGTCTTCCTCGTATACCATGACCTGATGTCGCTCGAATTCCCCGCTGGCGAGCTTTCTGCTTTCGACGACCGCCAGAAACAGATCGCCGCGGCGATTCTCTTTGATGTTAAAGAAGTAGGTCCGGTTCTCCCGGTTTACTCGCTGTGAGAAAATCTCTCCACGTTGCGCCATGGCACACGCTCCTGTGCTGTCGAATATACATGTTGGCAAGAACTACGAGCCTGTCGGGCAAGTTCCCGTTCTCCGGCTCTCCGATTCCGGGGCTTGCGATTTCCGCGTCGCTCTCGTTCGGCGCTTCGCGGCAACACATACGAAAACGCCGCCTCGGCTGAAGGCGGCGTCTGGGGAGTTTGTCGGACATATGGGCAGAATTGAATATCGGAAGGGCTTGGCGCATATTTCCGCCGAAACAAATGCAGTCCGATGTCGATATATATGTCCGATATTCAGTTCCGAAGTGAAGTCCGACAAACTCCTGATCAGCGACCGATGGGAATCGAACCCACATCTCCAGCTTGGAAGGCTGGGGTAATAACCATTATACGACGGTCGCGCGTATGAACTCGTTGTACCGAGTGCTCTTGTATCAGGGTCGCTCGACTCTGTCAACGGGAGTGTCAACACGGGAGTGTCAACAGACTGTCAACGAACTCGGTGACGTCGACACAACGTGGAGAGTATTGCCGGAATCGAACGGTGCGCGTTTCCTCGAGATAAGTGCGCTATACTGAGAGCAGATATGAACACATCGATTTTACGCCCGTTAGTTCTTCTCATCGGTATTGCTTTCGTCGCCACGATCGGAGGTGCGGACGCACACGGACAAGCGGTTTCCGAAGAACGACAGCTGCACGTCTCCGGGCGTGGTGTCGTGCACGTGGCCCCCGACACCGCCACGGTGCGTTTTGCCGTAGAGACGCGCGCGGATGAGGCGGATGCCGCACGAGTCGAGAACGAGCGTGCGTCGGCCGCGGCCCTCGAGGCGGTCCGCGAGCTCGGAGTTCCCGAACGTGAGATCCGCATGGAATCGCTGCAACTGCGACCATTGCGTCGCTACGACGAACCGAACCGCCGGTATGTGGAAGACGGTTTCGAGGCGGTTCGCGATGTATCGGTTGTTATCGACGATCTCGAATTGCTACCGCAGATTGTGGCCGCACTGTTCGAGCGGGGAGCGAACCGCCTTCGGAGTGTGAGCTACGATATCTCCGACCGCAGCGAAGCCACCGATGATGCGTTGCGAAAGGCGGTGGCTGAGGCGCGCCGGAAGGCGCTTGCGATGCTTGAGCCGCTCGACGCCGAACTCGCCCGCGTTCATACCGTTCGTGAGCAGAGTTTCAGCTTCCCCCGCCCGATGGTTCGCGCCGATCAGCTTCAGGTCGAGTCCGCGGAGCCGGAAGCGTACGCGAGCGGCGATATCGAGGTAACTGCCTCAGTCGATCTGGTGTTTGACCTCCGGTAGTCGCCCCGATTTTACGATCGAACGGTGTGCGGGACAGCGGATTTCGGACTATAATGGCCTCAGGAGTTCGTTGGGCATATGGGCAGAATTGAATATTGGGACGGCCGGATGCATTCTTCCAGCCGTCACGACGCATGCCGGTGAGTGAGAGTAGGCCTGGTATTCAATTTCGCAGTGAAGTCCGACCAGCTCCTGGGCGTTTTGAGGGGTCCGGAGTCTTTGCATCGTAGTAGTCTGCGCCACGTCTACTCACTGTTATTCATTGCACTGCTTGCCACCGCGCCGCCGTTGACCGGCGTGTTGCTGTTCGCGGCCGATCACGCCGAAGGTGCCGACGCGCATGACGATCTCGCCCGGCAAGGCGAACGGCCCCAGATAGACGAGATCTTCGCGGCGATCGCTCCCGACGATCCCGGTTGCGCGGTGTCAATAACGTGCGGAGGTGAGTTACTGCTGCAGGATGCCTACGGCAGTGCGAACCTCGATTACGGAATTCCGATTACCTCCGAAACCCGCTTTTCCGTCGCGTCCCTGTCGAAACAGGTGACCGCCGCCGCCCTGCTTCTGCTCGATCAGCACGGTGAGGTCGATCTCGACGACGATGTGCGCGTCTATCTACCTGAGCTTCCCGAGTATCGGGCGCCGATTACGCTGCGGCACCTGTTGCACCATACCTCCGGATTGCGTGATATCATCCACCTCCTGCAGATCGAAGGTCGAGGGCTCGACAGGGTCACCGGTAGGAATCGCCTGCTCTCGTACGTATTCGCCCAGCGCGATCTCAATTTCCGGCCTGGTTCCGCCTATCTCTACAGCAATACCGGTTACGTGCTTATCGCGGAGGTTATCGAGCGGGTAACCGGTGAGAGTCTCAACGACTATGCGGCCCGAAACCTCTTTGAACCGTCGAAGATGGAACAAACCCACTTTCACGACGACCCTACCCGACCGATTCCCGACCGTGCCATGAGCTACATCCGCCGCGGCACTCAATTCGGCGAGTTCTATCGCGGTCACGCCGACTGGATAGGCGCTCGCGGGCTCGTGACGACCGTCGAAGACTTCGCGCTTTGGAGCCGGAATTTCTCCGACAATCGGACGCCGTTGGAAGAGTTTGCCGAGCGGATGACCGAGCGAGGGTCGACCGACACCGGGTGGCAACTGAGATACGCCTCGGGACTCTACGCCGGAACGTACCGCGGAATCGAGACCTTCGCCCACGACGGCAACTACATGGGTTTTCGCACGCAGTTCCTCTATCTGCCGGACGAGGAGCTTGCCATCTCGGTATTCTGCAACCGCGCCGATGTCAGCCCGTACTCGTACGCCGTGCGAATCGTCGATGAGTTGCTTGCCGATCGATTCGAGGAGGAACTGAAGCGATACGCCGGCGAGTACGAGCACGAGGCTCTGAGGGCGAGATACACGGTCACGCTGCGCGATGGCGATCTGTACCTCGAGCACGATCGCCGTCCGCCTCAGCGTTTTGTGCACCGGGGCCAAGGCGAGTTCGCGAGCGGCAGCCGGCGGCTCGAATTCGCCGACGATGCCGAGTACTTCACCGTGCGAACACCGAGCGTCGGCGAATTGACGTTTCGGCGCCGGGACGACATCCACCCCGACGATATCCTCCCCGACGACGAATCCTCGGACGACGGCCTATGAACGGACGCACCCGTCTAAACATCATCCTTCTCCTTCTGACGGCGACCATGCTCGGCGCCGGTATTTCGGTGGCGGCAAGCGGAGCCCCGGAGGACACGCCGGACGAGAGCGAGCGGATTCTCGAGATGGACGAAGAGCGAAGACAGCGGATAGACGAGTTGATCGAATCGCTCGTTGAGCCGGGCGAACCGGGAATCGCCGTCGCGGTCGTCGATGACGGCGGGCTCAGATACCGGCGGGATGCCGGGGTGGCTAACCTCGACTACGACGTGCCGATAACCACAGAGACGCGCTTCTACGCGGCACAACTCTCACGTCAGGTGACCGGCGCAGCGGCGGCTGTACTCATGCGGGACGGTGAGCTCGACTCCGCCGACCGTGTCGGCGATATCCTCGACGGATGGCCGGAATGGGCCGAGGATGCCACAGTGGGACACTTGATACGCCAGAGCGCCGGGCTACCCGACTATTTCGAGCTGATCGAGGTGGCCGATATCAGCATTGCCGATCCGCTCTCGCTCGATGACTACCTCGATACCGTCTATCGGGCCGAGATGCTTACGGGACGGCCCGGCTCATCGGTGCGCGAGTCGAGCAGCAACTACATGGCATTAGCGGCGGTGATAGAAGAGGTTACCGATACGCGTTTCGACCGTTTCGCCGAGCGCGAGCTGTTCGAGCCGATGGGTATGGCTCACACGCATGTTCAGGTCGATCGCCGGCGCGTGGTTGCTCAACGTGCCATCGGCTACGAGCCGAGTGGGGACGAGTGGGCTCACGCCTACCTGAATACGTGGCAGGGTTACGGAGACGGCGGGATCTACACGACCGTCTCCGACTGGATCCGCTGGGACCGGCTGCGCCGGGACGATCCTCTCGATATCGACCCGGTTATACGCTCGCTGATCGATCGGGACGGACGCTATGCGTTCGGTTTGCGCCGCGGCGAGTGGAACTCCTACTCATGGGTCGGCCATAGCGCGCGATTCATGGGGTTTCGACACGATTATCGCTACTTTCCGGAGGTCGGGACATCGATCATCGTTTTCTCGAATCGTGACGATCTGGTGGCCGGCCGGATTACCGAGCAGATTGCGACCATACTCCTGGAGGATGAGCTTGCCCGGCTCGTCGCGCCGTATAGCGGTACGTTTTACAACGACGAGCTCGATGTGGTGTATCGCCTGACGCGCGACGGGCATTCACTGTATCTTGAACGCCCGGGAGCGAATCGGACTCGCGTATCGTACGCCGGTGCGAGCACGTGGCAGGCCGGTTCGTGGCGGCTTTCCTTCTCCGATGTGACCGGTGACGGCGGGTTTCGGCGATTCCGCCTTTCAACGGGCCGCGTACGAGATATGGAGTTCATCCGGAGGACAGGAGAGTAATGGTACGGCAGATTCCTTCACAGAGCATGGTGAAGATTCGCGAGCGCAAGCCGCAGTTTCCGATCGGAGAGGAGCTTGCCGAGTACCTGAAGCGGTATCAGCGCACCGAGGCGGTCGACGTGGTGTACGACGACCTGTTGCGATTCACCGAATCGATTCCTCGTGAAACCGCCGACGGCAAAGAAAGCTACTGGGAGATTGTCGTCTATTCGCCCTCGGAGACCAACGAGTTGCATAGGGAGCTGACTCGGATCTACGCGTATCTCAAGACTCCCGACGATCCCACCTACACCGATCATCTCTTTATCGAACGGGTCGAGTTCTGCCGGTTCGGCAACTCGAAGCCGTTTCGCATTAAAGTCGTAAACCGCTACAACGACAACCACGATTACTACTACGTGAAGAATACCGACGCCTCGCGAGCGTACGGCCTCGAGCTCGAACACATACTCTCGCCAAACCGCATAAACTTTCTGGTGCACGGGACAACACTCATCGAAGAGCATATCACCGGAATTCCGGGAGATACCTTTCTCGCCGAACGAATGCCACCGGATCAGCGCAGTCGAACGCGACTCGCGAAAGAGTTCGTGAAGTTCAATGAACGCTGCTTCGCGAAGCTACTCGGTGACATGCGCAGTTACAACTACGTGATCGTTCTGACTCAGGACTTCGATATGGAGCAGTATCGCGTACGCGCGATCGACTTCGACCAGCAGAGCTTCGAAGGGGAGCTCAAGATCTACCTCGCGCAATTCTATAAGGAGAACGCATCGGCGGTTGATACCGTCTGGCGGCTCCTACCGCCGAAGACCATCCGTCAGTACCAGAAGGAGGAGCGCAGTCTCATGGCTCGTCGGTTGGATGCCTCATGGATGCGCGTCGATTTACTGCTGGGTTGCATGAGCCACGACAATATTTCGACACCGGACCGGGTTGAACGTCTGGCGAACGAACTCGCCCGGTACCATCACGACCCGGCCTTCGAGACGCTGGACAATATGGGCGACCTGACGCGGCGCCATATGTTGACTGTATTAGACCGGCTGGAATCAGCTCCGGATCGCTGATATACTCGGCATCGCAGTAGAACGCTGGGAGAGAAATCGGGCCATCGATTGCGGCGGTCCGGTAAAGGGAACGAACTTGACATAATGGTTTCGCAGGAGCAGTTAGCGTCACAGCTTGAGCAGCTGCCGAACTGGCGTGGCATAAGCTTTAAGGGGAATGTAACCGCGAATCTGGAGCGGATTCTCGACGAGGACGAAACCGTCGAAGACCTCGTGGAAGGGTTCTGGCGCGGGGTTCGCCTTTCGGGGACCGGCTCCGGTGTCGCAGGTATTCTGTGTTACACCTCCCGTCGAGCACTGTTTGTTTCAAATGCGAGTGCCTCCGCGCAACCCGAAGAGCTGGCCTACGTTGATCTCCTCTCCGTTCACACGAAAAGCGGTATATCATCGACGAAAATATACCTTGAGCACTCTTCCGGCACGTGTACGCTCAGCACGACGCTCACCGAGGGACAGTCGCGGGCGTTTACCGACGGGTTGAACCGCAGGAGACTCGAGCCGCTCGGCGATAGCGACGCCGTCGGAGTGGACGGCGGCATGTCGTCCGGGGCCGGAGTTTCCGATGGCGCACCGAACCGTACTCCGGCTGCTTCGTCCGGCAGCGACGAGGTCCGCGATCGGTCGGAGACCGAAGACGGCGCCGACCTGCAGACCGGCGCGGGACGGAGCCGGTTGCAGAATCTCAACCGCCAACACCTTGCCGCCCGCGATATCTTCATCACCATTAACAACTTCAAACAGAAGACCGCTGAGCCCGGCTTTTTTCAGGCTCTGATGGGCGATCTATTCCGACTTGCGGATATGTGTATCGGAGACCGGGACGAGGTGCCCGAGCCTGCACGGCTCTTTGTCACCGTCGTGGTGTTGCCGATGCGTCAGAGCCTTACCGACGACCGCAATCTGATTATCGATCTGTTCAAGTACGACGATCTCTCCTATCGACAGGCGAACATGATTCTCCGGCACTGGGACTATGTTCGCAACGAGCTCCGGAAATACCGTCCCTCGTCGAAAGACGAAGCACTGCGCAGTCTCGATTATCTGCGCGAATACGACGAGCGGGAGGACACCGACTACTTCGACGAGGTGTCCGGAGCGCTCTACCGGTTCTGTGACCACGTTCTGAAGAACTCGGGTATGCACACGCAGTTGCGTAAGAAGCGCCTCGCGCGAGTGCACAAGCTGATATACGGAGAAAATGCCGAATCGGCCGCCGAGAGCGAGACCGACACGTCGGTCCGTGTAGCGAAGGACGATGACGAGACGCTCGAAGAGGTCATGGAGGAGATCAACGGGCTGATCGGAATGCGAAACGTCAAACAGCAGATCGACACGTTCGTGAATCTGCTGACGATTCACCGGGAGCGGGAGAAACGGGAACTGCCGGTGACCCCGTTTTCCATGCATGCGGTGTTCTACGGCCCTCCGGGGACGGGGAAGACAACCATCGCCCGATATCTCGGACGGGTCTATAAGTGCCTCGGACTGCTCGAAAAAGGTCACATGGTGGAAACCGATCGGGCCGGTCTGGTGGCCGGGTATGTCGGCCAGACGGCGATCAAGGTGGAGGAGATCGTCCAGCAGGCGCTCGACGGGGTGCTGTTCATCGACGAGGCGTATACGCTGAATCCGCGCACCGGTGACAAAGATTTCGGGCAGGAGGTGATCGATACGCTCCTGAAACGGATGGAGGACTACCGCGAGCGCCTGGTAGTGATTGCCGCCGGCTATCCGGACGAGATGAACGAGTTCATCGACAGCAACCCGGGACTCAAGAGCCGTTTCAGCCGCTATTTCTATTTCGAGCACTACACCCCGAAGGAGCTGATGCAGATTTTCGATCTCTTCGTCGACGGGGCGAGCTTCACGCTGACTCGTACCGCGCGCAAGGCGGTGCTCGATCTGATCACCGAGCTCTACGAAGAACGGGGACGCAGTTTCGGTAACGGGCGAATGGTGAGAAACCTCTTCGAGAACATCATCGAACGACAGGCAAACCGCATTACCCGCATAACCCCGCTGACCGACGAGGTGCTCTGCTCGATAACGAAACGCGATATACCGAAGTCCGGAGACTTCAGCGGTTAGTCAAACTCTTAGTCGCCGATCGACCGTTTACAGCGGCTCGCTGTTCTCGTCGATCCAGCGGCCGTAGCGCCTGCTGATCTCGGCGGTAATCGGTCCCGGCGCGTGAAAGGTCTGCCCGTCGATTCGCCGGATCGGCACTACACCGCGGGTTGCTGAAGTCATGAATGCCTCGGTGACCTGCTCGAGCTCATCGAGGTGTACCGGTTCGAACGAAAGCGCGGCCACCTTGGTGCATACTTCGAGCACGATCCCGCGCGCCACCCCCTCGAGCACCCCGGTACCGGCAGTTCGTACAATCGCTGACTGCTGGTCGCCCGCGCCTTTGTTGACTGCGAAGAAGTTGCTCGAGCTGCCTTCCAATATATGGCCGGCGGGGTCGCAGAGCAGGATTTCGTATACATCGTCGGCGTGCATTGATGCGCGTTGCAGCATCCAGCGGGTCGACTTCGTTGATGGATCGGCGCGCGCCGATTCCCGCTCCGTCCTGCACTCAACGCCGCGCAGCAGCAACGCCTCCGGAAGGCCGTGATACGGTTCGACCGAGATTCGCATCCGCCCGTCGCGCAGGGCGGTTACTCTGAAGCGCGCGGTGTCGAGCTCGAGTGCGTTGAGACAGTAGCGAACGGCTGATCGGATCTCCCCGGGCGACCACACAATCCGGTATTCGAGCCGTCGCGCCGACTCGCAAAGCCGTTGGATATGGCGCTGGAGACGAATCGTACTCCGTCCCGGAAGTGTGTGTGTGACGATATAGGCGCAGTCGGGCGGCTCTTCGGAAACAGACTCCTTAAGAGAGCGACAGTCGCTTTGTGACTCGGTGTTGACTCCGGTGCCCGGCGCGTGGCGGAGCACGAATACCGTGCAGGTGGGCGATGCAATCATAGAAGAACCTCGTTACAGCGGTTGAGGTTCGCCGAGCACGCGGGGCTCGCGGTTGAGCACGTAGACGTCGATAACCGCCTTGACCCGGGCGAGATACTCGCGGACGTAGACGCCGAACGCATCGGAGTACGGAACATCTCCGGCATTGTATCCGATCGCGTCGACCTCGTTGTGACGGGCGATGAAGATCGCGCGGGCGTTATGAAATGATTGAGAGACGATTACGATTTCGTGCTGCTCAAATACGCGCCGGCTGCGGACAACCGAATCAAGGGTGCTGAAGCCGGCGTGATCGAGGACCACCGCTTCTTCCGGTATCCCGCGCGAAACGAGCGCATCTCGCATGCTCGCAGGCTCGTTATAGGTGGTGAAACGATTGTCGCCACTGGCGATGATGCGGTCGATTTTCCCGTGTTCATAGAGTTCGATCGCGGCATCGATTCTGTTCCAGAAGAAGCGATTCGGGGCGCCGCTGCGCGAGTATCGGCTCGTACCGAGAAGGAGCGCCGTGCGGCGGTACGGAACCTCGCCGATCGATGCAAACTGCCGGTTGCGAGCGGCGTTCTTGACTGAGGCCTCCGAAAACCCGATAACCAGCAGGGCGAAGAGGGCGCTGCATTTGAGGACAAAGCGAATGTTGGAGCGTCTCCGCTGCTTCACATCATACGCTTATATCAGAATTCTCGAACGTTTTACAGGCCTCCCAGCACTTACAGTCCGCCCAACACAGTAAGGGTTTGACGCGCCTGCTCGCGCACGAGCCTGGTATACGGGCCGGTGGATATCTGAACGAGACTGTTGACGAGCGCGCTGGTTGCGAGCTGATCCGCCTGGTCGACGGCAAGGCGTTCCATTGACATGAGTGTCACGTACATCAGGTTGTTATCCGGGTTGTCCTGGGCATTCTCGCGGTTCAATACCCGTGCAAGTCGCACGGCGCCGCGCCCGTCATCGTCGAGTCCGACATGACCGAGGGCGTGTATCGCCTGCGATAGAACCATCGGTTCGCGCTCGTATTCGATTACCTCGAGGAGCGCGCCTCTCGCCTGCGGACCTCCTATCTCGCCGAGTAGCCCGGCGGCGTCCCTGCGGATGTCCGGATTATCGTACACCACTCGACCACCGGTTCGAACCTGATACGACGAACCGTCGGTTGCGAGCAGCCGTAGGATCGCGATGCGGGGCGAATCGTCGGTAGCGACGGCGCCGTCCTCGACGAGTGTACGGAGTGTTTCGAGCGCTTGTTCCTTGTGATCTCGCCGGGGGGAGAGCGCCTGGGTTCGCAGCACCTGTATTCCGAGATCTTCCTGGAGATAGAGCTCTTCGACCGTCATTACCCGCTCCTCGCCGGGCAGGACACCAGCTACGGCCAGGAGCAGGATCGCCACGGTCATTATCTTGATCGCCGTTCTCGTCATCATCGTTCTCCATTTCTACGCGTATCTGCACTGAGTGCTACAAAGTATATGCAGTGGCGGCCGATTTTCCAGCCGCCGTGCGATTACCATTCAGTAACGCCCGATTTTCCAGCCGTCATCCCATACCAGGTGATAGAGCACGAATTCGTCCCCTTCGACCGTTGCATACGCAATCGCTCGCCGATCGTCGATAACCTCAACGCGATCGACCGATGTACCGTGGCGGCTCGTCCGAACGACGTGATCGAAGTAGTCTTCGAGCGTTTCGAGGAGTATCCCCGCGCGTCGCAGCCGGGCATACTGCGATATGCGTTCGAGATTGCGAGAGTCGTCGAAGTGATCGCGGTATCCGTCGCTCAGAAGTCGCCTCCAACCGTCGAAATCACCGCGGGTGATCAGCTGCTGGGTCTCCCTTGCGAAGCGCCGGGCGCTTTTCAGCACCGTCCCCGAATCCACCGACTGCAAATCACCGATACGCTCGATTCTCGACTCCGGGGTCTCAATGACGGCAGCCGGCGGGCCGGGTTCACCGGAGTGGTACCGTGGTTCGGCGTGGTTTCCGGTGGAATCGGCCGGGGACGTTGTACATGTGGTGAAGAGAGCGAGAAGAATTACGCACGCGATCGTGGCGTGTGACAGGCTCGTCGACGGCGGCGACCGGCGCATAGCTGGAAGCTTAGGTCCGGATATTCTATAATGTCAATTAAATCGCGGAGCTGTTTCCGAAGAGGCAGGGGATGTCGAAGCCTGACGATATACTTGAGCTCGTGAACGCCTACGCGACGCGGACCGAAACCCCCCGCATCCCCTTTGAAGCCTTCGTGCGCTTCTGCCGTAAGGTCGCAGAGCGTAAGGGGTCTCAGGAGGAGCGGTTTGTCGATCTGGCGGGAGCGCAGGTTGAGCCGATTCTCATTTCCCATTTGCGGGCACTTTCGCAACGCGGGCCGGTGACTATTTCGTTCTCCGATGGGATGCCGACCGAGATCTACTACTCCGAGTATTACCTCTCTCGCGTGGCGAAAGCGTACGACCGTATCGATGCGCAACCGTCACGCCCCTTTCCCAATGAAGACAATATCGATTTCGCCCTACCCTCGGAGGTCGTTTATCCGGTTGTCGTGAGCGAGGAGTTCACGAAATGGATTGACGCGGATACGGAAGGGCCCGAGCGTTTACTCCGACTGCAGTTTCCCGATGCGCTTCCGAGCGTACTCGTACCATCGGGGATGATCCCCGAACGGCTTCTCCCGATCTGTATCCAGAAAATCCGGTTGCACCTCCGCAACGAGAGAAACGCCGGATACATGCATCACAAGCTTCTGAACTATTTTCCAACCCGCGAGATCGCGCTTCGCGAGAGTTTGAACCAGCTCTTGACCACGCCTCGCGATTCGGTCGCCGCGGTGCAGAAGCCGAGCGACTTCACGTACAACTTCTGGAACCAGGTATGTAACACGCTTATCAAGGAAGCGCGAGCGGGCGAGCACGAATCGCACGACTCGGAGTTCGGTCTGCCTCAAGCCGCGCACCTTATCGGCTACTACAACACCTATTATCGCGGGGCCGATCAGAAGAGGCGCGAGACCGAGCATGCCGAAAAGACGTTGCAACGCGCCCTCGACCAACGAACCGAGCCGTTTACATTCGCCGAGATAGCCGAGCTTCCCGACGAGCGCGGGAACCCGCTGTCGAAGCGCCTATCGACCGAAAGAATTGCTGCGATCATCGAGTCGCGTATGTCCACCGGGAGTGAGACAGATCTCCCCGATATTCTTCTCGTTCGCGGAGCGGACGAGCGCGACTATTACGTTATGCGAACGCACGCCCTCGCATATGTGCTCGGGACCCGGTCACGCCTCGCCGACGAGTTAAAGCGGTTCTACTCGCAAGCGTGGTATCGTGCTCTTCGCACCGACCGGTTGAGCCCGGTCATGAAGAGTGACGAGGAGTTCGATCGACACATTCGCAGCGAGTTGCGCCGGCGAGCACCGGTATTCGCCGGAATGCTGCAGTACGAGCTCCTCACCGTCCTTTCGCGTCAGGCACCGCCGGACGGCGCTTTTCGAGCCGATCTGCAGTTGATGCTCGATCCCAGCGCCGAGAAGATTCGACCGATGCCGGAGGTGTTCGAGCTCGACCGCAAGCGCCTGATGAAAGACGCCGAGCTCATGCTCCCCTTCTACCTTGCAACACCGGCGTTCCGTGCGATCGCTCGTCTTATCCGCCGAATATTCGGAGTAAGTCGCTACGCCGGTGGCGAGGAGGTGAGCTCCGGACGGCCGATTCGGCACGCTTCCGCCGGTGGAAGGACGGATTACAGCGACTCGGACGACGAATTCGACGAGGATTCGGCGAGCGCCCGCGGTGTCGTGGGTCGGGCGGCGGAGCAAACGGAGAGCTCCGGTGCACACGCGTCCAGCCTGATCGCGAACCGTCGGAACCGTCGTAAGTTCAAAGGTTCGGCCGGCCAGAAGCCGGTTTCCGCGGAGTATCAAGAAAAGGTAAAAGCGATCGCTCGCGACTTCGTCCCCGACGGAAAGAACATCGATCAGGCTATGCGGGAGCTGGTCGATCAATGGAATCCGTTGCTCGATACCACTGCAAAGAAGAATCTGGTCGAAGATGTGAACTCTCTCGTTCGTGATTTCCTCCGTCGAATGCGTGCAGGATTTCGCGTCGCTCCACCCGGGCCGGATCGGATTCGGCACATGGCCGGGGAGCTGGCCGAGAAAGATGCATTCAGCAAGATCCGTCGCAAGGAGGCGCTTCGGCGTTACATCGAGCTGTACATGCTGAAGCTGCTCGGAAAACTGTGATCGGGCCGGCTCGATGTCGTGCGACGCACTCACGTGAGAACTTCGGAGAGTGATACCTCCCCCATGAAACTGAGCTGCTGTGCGCACGCCTGGAATACCTTCATGCACATGAACGCGTCGTCGCGAGCTCGGTGGGCGTTATTCGGGGGTACTTCGAGCATTTCCACGAGCGCCTGGAGCGAGTAGCTGCGCAGGCGGGGGAATGCTCTCTGAGCGAGTACCTGGGTGTCGATAACGCGGTTTGAGACCTCCGGCAACCCTGTCTCCTGCAATGCCGCCCTCAGAAACCCCAGGTCGAACTGGGCGTTGTGAGCAATGAGAATCGCACCCTCGCATATCTCCATGAAATCGGGCAGCGCTTCAGCAATCACCGGTTTGTGCCGTACCATCTCATCGCGGATGCCGGAAACCGCAGCGGCATCTTCCGGAATATCCCGCTCCGGATTCACGAGCAGCTCGACCTCTCCGAGAATCCTGGTCCCTTTGAATCGAACCGCTCCGATTTCGATGATACGGTCGAGCCCAACCTGGAGGCCGGTAGTCTCGAAGTCGAAAGCAGTGAATACCGTGTCTGCGACTGATTGCTCGGTGTTCATCGGATGCGCATTGTATCGGTTGATTACCACCCCGGAAAGCTCCCTTTGTTGACGCGCACGCGCAAATAGACATACCGTGTCTTCGTGCAGTTTCAGGAGTTACTGGACGAACAGGCGCTGGAGTTCGACGATATTCGCTGGTATCGGGCCGAACAGATCGCTGAGGAGTTCATTACGCTGTCCGATCAGCGGATGGATCTGACGCGGCGGATATGGTCCGGGGAGGTTGAACGCCGTCTCCGATCGCTCGGCGAAGACTTCGTACCCGAGATTCAGGAGCAGTTCGAGCGTGGGCTCCTGGATGAGAGCGATCTACATCGTCTGGTGGCCGAGATTGCAGCGGCGAAAAGGCGGCGAAACCGCGCAGGGGAAGGCTCCTGAGTCATGACGGACTATCGACCGCCCGGTATCAGACGGTCGATCTCCTGCTCGATTTCCGAAAGCCGTTCACTCGCCTCTCTTCTCGCTACGTCGAGCGCTATCGACGGATCAACTCGTACCGACACATAGAACTTGATCTTCGGTTCGGTTCCTGACGGACGCACTGAGAGAATCGTCGCATCCTCAAGGACGAATTGCAGAACGTTCGATACCGGCAGATCGATTTCGTCGAGCTGAGTGCCGGTCCGGGGATCGATCGTAACGCGACGCTCGTAATCATGAACCCGTACAACTCCCAGGCCTGCAAAACGCTCCGGTGTGTTGTCACGGAGCGAGGTCATGAGATCGGCCATGACCTTGGCGCCGTCACGACCGCGGAAGTAGCCGCTGATCGTCCGCTCCTCGAAGTAGCCGAACCGGCGGTAGACCTCTTCGAGTCGGTCGAGCAGCGTCTTTCCCTGCGTGCGGTAGTACAGCGCCATTTCGGCGGTGAGCACGGTCGCCGAAATCGCATCCTTATCCCGGACTTCGGTGCCGATCATATAGCCGTAACTCTCTTCATCGCCGAGAACGTACTGAGGAGCGCCCGGAGTATTCTCGAACTCCCGGATTCTTGCCGCAATATGCTTAAAGCCCGTCAATGTGTCGAAGACCTCGGCACCGTGGGCCTCGGCGACAAGTCGCTGTAACTCGGTTGTCACGATTGTTTTGATAAACGCCGGTTTCGCAGGCAGCGTTCCGAGCTCGCTGCGGGAACCCAAGACATAATCGACGAGGAGGACTCCGTGTTGGTTTCCTGTCAACAGCTCGTAGTCTCCGGTCTGCGCATTACGAACCGCAATTCCGATGCGATCCGCATCCGGATCGGAACCCACCACAAGGTCTGCGCCCTTCTCTTTCGCCAGCTCGATCGCCATGTGCAAAGCCGAACCCTCTTCGGGATTCGGCGACTCGACGGTCGGAAACTCGCTGTCCGGGTCTCTTTGCTCCGGTACTACACTGAGTTTGAGACCGAGGCGGTCGCAGATGCATTCGATAAGCATTGCACCGGTGCCGTGGAGCGGGGTATAGACCATGTGCATTTGATCGCCCGATTCTCGAAACAGCCCGCGCCGAACAATCTGTCGTTCGACCATATCGAGGAATCGCTCATCTACCTCCTCATCGATCATATGAAGCAGGCCGCGTTCAATCGCCTCTTGCCTGTCAATAGCCGACACAGAACCGGTGACCCGGGATACCTCTTCGATAATTCCCTTGTCGTGCGGTGCTACGACCTGACTGCCGTCGTTCCAGTACACTTTGTAACCGTTGTATTCGGGTGGATTGTGGCTTGCGGTGACGACGATGCCGGTGTCGGCATCCAGCATACGTATCGCGAAGCTTAGCTCGGGGGTAGGACGCAGCCCCGAGAAGAGATATGTCTCGATACCATTCGCGCAGAGAACGAGCGCTGCCTGAAGTGCAAACTCACTGCTATAGCGCCTGTTATCATATGCGATTACAGCCTTCGCTTGCGCCTGTTCACCGCGTGTCCGGCGCACATTGCGGTTCACATATCGGGCCAGTCCGAGAGTGGCCCGGCGTACCACGAAGCTATTCATGCGATTGTAGCCGCCGCCGATCACGCCTCGTAGTCCGCCGGTACCAAACTCGAGTGTCGTGTAGAAACGGTCGGCAAGCTCTTCCTGTGATCCTTTGCTCAGAAGCTGCTCTACTTCATATCGAAATGCGTCGTCGCTTTCCGCCTCAATATAGGCTCGTGCATGAGCCTCGATTTCGGAGTGTTCGACCATAACGCCACCTTTTTATCAGTAAATATTGTTTCGGTCCAAGCGACCGGGAAGTACCCGAACGCAGAATACCACACGAGGTGTAGCACAATTACACTAACAGAGCGCGAGTTTCTCGATGGAGTTGAGGATTTCTTCGGGTGAGTCGAATACCTCGTCGGCCCCCGCGATCTCCAGATGCGTGCGACCGCGGTACCCCCATGCCGCCCCGTATACCGGAACACCGGCGGCCCGGGCGGTGCGAACGTCGACGTCCGAATCGCCGATAAGCAGGGCGGAGTCGCGATGTCCTCCGCTCATCGTTATACACTCGTACAGCGGCTGCGCCGACGGTTTCGGTTCTCGACCCGGACACGCTCCAATAACCGCCCCGAATCGGTTCGTCCCGAAAGCGGTGTGAACGACACGCTGCGCGATCGGCTCCGATTTATTGGTACAGACAGCGAGAATGATGTCGCGGTCTCGAAACCTGTCGAGCAGCGTCTCTATTCCGGCATAGATCGTTGAATCGACGAACGGTTTATCGGTGTACTCGTCGATTATCATCTTTTCGAGCTGATCGACCGACTCGTCATCTGTTGAACCGCCGGCATACTCAAGTGCCAGTTGTGCCAACACCCGTGTGCCCCACCCCACCATTTCGCGACAATTATCTGCAGGAATCGACGCGAACCCGAGCCTGTGCAGTACACGGTTCGCTGCCGCGGCGATATCCGCTATTGTGTCGACCAGTGTGCCGTCGAGGTCGAAGACGACAACACCGGGATACTCGTGCTTGCCCATGCAGGCGATTGTGTACTGCAATACAGCTCTGCCTCAAGTTGTACGAGAGGAGTTGAGATGGGTTCGGAAAAGGGTCTGGATGCGTTCGAAGAGCACTATCGACAGCGATTCGGTGACCGTTGGTCGGATCTACGAGCGGCGATGGAGCGTGATCATCCGATGGTGCCGATCGATACAGGCACTGCCGAACGATACTATGTCGATCCGGCGAGCCTGATTGTCGCCGGCGCCGCCGGGCCACTCGGAGAACGGCTCGTGCTTGATATGTGCGCTGCGCCGGGCGGGAAAACGCTGGCAATGGCGTTAACGACGGCAGAAGGAGGGAAAATCGTCGCCAACGACCGCAGCTCCGGACGGAGGGCACGCTTACACCGCGTGCTCGACAGCCATTTGCCCGACTCAATTCGGCGGAAGGTAGATGTGAGCGGCCGGGATGCACGCAAGATCGGATTGCGAGAACCTGCGACATACGATCTCGTGTTACTCGACGCTCCGTGCAGCAGCGAGGCGCATCTGATTCGCGGTAAGGGTCGGATCGATCTCTGGAGTCGGTCGAGGATCACCCATATCGCGCAGGATGCCTTTACGCTGCTCCGGTCGGCTATGCAGTCGGTATGTCGGGGAGGGACCATCATCTACTCTACCTGCAGCCTACCGTTCGAGGAGAACGAGGGTGTGGTCGAGCGTGCGGTCAAACGTTCAGCACAAAAAGGGCTCACATTCATCGAACGGACACCGCATGCCGAAACGTGGCAGACCGCCGAAAGATACACGCTCACTATCTCCAGTTCCTCTCGGGGGTTCAGAATATGGCCCGATCTCAATGACGGTGCCGGCCCAATCTTTTTCTGCGTTCTATCGCGGGAGCAGTAGACGGTTCTGTGTTCGTTCGCGGGGAGAGGAAACGCCACGGCATCGGAGCGCATCGGGAACAATCGGCGATCCGGACAGCCCCTTGTGCGGCTCCCCCTGGCCTTGTACAGTACACTCCGCTTACCGCGGAAACGAACTATGCACGAATTCGAGCAGCACCTCCGGCAGGAACTGAACCCGCAACAGTATAAGGCGGCAACCACGTTCGAACGTCCGTTGATGATCGTCGCAGGCGCCGGCAGCGGCAAGACCCGGGTGATAACGTACCGTATCGCCTATATGCTCTCGCGCGGGATTCCGCAGAATCAGATCCTCGCGCTCACGTTTACAAACAAAGCGGCGCGGGAAATGCGCAATCGCATAGCCGAGCTGACCGGCAGAAAGCTCAGGCAGCTGACAATCAGTACATTCCATGCCTTCGGCGTGCGCGTATTACGTGACGCAATCGTCGAGCTCGGGTACCGGGATAATTTCAGCATTTATGACACCGTCGACCAGCTTGCGCTCCTGAAAGAGACCGCACGAGAGCTTCATTTCTCTCTTGACGGAGAAGATCTGAAAGCGATTCTTACTCTCTTTTCCGATATTCGAACGGGCAGAAGGGAATGGACCGACGAAAGTGATCGGTACCGCGAGCTCTTCAATGAGTTCAGAAAGCATCTGAGAGTGTATAACGCTGTCGACTTTGATGACCTTATTCTGCTGCCGATCGAGCTTTTCCGTGCGAGAACGGATATTCTCGATCGGTATCGGGACAGATTCCGCTATTTCCTGGTCGACGAGTTTCAAGACACGTCGAAAGATCAATACACCTTCATACATCTTCTATCCTCAGAATCAAGAAACCTCTGCGTCGTCGGTGACGACGATCAGAGTATCTACAGCTGGCGCGGGGCCGACTATCGGAACCTTCTCCAGTTCGAGCGAGACTATCCCGAGCAGACGCAGATAACCCTCGAACAGAACTACCGCTCAACGACAACGATACTCGAGGCGGCGAACGGCGTTATCCGGAATAATACGAACCGCAAGGAGAAGAAGCTATGGACCGGGGAGGAGAGCGGGCGGCCGATCGAGCTCTTCTATCCCGACAACGAACGTCTCGAGGCAGCGTTTATCGCCGAGCGGATTCGGACACTCGCGCTTCGCGAGCGGATTCGATACGAGGAGATGTGCGTGCTCATACGGACAAACTCATTGAGCCGGTCGATTGAAGAAGCGTTCCTCGCGGAGAACCTGCCGTATCGCATGACCGGTGGCACCAGTTTTTTCGATCGGCGTGAGATACGTGATCTCGTCTCATATATGCGCCTCATGGCGAATCAAGATGACGACATGAGTCTTCTCCGTATTCTCAACACACCGCGTCGTGGATTCGGCCGGAAGACAGTCGAAGTGCTGGATAGAATCGCGAGGGCCGGACGCTGTTCGCTGTATTCAGCGATCGTTCAGGCATTACATGCTGCCGATAGTCCGCTCCCGCGCCGGGTTACGGTCGACCTGGAGGCGTTTGTCGAGTTGATTCATGAGTTCCGGGATCGCCTGCTGAAAAACCGTCGTGATATGGCGAATACCCTTGCGGCACTCATTGAGCGCATCGATTACTGGCAGCATCTGGTGAGCGAACACCCGACAAACGAGAAGCTCGCCCGCTGGAAATACCGGAACATCGAGCTATTCTGCGAGAGTCTCGGAAAGTGGGAGCGACATCCCGACAACCTCGAACCGACCCTGTTCAACTATCTGAACCGTATAAGCCTGCAAAGCCGGGACGATGAGGAAGACAGCGAGGACTCAGGCCGCGTTAACCTTATGACGATTCATGCGGCAAAGGGCTTGGAGTTTCGTGTAGTATTTCTTGTCGGGTGCGAGGACGGAATTCTGCCGCACAAGAGGGCGCTGGAGGAGGACCCGGCAAATGTGGAGGAAGAGCGCAGGTTGTTCTATGTCGCGCTTACCCGTGCGATGGAGAAGCTGTACCTTACGAGCTGTCGCGAGCGTTCGATCATGCGGGAGATTGTTGCCTGCAGCCCCTCCCCGTTTCTGGGCGAGATTCCGCATTCGTTGGTTGAAATGCACGAACCCGAAGAACCGGTCGAGCAGGCAGAAGCGCGTGACTACTTCAGTCTCATTCGTGCAAAACTCGGCCAGCAGTAAACGAACGAGTAAGGCGTAGCGGTTGCGATGCCGCGGAAGCTTCTACAGGCGTCCTCGAACGGAGCGGATGATGCTTAGCACGATGAAGTAACACGATACGATCGAGAAAAATAGAAGCGCGGCCGGTTCCTCTTGAAAGAGGTCGGTTCCTGCTCCGCGACGGGTGATAAGGTGTACGGTTACCAGGGCCCACATGATTGTCATGACTATGGTAACCGGGCGCATCGATTTCACGCGAAACGGGTGGATGAACTTGACGGGGAAGAAGGTAAGCACGCCACATAGGACCACCACAACGCCGTTGAGGACGGGGCCACTTCCGAGCAGATAAAAGCCGAGTATGACGAGGTTCCATGTGGCAGGGAATCCGTCGAAGAAGTTGTCGCGGGTTTTTAGTTCTCGATTGGCGAACGAGTAGAGCGAGGTCATGAGTACCACCGCTGCGGCCGCGATACCCCACCCTGCCGGAATGAGCTCAAAATAGTAGAGAAAAATGGCCGGTATGAGCGCGTACGTAAGGTAGTCAATTACCTTATCGAGTACGGCGCCGTCGACGTGTGGAAGCTTTTCACTAATCCGGAAATGGCGGGCCATCGGTCCGTCGAGACCGTCCACGACCATGGCAACACCGAGCCAGAGCAGCGCGCCCGACGGATCACTGTGCAAGATGGAACGCAACGCCATGAAGCCGAGTACGACACCGAGCGAAGTGAAGGAATGCACTCCGGCAGCCACAAGCTTCTCGGAGCGTAACGTGTGATTCAAGCTGCCTCTCCCGTTTGAGTCTGCCGATAACCCGGATTGCTCTGAAGGCGCTTGTATACCGACTGCGTGCGTTCCTTTTGTGCGCCGCGACTTCTTCTCGCGGCGTCGAAGTCGGAATCGCCGTTTACGGGCGTTGGGCGCTACTGGATTTGAACCAGTGACCTCTTGCATGTCAAGCAAGCACTCTAACCAACTGAGCTAAGCGCCCGAAATCGATATAGTCTACTCTCACGACGTCCCTATGCGCTGAGTGACATTACAATCCGTTCAAGCACCTTTTTGCGATCCAGGGGCTTGACGATATAGTTCTTTGCTCCCATTATCAAGGACTTTTTCACCAAGTCCTGCTTGCCGAGAGCACTTATCATTACTACACATGCATTCTTGTCGAATTCGATGATTTTTTCAAGTGCCGTCACCCCGTCCATCGTCGGCATGGTGATATCCATGGTAACGAGGTCGACATTCGGAAATAGCTCCTTGTATTTTTCGACCCCCTCGCCTCCATCGGCAGCGGTCCCGACGACCTCGAAACCTTCGGAAGAAAGTATCTGGCTGATTTGCTTCGTAACGAACATCGAGTCGTCGACAATTAGAACCCGATACGGCTCGCCGGGGGCTTTTAACCCGATCTGCTCCCGTTCATTTATGGCGGGAAAGTCCTGTTTTGCCTTCATTGACGGATTCCTCTCATGATGCTGACAAGATCATGTCCGCTCGCGTATGGCAACATTGATCTCGATTTTGCCTTGCGGAATCTCCATCGGTACGATCAACGCCTCTACTCCGGGGTCGCTGACCTCCATATTGTCACCGGTGAATATCGCGGGCGGGGTCAGGTCAAACTTGAAACCGAGATTGTGCAGCTTCGTTACGGCTTGACCGGTAATCATGTTTGCGAGCTCGGTGATCGTCGCTCGTCCCATGTCGTTCAGCGAGTCGATCTGATCCATATCCATCGATTTGAGCATATCGTTCGCAACCTTCAGTGCCGACTCTCTGGTCATATCAAAAAGAACGCGCCCTTCGACGTCGCCGGCAAGTCCGACGATGGCGGCAACTCCGAGAACCGGGATCGACGACGATTTGAGGTAGAGTTCGCCACGCTTGACTTCGACGTTCAACACTTCCTGAATGACACTATAGGCAGATTCTACAAACGGGTTGATGTATTCGACACGCATTACACTGAAGTTCCTTTTCTGTTTGCTTTCACTCTACTTTTCGGTAGACTCCGCTGGGCGCCTGCTCGATCGGCTCCCAGATCTCGGGAACCGGCATACGCTCGTTTTCACCGAGCACGGCGATAGCTCCTGGTTTTGCTTTTTCGCCGATTCTCTCGATGACGGCTTGTTGATCGTCTACCGGCATGAACGAAAGAACATCCCGTACAACGATGAGATCCATCTCGGGCACCGCGCTCGGATTCGTTACATCATGATACTCGAAAACGATCAGATCGCGTATCTCGTGACTGAAGCTATAGCCATTCCTCCCGGCCACGACGTAGCGTCTGAATAACTCCGGAACGACGCCGGCAGAAAAGACGAGGTTCGGGGCCGTGGAAACACCAAGCAAATCGTTATCATTTGCCCAGATCTTGAGCCGACTTTCCGGTAGCGCGTCCCGCAGCGTGAGTGCGAGGCTGTACGTTTCAAATCCCTTTCCACAGCCGATATTCCACGCCGTGAAAGCCGAGGGATGCTCGGCAGCCGGCAGGATCGAGGCGAATCGACGTACGTACTGCTCGCTCCAGAAGGCGTTCGTCGACGGCGAGTAAAACGGCTCGAGGAACATCTCGGCGTCCTCGGTTGATGCCAGTTGTACATCCTTGTTCACGGATTCGCGTTCTCTTCTCCAATCCTCGAAACGTCGACGTAGCCACTGACGGTTCACTTCACTCGCATGAAAACCTGCGAAGGTTGCAAGTGTTTCGCGAACGAATTCGAAGTCGACCTGCCGCTCGTCTCCGCTCGCCCGGGAGTGTGTCACCGGCTGGGGTTCTGTTGCATGTGCCGGAAACTCTCCGCCGAATTGGCCCATCGGTCGGGTGTCGGGTTCGGTGCGGCCGGGGTCACTGCGCTCCGATACGCCACCGTCGCGGTGGAATATCCGTTCAACATCGAGTATGATGTAGAGTCTGCTCTCGTGCTCGACTACCCCGCTGATGTACTTCAAATTGATGTCGGCGAAGATCGGATGAGGCGGCTGGATAGCGCGACGGGAAATACCGACGACGCGTGCGACGTTGTCGACGATTACGCCGAGCATATGGTTTTCCATCCGGATTATGAGCCCGTCCTCCGGCTGATTGTCGTCCTTCTGTTCGGCCGGGAGATTGAACATCAATCTCAGGTCGATAATCGAGATTATATCGCCTCGAAGATTGTATACACCTCGCACGAATGGAGGCGCATTGGGAACATAGGTGAAGGTATGAAACTTGGCAATCTCCTTCACGTTCATTATGTCGATACCGTAATCTTTCCCGCCGAGCGAGAACGTTACCATCTTGTAATCGATAGTTTCGGTGTGATCCTCGACGCCACGTTCGGAGTCTCGAGAGATCATGGTGCCTTCGATCGCCGCTCCGGGGACTCGGCCGAACGATCTGGTGGATGTATCTTCGCTGCTCATCGGTGAATCATCCCTTCGCTTTCAGCGATTCGTCCGAATCGGCGTCTCACGATGCCGTCGCTGTTCGCGTTCGCGCTGCAATCCGAGATCCAGCAGCTGGCTTACGTCGATGATCAAGCTTACCGTTCCGTCGCCCGTGATATTTGCGCCTGCAATACCGGGCACATTCGTGTAGTGGTCGCGCAGCGGCTTTATGACAACGTCCTCTTCTCCAATCAGCTCGTCAACGATCAGTCCCATCTTTCGGTCGCCGCTCCCCACTACCACAACGAAGTGGTACTCTTTCGCCTCTTCAGAGGATATACGAAACAGCTGATTCAATCGGACGAGGCTTACGACGTCCTCGCGTACGTTAATGACTTCGTAGTTGTCGATAAGCTTTATATCGGACGGGCGAATCCTATGGCTTTCGAGCACGCTCGTGATCGGAATGGCGTAAAGCTCCTTACCAACGCGGACGAGCAGCCCTTGAATAATTGCCAGGGTCAAGGGGATTTTAATCGTGAACCTGGTACCGTGTTCGCGTTCACTCCAGACCGAAACCGTTCCGTTCAATTTGCGGATCTGCTGCTGGACGACATCGAGGCCAACGCCGCGTCCGGAAACGTTGGTGACTTCTTTTGCCGTCGAGAAGCCGGGGTCGAAAATGAGGTTATGCGCCTCTACATCACTCAGGTTCTTATTCGGATGAATGAGGCCCCGTTCGATCGCCTTCTTGCGCACGCTCTCGACATCGATTCCCTGACCGTCGTCCGATACTTCGATCAGGATCATGTTGCCTTCGTTGCTCGCCTTCAGACGCAACGTTCCCGAGTCGGGTTTGTTTTTCCTTCGCCGCTCGCTCGGACTCTCGATGCCATGGTCGATCGAGTTGCGGGCGCAGTGGATCAACGGATCGAGCAGATCTTCTATGACGCTCTTGTCGAGCTCGGTATCTTCGCCTTCGATAATAAGCGATATTTCTTTTGTGAGTGATCGGCTCAAATCGCGTACCAGGCGAGGAAACCGCGAGAATATCTGCGAAATCGGGACCATCCGAATCCGCATTACACCTTCCTGCAATTCACTGGTGACTCGTCCGAGATTCTGGCTGCTCGATCGAAAGCGTTGAACGCTTCCTTTGACGCTGTTCTCGAATCGATCAAAGACGTCGTACAGGTGACCGAACCTCTCCGTTATTGCTCGTCGAACGTCTTTTGGACTCGTTCCGTCCTGTATCTGCTGCAAATAGTCCGGAAGCGAATCGAAAAGCTGCTTCAACGTCTCTCGGTATTCACTCTCGCTATTCTGCAGTTCCTGAAGACTTTCGCCGAACTGCTCACTGAGCTGATTGAAACCTGCTTTAATAATAACGGTCTCGCTGACAAGGTTCAGTAGGTCGTCGATACGACGACTGTCGACGCGCAGGATTGAACCGGTATCGGCGCGTTTCCGTCCCTCGGCTCCCTCGGAGTGATCGGTCGGCGCACCGTCGGATTGCTGCCCGCTGACCGGTGTTGCTCCGGTAGAAACCTGCGCGGGCTCGTCTATCTCAGTTTCCTGATCCGGGCCCTTCGTCTCGGCTTGCCTTGATTCGCCTTCCGACGAGAAATCGTATGCCTCTTCGGTACGATGTGTGCTCGGCTCATTACCGATACCGCTTATCTCTAAGCTCGTCACGACATCCGAGATATCTATGCGTTCCCTGATGGTCTCCTCGTCACGTTCAGTCGAGATCCAGTAGATGACATGCGGATGAAAGACGTCGTCATAGAGCGACTCGAAGTCGGGCTCGGTTCTCAAAACCTGCCCGACGTCCTTCAGGGCGGCGAAGATCTGAATACCTCCGACCGTGTTCATTGGATTATCGGCGTTGAACCGGACGGAAATCTGATAGACTGCCTGGCCGGCTCCGGCCGCCTGTCGCAGCTCGAGTACATCGTACTCCGACAATCCGCCGGGTGGTGTTCCCCTTTCCGGCGAACGCTGTTCGTTCTCGTCACGCCTCTCGCGCCCATCCGTCTCTGCGCTTTGCTTCTCGCTGGATCCGTCGACTGAGACGTGCGGTTGCATACCTGTCGATTCGGACGATTGTTCTACTCCAAGAGCTTCCCGAAGCACTCGTTTCAACGGTTCCGGATCGCCGGAATAGATACTTCCTTCGCCCCTGGCATGGAGCATTTCTTTGATCACATCCACCGAGCGCAGGAGCGTATCTACGAGATCGCTGTCAACCGCCTGCGAGCCACTGCGTATCGCGTCGAACACATCTTCAACAAGATGGGTGAACTCCGTCAACTCATCCATTTGGACGGTCGCGGAGGCTCCCTTGAGCGTATGGGCGGCCCGAAAGATCTCATCGATCGAGTCTGCGTTGGAGGTATCGCTCTCGAGAACGAGAATGTTCTGCTCGAGAACATCAACCTGGGCATACGCTTCCACAAAGAAATCTTTGAGCAGCTCCTCGTTGCCGGGATCCAGGTAGTCACTCATGTGCGCCCTAAATCTTAGCTAGAACGGCCACTTCGTCAAGGATTCGAAAGTGCGAGCGAAATGTACGATACTAGTGTGGTAGAGTCGAATGATTTCTGAGTGCTCAAGGATCCGTAGATGAGACGTATATCTCAAACTGTATTGCTGTTTGGAGTGTTGTTTATTGCTGCCGGCGTGTCGTTGCCCGCCGCAGATGTGGAAATACGGCCGTTCGAGTTCGTTACTCGTGTCAATCGGGTCGACGATGGCACGCTCGGGCTGCAAACGTTCGGCGATCTCGGCCTGACGTTGCGCAGCGGTTTCTTGGCCAGGCCGAGCGTGACGCTCGGAATTCAGTCGGAGACGTTTGACGACCCGACCATTTCGAACATTCCACGTATTCGCAGCGCGAGTGTAGAAATGCGTGAGCTTGGAGGGACCGAGCTGTCGGTGAGCTACTTCGTCGGGGAGTTCGCTCGTCTCGGCACGGGCGACGAGTTCCCGCGAAGATTCGGAACGGACCCGGTATCGACACGTTTCCGTGGGTTCATGTACTTTCCGGACGGTCCGAGGTTCGAGGGAATGTACGGCGTTTCGGGAACCGGACTCGCTGTGTCGACAAACGACCAATGGAATCGGGTGGAGTTTTCCGCATACACATATCAGGACAATCGTTTCGACCCCGGGGTTTTTTCGTCGGATATTCAGGCGATGCTGAACTTCGATGCGGTTCAGCTCGAAGCGTTCGTAGGAGCGACGTATCCCCTCGCTGCTGTCGGTCGATATCGCGCGGGAGTGCTCGCGAACCTTCGATCCCCCCAGGGTGACTCATTGCTTCTGCAAGTGGCACTTCCGGCGATTGAACCGGCCACCGGCGATGAGATCGGTGTGAGCGACTTCTTTTTCCTGTTTGAGCCACGGGTGCGGCTCGGCATCCTTGGAACGACGTTAAGCTTTTTCTGGCAGCCGGACGTGTACGACCAGGTGGCTACCAATCAGGGCGGCTCGATCGACACCAATCTCAGGTTGGAGTTGGGCGACATCCGGAACGGCGATGCTGCCGCCGGCGTAGAGACTCGTCTGGCCGTACGACCTGACGCAGACGAACAGTTTTCGTTCTCGACGACGCCGTTCCTGCAACTGAGCTCCGGGGGGATCACTTGGGAAATACGAACACAGGCAAAACTGATACCGTACGATCCGACCGAGCTGTTTGAGGGCTTTATCGGAGTACGTACGGAGTTCTGAGGCTTATGATGAGATATCCATTGCTATTGGTGTTTGTGTTTCTTCCGGCTTTTGTGCCGGCGAGCGTATCGGCGAGTGAATTCTCTGTACAGCTCGGGGTCGGCAATCTCGACTTCTCCGGTGACCGGGTGCCCGAAGACGGTGCCCCGGTTCCGGACGCTACGTCGATCGAGGTGGCGGCGTGGATGTCGAACAGGTTGAGCGAGTCGCTTCATGTTGATGTCGGGTTCGAGCGTGATGCTATTCTCGGGAATACCGTGCTTTCGAAGCTGCGCGTCTCCGAAGGGCCGCTTCAGGTTACGATCGGACCGACATTCGGATTGTTGAATACCGGGCCCGCACCGGTACGGGCCGGTGTCGCCGGCATGTTGACGGTCGATCTCTTCGATCGTGTGTATATCGGCGGCGAAGCGCGCGAGACGCTCGCATCGCTGAACGATCCAGGTGACTATCGGAGTGGTCAGCTGGCCGGAGTATTGGGTGCCCGGATTCCGAACGCCCGTGTGGAGGCGAGAGTCGAGTCGCGCCGTTTCGAGGAGGTGACCGAAGGCGGTGCACGCCATCGCAGCCGGAATGTCTACGGCATATCAGCCGACGTGTTCAAAGACGGTGTTCCGTATACCGTCGTGCTCGACCTCGCCTATCACAATCGCGAGGTCCGGCTGTTGGAAGGCGACAGCTCGGAGGTTGACGCCCTCGGTTCAATCGTGCTCGGTACCACGATCGGAGTACAACTATCTCCGGACGTCGCGGCGGATATCGGCCTGGACACGAATCTGTTCACGTTCGGTCGTCGCGGTCTTGCGGGCACCGACGTCAGCGATGTCTTTCTATTCCGTACGACAGTCGGCTTGCGAATCACGGGCAATCGACAGTAGGACCGAACGCCAAAGCAAGCGCATTTCTCTCAAACGTAGTGCTCCGCAGGTGATGCCCCCGTAGCGGATGTACGCTTCCCGCTCGGGACACGGTTACCCGTTTGGAAGTCCTATCCTTTGTGCCTTGATCGGATGGTTTCGGGATCCGTGCGGTTCCCGAAACCGGGACTGGGTTTCCCGACGCTTGCAAGGTCCGCCGTTTACAAGGGGCAGTACGGGCAGATAACGCACTCCGCCCTGCCGGTCGGCAGGGCGGAGTGTTCCGAGTTCACTCTATATCGAACGATGATGGACGTATCGTGAGCCGGAGCCGCTAGTCGAGCGGGCCGTTGAGCGTGTCGTCCATACGTCGCTCTTCGATGAATCGCAACGACTGAATCCGTCCGAGGCGGGAAAGCTCGGCCTGTCGGCGCTGCCGTTCGCGCTCACTGAGAATCCCCCAAAGCTCCTCGTGATCGATATCGCGCTCTTCGTCGAGCTCGGCGAGATCATATACCAGCGTTACGTCTTTGACGTAGGTGACGAAGTCGCCGCCTATCGCCTCCTTGTCGCGATAGATGCGGAACCCGTCGAATTTCTGCAACGGTTCACTTGCTGGATAGCGCGGCATGACGCGAAGCTCGCGGTTACGCACGTCCTCGATGTAATTGGGATTGTCCCATACGAGCGTGTTCCAGCCGTCGAACTCGAGGTCGCCGAGCATGATCTCCTGCACGCGGTTGTTCTCGTCCATGAGGAGTATGCTCAGGCGGTGCGGGAAGTTCAGACCGTACACGTTAACGCGAATTTGACGAATCGAACCGGTGTTCCGGATCACGCCGTAGCCATCGAAGCGTCGCTCCGGATCGAAACCCGGTATTTCGAACGGCGGCCTGACGAGCGCCCAGCTGTTGTATGCGCTTTCCGGAAAGCGAACTCGAACGCCCATGGCTGCTTCTCCGGCGAACTGACGTGCATCCTCTCGAACTCCCGCCATTCGCACGTAGCTGTTCGAGAGATTGTCCATTCTCCGGGAGCTTGATGCCAGCAGCACTTCCCAATTCTCGATCGCGAGCGATGTTCGCATTTGCTCTCTGTCTTCTTCCGGAAGCTGCGCTATCGGCACATCGCTGAAATCGATGATCGTCTGCTCGTGCTGGCCCGGATATTCATCCGAATCAGGAATGAGCTGGCCGAAGTCGATCATTACCGACTCCTCAGCCCAACCTATAGCGCCCAGAAGAAGCATTCCGGTGATTAGAATGAAAATCCTTTTCATTCGTTGCTCCTTAATCCCTCCGTGGTTTCGTACCCAGAATACGCATCTGTAAGTATATGGAGCGGGAACGTTTTGTCAAACCGATGCCCGTTCGAGTGACGCACTCTTCGAAACCTTGAGCGGTCTCCCGGATGAACCCGCTATATGTTTGCAGCGGGTGCGCGCAGCATTTCACCGCCGATGGTGATAATTACCCGCTCGATGGAGCGAAAGTTGAAGCGAATAGTGTGTTCGATCGCCGTGAGACTCTCCTCGAGGGAAAGCGGCAGCGCCTCCTCCTCGACGTGGAGGATATCGGTGGAGAGTTCTATATACGCCGTGGATCCTCGAACGATTACGCTGGCCGCACGTGTATTACGTGACACCACGCGAGAGCGGTCGATTCTCGCCGGCCCGTACATCAATTCGCGAACCACCGTGCGTACGCTCGACTCCAAGCCGTCGGATCGGGGAACGAGCCGGGGCTCGCCGGCGAGCTCCCTCTCGATAGAGCCGGGGAAAAAGAGTACCCGCTCTACCCGGTTCGGAGACATAAAGAAATAGAAGGCGATAGATACCGCCAGCGAAGATGCGAGCGCAACCACTGCAACCGCTTTCGTGTCAAAACGGGTAAAATTCATGTTCCGTCCGAATTCGAGGTCTCAAAGACGTCAACAAATTGACGGATACCAGTATAGAGGCCGACCGCGAGCTTGTGCAAGTATTCGGGGTCGGAGAGCAGTTGTGCCTCCTCCGGATTCGTGACGAAGCCGAGCTCAACAAGCACACTCGGCATGAGTGCATTTCGTACAACCGCCCAGTTTTCCTGCTTCAGTCCGCGATTCGGAGAGCGGGCTCCGACCGTCTGTTCGAGCCCACTGAGAAGCTCGTTTCCGAGCATGGCACTGTGCACCGAGACCTCTTCCTCGCGCATCGAGTTGAGTATGGCGTGTATCCGCCGACGGTCGGAGTCCAGGTCCTCCGGGTCGATAAGCGTTCTTCGTTGCTCCGGCGGAATGAACCACGCCTCGAAGCCGGTTGCACGGGTATTCAGCGAGGCATTCGCGTGCACCGAGACGTACACCACGTACTCGTTTTCACCGAGCGGTAAGTCGTTCGCCATATCGGTACGAGTGTCGAGCGGCAGATAGCGGTCGTCCTCGCGAGTGAGAATTATCCGCCGGTCGTCGAACGACTCCCGCAGAAGGTCGCGCAAGTGGAGCGATACGTCAAGCACGATATCCTTCTCACGCAACACGAGCTCCTCGCCGTCGATCACGTGCCTGCCGATCGTTCCCGGGTCGCGACCGCCATGTCCGGGGTCGATGACGATCGCGGACACGAACGGCTCATCGCGATCGGTAGCCGTCGGGCGCCAGATCGCCTTCAGTTGTGTTGCGGTGTTCTCGTCGATGTACACCGAACCGTCGTTCGAGGTCGGTGGCGTTACGCTCAGGACCGTCCCGTCGTCGGTACGCATCTCGTCGCTGCCGACGGCGAAGCGCACGGCATACCCACCGTACTGGATACGGCCGAGCTCGAGAAACGGGTCGTAGAGAATCTCCGCATTCAGCCCGGATGCGACCTCTCTGAGCGAGATCTCGCCGGGGTGTACCGGGCCGGGAGCAAGCATGGCCGCGACGAAAACGATCAGGAGCGTCGAATATCTCGTATACGGTCGAAGAGCTTTTGCCATCCTCGGTCCTCGCTAATAGTATCGATCAGATATTCGAGAGCCTGAATACCGCCTCGCTCAATCGCCAGAAACGTGACCGCAGTGACGAAGTCGGTGCTTACGGTAACCGCGGGGGCGCTCTCACTGTGGCGGACCAAATACTCGATGCACTGCGCTCGCGTCGCCGCTCGTATGTCGCGCCCGCCGGGCTCGTCAGCCCCCGTCTCGGTGTACTCGCGTCCAAGCTCGCCGGCAACCGACGTCACGGGGTCGGGTATCTTCAGCGACGACCGGGCATTCTCTCGGGCGTTCCCTCGAGCACGCGGGGCGGTGGATCGGACGGTATTGCCGCTACCAGAAGCTTCCGCAGCCATGCAGTCATCGAGCATCCGGGAAGCTCGCACCTCCAGGTCGCGTGACCGAGCCGGTAGTCCCGGTCCTGATTGCTCAGGGTCTCCGTCCCACGCGGTGAGGATCGGGTTCTCCGCGGAAAAGAGGAATAGTTCGGTATCGTCGTTCGCGGTCGCAAGCCGTACGCGGATACGCTGTCGCAGTAGATCGGCCCGGTCACACGCTTCGATATATGAATCGCCTGTTACGATAACATTCGCGCATTTCTCCACGTTACTCGTGGGAAGCGCCACGGATTGACCCGTTGAACGTGTGAGAAAGATGGAGTCGGCTTCGTGACCATACTTTTCTACACCGTCGATACGGTCGATTTGACCGGGAATTGAAACGATAGCGCGCTCGGCGGCATAGCGGGACCGCGTTTCCCGAATCGGGCCGGGATCGTGTCCTACTGCGATTCGGAGCGCGGCACGGATGGGCTCGAATCCGCGGGCGAAGGGGTACGTCCAGCCGGACATATATCCGCCGCTGAGTCGTGCGGCGATCTCGCCGATTACCACGAAATCGTTGCTTTCCCGGGAGAAGCTCCCGGTGTCACGTTGTCGTTCGAGCCGGCTAGTCGCTGCTCGAGAGACCAGCCATTGTGGCGCGTTTTCTCGCGGTACGAGAAATACATCACCTTTGGCAGCGCCAGGGTCGATTCCGAGAGCCCGTACTGCGGCGGCAAAACCGCGTTCGAGGAAGTCTCGCCGGATTGCGGAGAGTGTGGAGGGAATCGTATGGCCGATTTCCACAAAGAACGGTGGAAACGTGATGTGCCGGTCGGCGAGCCCGCACGGATACACTGAGCCCCCATAGCTGATCGCGTCGATGCTGTACTCGCGACCCGGGATAAACGATTCGCAGAGTACCCTCCCGGTCCGTGACTCCTTCGTCGCGGCACGGAGTGCGGATTCGAGCTCGGAGCTGCTGCCGATCCGCCGAACTCCCCGCGCGCCCATGTTATCAACCGGTTTTACAACAGCCGGAAACGGGACCTCACCGTGAGTATCGGAGCCCGCGGAATCGCTTCCGCCGGTAACCTTCCGGAGATTCTCGTACACGCAGAACGGCGGCACGAGCACCCCCGCATCACCGAGCACCCGCCGCATTCGCGCCTTGTCCCGCGAGCGAAGCGCTGTCGCGTAATCGATTCCGGGCAGTCCGAGCGTCTCGGCCACCCACGCGACGGTAGTCGAGAAATCGGTGCCGGCGGTAAAAACGCCGTCGACCGAATGTCGGCGCGCGCACTCGG
This sequence comes from Spirochaetales bacterium, assembly GCA_007135605.1. GTDB lineage: Bacteria > Spirochaetota > Spirochaetia > DSM-27196 > SKKC01 > SLAN01. Next base: position 20,083 of record SLIN01000105.1, on the reverse strand, counting down.
TCATTCCATCGAGATCGTTCAAGTCGACGTGCTCGAATCGATCGGCAACGGCGCGTCCCGGGCACCCGGCGTTCCCGTCGGCGACGATGACACGCATCCCCTCCTCCGCCGCGATTCGAATGGCCGGTAGCTGCATGGTTCCGCCGCCGCAGATAAGAATCGTCGTCATGCCTCACCCCGTCGCGCGTACGCTTCGAACGTATCTCCGAGCCGCCGGAAAATGCTCCACCGGCGGGCGATGCGGTTTCCGAACGCCGTCCGGGCGAACCTCGGAGCAAAGCGTTCCGGATGGTGTCCGGTAACGACCGTCGTAGGGTTCGTGAAGCCGAGCTGTGCCAGAATCGTGTGCACGCATCGTTCGCTCCAGATACTCCAGTGATCGCCGGGACCGGCTTTCAGGAACCCGGTGAGGTCTTTGCGCGCGCTTGCACCCGACGCATTCGGAGTCGAGAAAGCGAACACGCCACCCGGTTTCAGAAACGTCTGCACGGTGTCGAGCAGTGCATCGAGGTCGCGCACGTGTTCGATCACGTACCACATTGTCACGACGTCGACACAGCCGCGAAGAGCAAGCCGGTCCGGGAGCGTGCGATCGCAGACATCACCCTGGATTGCGGGCAGGCCGAGCGTATCGTTGCAGTATGCGACCGCACCCGCAAACCATTCGACACCGTTGACCGCGTATCCGCGCTTGGAGGCGGCAGCGAGCATCGGCCCGTACGCGCAACCGAGATCAACGAGGATCGGTTTGGTGTCGGCTTCATCCGAGGGCCGGGCGGCGGACACGACATCGGTAGAGGTTGAACGAAGCCGTTCGATCTCATCGAGCCTCCGCTCGCACATCGACTGAATTTGCGCGAAGTCTTCGAGATAACTCCGCCCGTATTGATGCCGGTACTCCTCGAAGAAGTAGCGTTCAGTGTACGCGATTTCCATCGGAGCGAAGCGCTCGAGGTAGTAGAGACCGGGATACGTCGACTCGCGGTACGTCCGTTCGGCCGTCCGTACCAGCGCCGGGAAATCGGACCCTCCCCGTAGGGGGCATGGTTCGACGCCGCTTGCATCGATACTCCGTACGAGCTCGACGAGCGAGCGGCTGCGCCGCGGGCGCACTCGCTCCTGCGTGCGAGAGATTTCCTTCCAACGGCGGATTGCACATTCGATTCCATGGATTCGTTTCGGTCCTCCGAGCGAGAAGAGCCCGGCTCGCTCGGCAAGGCGTCGATGATAGCGCGTGGGAGCAACGGTAAGAACGGTGGAACCTGCTGCGAGCGCCTCGTAGGCGGTTAGTCCGAATGTCGTGATCACGATATCGTAGTCACCGACGATATCCTTCAGCCGGTGGCACCGCAGTACCGACGAAACCGTTCGGTACCGGCCTCCGACTCTCTCGGCCGACATGGGCCCGAGAACGACATCAACCGACTCTTCCGGAACCGACTGCGCCCGATCGAGTAAATCGAGCACGCGTGGTGTCAGTGAAGCCGGATCTTCGCCACCGATCGATACGAGAATGCGCGCATTTGTGTGCGTCGATTCGTCCACATGGCGGAGCGTCTCCGGACCTCGTACCCGCGAGGGGAGCTCGTTCAATCCCGTATCGAAAACGTTCGGCGCATGGTCAAAGAGATTCGGCAGGGTATCGATCAGGTAGCTCGCGTACAATCGGGCCTCACCACCGAGGTCTACTCCGACGGTGGGAGCGAGCGCGCGCAGCGTCGCATGGTCGGCACGCGCCATCTCCTGTGCGTCGATAATGACCAGTGACCATTTCTCCGCCGAGCGGTGCTGGTGGAGCAGCTCGTGCGCGTCACCGCGGATTCTCGCACCGTGCCGTTCGGCGAGCTCGACGATCGTTCGGGTCTCGTGACACTTCGCATCCCACGGATAATCGATGAGTAGATCGGCTTCATCGCCGAGCGATGCTGCGAGTCTTGCGGCGCGTGCTATGTGCCCGGTTCCATGACCGCGACGCGTGTCGGGTATGACCAGATACCGGTCGCTCATGCACTCCGCTTGTGTCGCATGTACATTCCTCGCAGCTCGTGCAACAGCTCGGTTACCTCTATCGGAAGCCCTCGATAGAGGTGTGCGAAAAGTGTCCTGAGCCGTGCGAGATCCTCAACAGTATCCAGCGTCACGCGCTCGTCGCTCTGTAGGTTCGGCTCAACGATCGGTCGGTGTGTACGGAACTCGAGAGGGCGACGGTAGATATACGGTGAGACGTGCTCGCGCTCGTACGCATCTGTAGCGTGCCGGTCGGCGTTCATCAATGCTTGTGCGCTCACGACCTCGACACCTGTTCCGAGCGGCATGCCGAGGTATCCGCTATAATCGCTTTCGACGGTGCGGTGCTCGGAAAGGATACGATTGGCAAGTGTGATGCTCACGAGCGGATTGTCACCGGTCGCCCTCACGACAGTGTCGATGTCGAACTGTTCGGCTGCACGTGCATAGCGGTCAAGGACGTCATCCCGGTCGCCCTCGAAGAGCTCGAATCCCCATGCGTCGGCCAGTGGCGCGAACAGCGGTGAACTCTCGGTGTCGGTGAGGAGCACGTGCCGCTCGGCGTGAACGTATCCGAGCGCCGCCATACAGTGTTCGAGCACGGTACGGTTCTCAAGGCGCTCCAGCGCTTTGCCGGGCAAACGGGACGACGAGATGCGAGCCTGTAGGAATACTCCGGTCATGGTCGTTCGAACTCCCATAGGTCGGTTACGCTGCGGGCATTCTGCCGAAAGCGATACCGGTTCTTCCTTATCCATCGTCTGATTTCGTGGAATAGTTTATAGGAGGAGAGCAAACCACCCTTCGTACGCACCAGAAAGCTGAAAAACCGACGCCCCGGTAGTCGGGCGTGGTCACCGTGGTAGAGAACGGCAAGATTCTTCAGATAGAAGCGGCGGTAGCTCTCGTCGGGAGTGGTGTCATCCGGCGCCAGTTGCGAAAGGTGCTGAGCCCGCAGCGATGGCAGGCAGTAGATCGACTCGCCCCACATGAAGGCCCTGAACCCGAAATCGAGCTTCTGCCAGTATGGATTCGACAGCGTTCGGTCGAAGCCCTGCAGCTGAAGAAAGATATCCCGGTTGTAAAGCCCGATGTAATCGAATGGAAAGAGCGTGCGGGTCTGCTCCGGACCGGGTAACTGCGGCACGATACGCAGCAACCCGCGATAAAACGCAGGAGCGACTATGTTCGGAACGGCTTCGCCTCTTTCGTTGCGAATAGCGGGGGCGAAACAGAGCTCCCGTTCCCGTTCGAGCCGAGCCCGAATGCGCTCCGGAATCGGCATAATCTGCACGTCGTTCCAGATTACGTACACGTACCGGGCGAAACACTCGTTCATTCCGATGTTTATCTGTTCGCCGGGCGTCATTTCGCTGTGCAGCAGCAGAAATCGAGTCGCCGGGAAACGGTCGCTCAGCTCCTCCACGTCGTAGCGAGGGCGACTGTTTTCAACGGAGACGATCTCTTCAATTCCGCATTCGTTGAGGTGAGTGAAGAGCGAGGAGCGCTGGTAGCTACCGCCGCGATGTAGTACGAGGCAGCCTATCGGGCGTTGCGCTCTGAGATTCCGGTCACCGCCTTTTCCTCCGACAACGGTGTACGGTATCCGGCTGCGTTCAGAAGTTGAAGGAGTAGTACTCATCACACTCTCCACAGATATCCGGATAGGAACCGGCGATGTGTTCCCGGTGCAGTTGCTCGCCGTTCTCCCAGATCGTTTCGATCGGATCGCTGAACAGATTGCCGAGGGTGAATTCCGAACGTATATCCTCGCGGCAGCGTGGCACGGTACCGTCGAGACGTACGTAGAGCTCGCGTTTGTTCTGCCAACACGGAAAGCGGGTCAACGGCGAGAGATCGGTGACTTTCCGCTGTGGAAGCTCGCCCGAGAAGTGGTCATACTTCTGGATAATGACGTGGTCGGTGCGTGCCTTCCAATATCGATAGAAGCCTTCCAGCGCCTCCTCGTTTTTCTGCATGCGAACCGCCTGAATCCATACCCTTTCGGGAATACGTTCCACGAGAAGGTGTGCGACCTCGTGGGCGGCGGCGAATCCGTCACCGCGCAATGCGCGGTACCCGTTTTCGTCGTTGGAGTCCAGACTGACGATCCACTTCATTCGCTCGCTACTACGTTCGACCAGCTCGAGGACATGCTCGGCGGGCATCCCGATTCCCGAAGTTTCGACAAGTCCGTTGAGCGAATCGGTTGCGCTTATAGCGTCGAGGATACCGGCGAGATCGGGATGTAGAAGGGGCTCTCCCCATGTGCTGACGCCGACCACCGCTTCGGGACTGAAATCGGCGATCTTTCGGATGATCGATCGAAATTGCTCGACCGGCATCGCGTTGCGCTGGGTGAGAATATCGCCGCCGAAGCGTGGAAACGGACAATACGAGCACGCCTGAGGACACCCGTCGATAATCTGCACGCCGACGAAGGCGGGCACTGTCCGTAGAATCTCCCTGTGTTCGTCGACGAAGTCGACGAGCTCGCGGTGACCTGCAATCTCTGCCTCGGCAAATCGCCGACAGACGGTGTAATTCAGACGCGTATCACACCGCAACTCGACCCGAAGCATGCGCATGTCGCGCGGGGCGAGGCGGGTTTCCACATCGAACGCGTTTATGTCGTGCTCGAGAACCGAGAATAGCCATCCCGGGCCGGTACCGCGATCGTCTTCGCGGGCGATGTTGCGCAGGAGCGCGGGAAGTCCGGGAGCGACGATCTCCGGGCTTACTCCGGCCGGATAACCGTCGCTGAACGTGTAATGGGCTCCGTATCGCAGATGATCGTCCAGAAGCGTGCGGGTCAGATCGGGCTGGTAGAACGGCTCGTCGGCGCGAATGTAGATGAGAGCATCGGCTCCCTCGCAAGCGGATTCGATAGCGTTGAGTGCAGCCGTTGCCGAATCGTCTTCAGCATATACAACCCGATCTACGTCACGAACCTCGTCTTCGACGTCCGCGCTATTCCTTTCCTCGGAACGTCCGAGATAGACAACTCGGTCGGCAATTCCACCCACAAAAGCCAGAACGCGCTCACGCGCGCTGCCGCCTCCCGGCAGTTCCAGATCGCTGTACACGGAAAGATCCCGTCGGTCGACAAGTGCTACAATCATCCCGATATCCACTCTACGTGATTATCGACCATTCCCGAAAGCTCTTCCACCTGCTTTCCACCAACCGCATGAATGCGGTAGCCTCCTGCTAGCGAAATGACACGTTCCGAAGAACGAATCGACTCCGAACGACCGTATAGTGTAAGCGAGATCACCTCCGCCATAAAGGTACTGCTTGAACGCGGTTTTCCATCGATCTCGGTCGAAGGTGAAGTATCCAACGCCCGCTATGCTTCGAGCGGGCACCTCTATTTCACGCTGAAAGACGATCAGTCATCGATATCGTGCGTGATGTTTCGGAACAAACTCGAGCGCTCATCGGTTCGCCCCTCCGACGGCGAACAAATCACCGTCGACGGATCTATCGGTGTATACGCGCGGCGCGGGAACTACCAGATTATCGTCGATCGTGCCTCGAGGACAGGTATCGGGCGGATTCTTCAGATGCTCGAGGAACGCAAACGTCGACTATCGGCCGAAGGGCTCTTCGACTCCGAACGCAAGAAGTCACTGCCTGTACTTCCTCGGCGCGTGGCTATCGTAACCAGCCCATCCGGGGCCGCGATACGTGATATATTGAACGTTCTCGGCAGGAGAAACGCCGGCGTGCATGTTGTAGTCGTTCCGTGCACCGTTCAGGGTAATGAAGCCGCCGAGCAGATCGCCGCTCAACTCCGGCGCGCCGATAGGCTTCAGCTCGGCGACGTAATCGTCGTCACGCGCGGAGGAGGTTCGATCGAGGATCTCCTCGCCTTCTCAGAGGAGTCGGTCGTTCGTGCGATCGCCGAGGCGAACACTCCGGTGATTTCGGCGGTGGGTCATGAAACCGATACTACCCTCTCCGATCTCGCCGCGGATTACAGGGCTCCGACGCCCTCTGCTGCTGCGGAGGTGGTCAGCGCGAGTCGCGAGGACCTACTCGCTCGCACGGTGAACACCGGGCGGACACTTGTCCGGTCGTTCCTCGATAGACTCGATCGGGCGCGCTTGGCCATCACCCGATTCTCTCCCGACGATCTTGAGCGCACTATTCGCTACGTTCTCCAGCCCCGGTACCAGGAGCTCGACGAACTACAGAGTCAGCTCCAGAGGTCGATGCAGGAGAAATTGTTGCGCTCACGCCATCGCTTGGAAATGGCCCGCGGCGCGGTCGAGGCGGCAAGTCCGTACGACGCGCTCGAGCGTGGATACGTGATGGTGCTCGACGGCCGGGGGGAGCAGGTGATCACGAGAGCCGCGCGCGCCGTGGACGAACGGGAGATTCGTCTCCGATTCCGGGACGGGCTCGTATCCGCCGAGAGCACAGGCTTGGTTGAGGAGGAATAGCGTTGGAACCATTCGAGAAGAGACTATCGCGTCTGGAAGAGCTTGTTGAGAAGGTTCGTGATCCGGAGGTCGGACTCGAGGACGCAGCGCGATATTTCGAGGAGGGTGTGAAGCTGGCGAAGGGTCTCGACAAAGATCTCTCGAACATTGAGCGTCGCATTGAGATACTCGTGAACACACCCGACGAACCTGACGAGAAGCCGGTCCTGGAACTCTTTCCGGAGCTCGGTAATGCGGCAGGCGGCAGTGACGAATCAGCGCCTCCGCAGGAGTAGCTGTGCGCGGCTGAGTTGCCTTCGCAGTTGAACGATGCTCAGAACTCGGAGATATCCACGCGGTCGCCGATGTCGATACCAGCCTGTTCGAACGCTCCGTGGTTGACCTCGAGAGCGTACCGAACCGACCGGGTCGATCGCACCGGTTCGAGACTGAACGGCTCCATGTCGTATATCTCCCGGATCGTCCCGTCGCGCGCGATGTACGCGATCGAAAGCGGAATCGAGGTGTCCTTCATCCAGAACGAGAGCTGCTGATCCCTGTCAAAAACGAAAAGCATGCCGTGATCGTCCGGGAGTGAGTCACGATGCATGAGTCCGCGCGCCCGTTCGTCGGGCGTTTCGGCTATTTCGACGTAGAATGTGTGCTCGCCGACGGAGAGCGGGTAGAGATCGGATTCATCGTTCGCTCCCCCGCACGCGGAGACAACGAGCAAAGCAAGGGACGCTACGACAACGGCGGATCGATACGGCATACGCATCAGAACTGGTCGAGAAATTCTCGCCGTGCGGCGGCTCGATCGGATTCCCGCATTCGCCCCTCGTCACGGATCTCGTCGAAAACGGCGAGATCGAGATACTTCACCGACAGCGGCCTTTCGAGTGCCAGGCGAACACCGCCTCGCTCCCAGACGGCGTTCTGAGGACTTATCGCATCGGGGTGACCGTATGTGTTCGAAAGCTGCGTATACATCGTGAAGTAATCCATCATCCTGGTGTTCAACTTGATGATAATCGAATACAAGTCGCCGTCGACAAACTGGAAATAGCCGCGATCGACAAAATCGAATCCGGCCGTATCGATTACCACCTGCTCTCGTCGCGGCAGAAACTGCACGTCCGGTTCGCCGCGATAGTCGAAGTTCGGGTCGTCGAATAGTCGTTCGCCGACTTCGTCGCGACTCAATCCGAACATTATGGTACCAAAGCCGCGCGGGAGGGTACGAGCATCGGGAGGCACGATCCCGCTCACGCTCCCCGCCTCGGGACGATCGGTCGGGACGGTCGGCAGCGGCGGCTCGAGTACCGTCTCGCCGTCCTGCGAATACACGGTGCTTGCGACCCCAATGCACAAGAGACAGATTGCTAAGCCGGTACGCATGAGCCAACGGCAGTTCATTCCACTAAACGTATCGGCGAAAACACCACTGGAAATGAGCCGAGCCGACATGTACGACACGCGCGAAGAGCACTTGGCGCCGGTGCTCTCGGCTCCGGTGCCGGCACCACTCCCTTCCAGGCGAACAGCGTTCAGTTCCAGTCGTCCCACAGCTCGCGACCGTCCGCGAGATCGTCGAGTTCTCCCTGCGTCGGCCGGGGCAACGACTCAATCTCGTCAATGACCCATTCAAGCAGCTCCATTGCCTCCTCGCGGTCGCTCTGATTCGGTATTCGCACGCTTCCCTCGTAGTTGAAAGCACGGTCGAGGTTCGAGTCGGCCGACCGATAGTCCGAGCGGATATTCGAGTGGCGGTTACCGCGTCGTCGCTCGCTCCAGTTCCTCTCCCACAGATTGTGAGCGAGCTCGATGTAGTAGTTGTAATACACCCGATCGACGTCTTCGCGTGAACGATCCTCTTCGTGCCGGTCGACGGCGAGTCGGGCGAGACTTACCGCCTTCTGATCGTCACCGAAGGAGATAATTCCGCCAGGTAACTCCCGGTACATGACGCCGAGCAGGAAATACGGCTCGGTCAAATCCTCGTCGAGTGCGATCGCTTCAAAGGCGAGGTCGCGCACATCGCTCGCCATGAAGAGGCTGTTGAGAACACCTCGAGCTTGTCCTCGTCTTCCCTTGTTTGCAGCCTTCCAGAACCACCCCTCCGCGAGATTCGGATCGTTGTCAATGGCGACTTGAGCCATCTCCTCTCCTTCCGCGAAGAGATCCGCAGCTTCCGAATCGTCGATCTCTTCTGCGGCGAGTTTTCGATCGACGCCGGCAAGATGGCTCCGGGCACGCCGCCAGGCCAGTTGCGCCCGTTGTGCGTTCGTCCGCGCCGAGGCTTCTGCGGCATCTATCCGGCTGAATACGAGCTCGTACCGCTCATCGGCGTGGAGATCGTCGATTTCCTCGAGCATCTCATCGAACGCCGATGCGCTTACCGAAACAAGCAGCAATGCGCCGATGACCAGAATAGTGCGTATTGTTTTCATGACACATCCGATGGTAGATGGGCCCCTACGCCCGGTCAAGCGAAACATTATCGTGGTGGTATGCGGTGCGCTGCGTATGCTACTCTGCATGCAACGGAGTCGATTGTGAACACGCCATTCCGCGTCTTACCTCGTGCGTCCGCTGCAATGCTCCTTCTGCTGCTTCCAGTCCTCCCGGTCGCCGCCGAGATCAGTGTGAGCATTGATGTCATAGGTGACTCCGGGCGATTCATTTTTGATTACGGAGGGATGTTCGATTCTGCCGACTGGTCGGTGTCCCGCAGTGAACGTGAACGCGGCAGTGTACTCCGGGTTTTCAGTGAGCCCGGCAACAGCGAGGTGTATCTGAACCGGGACCGGATAGGCCGGGCTCCGCAGGAGATTTCCGGCCTCACTCCGGGGATCTATCTGATTCGAGTCGAGCGCTCCGGTTACTATCCCGCCTCTATTCGAGTCACGGTCGGGGAGCGTGAGACGGTAACCGTCAGTGTGAGGCTGACGGAGGTCACCGGGTTGTTGGTGCTCGATCGCGAACCACGCGACGCCGAGGTATTCCTGGACGGCACTCGACTTCACGGTCGCTACCACGAAGTGAGGGAAGGCTCATATCGCCTTGAGGCGCGCCGATTCGGATTCGTCACCGAAAGGCGTCGGGTTCGGGTACTTCGCAACCGCGTTACCGAAGCCTCAATTCGGCTGCGTGAAGCGCCCTTCGAGCTTTCGGGGTTCTCTGTTTCACGTCCGGTGTTCCGGCCGCGTAATCCACCGCCGTACAACACAACCGCGATCTCGTTTCGCGCGTCGGCTCCAGGGGACGCCCGGGTGTTCATCTTCGATCCCGAAGACACCCTCGTTCGCACACTGACCGTTCGCGATTTCCGATCCTGGAACCAACGGGTGACCTGGGACGGTCGCGACGACCGCGGCCGTGTGGTCGACCCCGGCGAATATGAGATCGTGGTCGAAGGTGAAAGCGTCGACGGCGAAGAGCGCGATTCGGTCGGAGGCATGGTGACCGTCAGCGAAGAAGCGCGCATCTCGTATCGAACGGCGTTCGGCGGCTCGCCGGGACTCCTGTATGCCGCCGAGCCGGTCACACTTCCGGCTCGAGCTGTGCAGATGAGCTTCTTCGCAGGCGGACTGGCTATCGGGCCGTCAGCCGTTCCTCTTCACTTCGGCGGTCGCTTCGGAACCGGTCCCGTGGAGCTGAGCGGTGGTGTGTCAACACTTCTCGGTGCAGAAAACGAGAGAACCCCGCTGCGGATCTCCGGTGCCGTCGATGTCGCGCTCTCTCGCACCTCTCCGCTCCGTGCCTCACTGCGAGTGACCGGGAATTACCCGATCGGCGAGATGACCACCCCCTTCGGACCCGGCGAACCGGTGCTTCGCTTTCAGGCGCCGCTTCGTTTCGATACGCAACCCCTCGGTTTTGTGTTGACCCCCGGTGTCGCGCTGCAGCCGGATACAGACCCGCAGCTCCGCGTGGAGCTGGAGTCAGGGATTATCCTCGACTATGAGCGAGTCATTGCGTCGATTTCCGCACGATCAGATGCCCGGCTTATCACCGACCCGGCGGATGCAACAGTAGATTCGGGTGTGGAAACGCACGTTCTCATCCCCCGCACCCCGTTATATGTCAGTGGGTGGTCGACTGTACACTTCTCAAGCTCCGGAGTAAGCGGTGTGTCGACCGGCGGCGGATTCGGAGTACTCTGGTAACGCGCTGTCTGTGGCCCCGGACACTACCGGCACGCACGCAAGAGCATCGGAAACTGTCAAATGCCCGATAGTAACCAGTAAAGAATGAGCGCCAACAGCACGAGAAGGATGATTCCCGCCGTTAGATAGAACCCCGGAGGCAGATCGATTTGCAGCTTTCCGTCGCTGCGGGTAACGACCGTCCGCCTGCGTCCGCTCTCGGGATCAACCTCTTCGAGCGGTAGGCGCTCGAGGCCGTCGAGCTCCGTCGGGGATGCCGGATCGTCCGAGTCGGCCTCCGTCCCGGTGTAACCGCACGATGGGCAGCCATGTCGAAATCGACGTGCTTCTCCGGTGAGGCCGCATCGCGGGCAGCGAACGAGAGAGAAAAACCGACCGCACGAGGGGCAGACCTTGTCGCGTGCTGAGACCTCGGCGTGACAATTCTCACAGAAGAATCGAGCTACCGGTTTCACGGGCCGTGTGCGCGAGGAATATTCCGCACGAAGTGCGTCGTGTGGTGGAACTCCTCGATAATGCCGGCATCGCCGACGGAGGTTGCGATATCGAAACTGATCGATCCGATATCGTCCACGGGCTCGTCGAGCACGATCTCCTCGGCGAATACTCGTGCTTCGAGCAGAAACCGCGATCGTGCGTATTCGCCGACCACCTCGGGTTCGTCGTGACCGCGCCTCCAAAGCAGAACCGGACCGGCGGAGTTGTCTGCCGGGATTTCAATCGTGATTCGATTCTCGGCGGGTGTCGTTCGCTCCGGGAAGATGCGAACAAGTATGCTGAATCGGGAGGAAATAGGGGTCAGCGACGAGGCCATGAGATAGAGTGTGTCATCCCATCGCAACGCCTTGAATCGTTCGATATGCGTTCCACCCTTAGCCCAGAGGAGCGAGTCGTCGATATCGAGGTGCGTTCTCGTGCCGACGTCTATACGCGTAAAGGTGTCCGGTCGCACATCGCGACGGAATGCGGCCAGATCCGGAACGCTCAACCAGTCGCTGTATTGGTTGTCGATTTGGATTGGAGCTCTATCAACCGGTGCTTCCCACGTGCGGACGGTGACCGGCGACCCCTCCGGGCCGCGTTCGATTACGGGTGCATCGACGCGTACGAAGCGTTCGTCCGCCCCGATCTCGGCGTACAATACGGGCAAGTCGGTTGCGTGGCGAACGCGCTTCACCCCGACGATCACGAGGTCGCCGGTTGGGACGGGTATTGGACGGACGCCGCGAGGCGCCACGCTCGTCGCCCTCCCAGCGTGCTCCTCGAATATCGCGGAGAACCATGAGCGGTTGCGCTCAGATCCGGGTTGAATGTCGATCGCAGGAATGGCGATTATCGTAATCCGCTTCTCCGTGTCGTTTTGGACGGTAATGGTCTCCGCGAACAGCGGGCTCGCACAGAGAAGAGCGAGTAACATGCACGATGAAACCAGCGTTTTCATAGTCACTATACTAGTATCGGCGCTCCAGCTGTCCCGTTTATCACTTCTTGCGCACCAGAAGTACCGTCAGGTCGTCGTACTGTTCATCCTCGTAGATATGCGTAAAGCGGCGGTAATTGGAATCCGAGCGCTGTTCGGCGGGATAGCGGAAATAGTCATCATACGCCGAGAAGGTGTTTCGCAGAAACTCGTCGACAACGACATCGACATTGACCGATTCGTCCGAACCGGCCGACGGGTCGGGCACCAGCCGGAATACCTTCTCTACCGCGACCAGGGCGAGGACGGCATTCCGGGCGGTCGGTTCGAGGCTGCTGAAGTCGAATACGAGCTCCTCGGGAACCGGACTTCGATAGCGCTCCAGCCGGTACATGGAACCGGTCTGCACGCACCGTACTATGTCGTGGATCCGGTCGTTCGTGAACTCCTCGTTATCAACCGCTTGATCGCCCTCACCGACCACAATGGGCCGAAAGGAATCGTCCCGCAGCGTTCGCTTCGATTCTTCCATGCCGTCGGTGAACAGTAACAGAATGTCGCCGGCATTCAGCGTGTGCTTTACCTGCGTGAAACCGCTCGGCAGCATATCGCTCGAGAAGACTCCGGCAGCCGGGAGCGGAGGAAGCTGCGTTTCTTCTACCCTTCCGAACGCCATCCGGTACGTGTGCAGGATCGTGTCGCCGGCGTTACACACACGCGCCACACCGGTACGGACGTTGATAATTGCCAGTGTAAAGGCGGCGAATCGTCCCTGAAATCCACGCTCTTCAATCAGGTCGTTAATATTCTCCATGAGTTGCGGCAGCTCCTCCGCCATTCCCGGATTCCAGTTTCGGAAGTAACTGAGGTAGATGGTGGCAACCTCGACCATAATCAACGCGGCGGGAACCCCCTTGCCCGCTATGTCACACTTAATGACCGCGTAGTGTTCTTCATCGAGCTGTCGGTAGTTGAAGTAGTCGCCACTTACACCCTTCGCTCCCTCGTAATACCCGAAGAATTCCACGTGCTCGTTCTCGTCTTCGGCAGTCGTGAGCTTCCGTCCGGCAGAGTCGGTGACTAGTGGAATGAACATCTTCTGAACTTCCTTTCCGACGGTCAGATCGCGATTCGCTATAGCAGCCTGGACGAGTCCCTGCGTCATCTGGTTTATCGCTTCGGCGAGCGTACGGAGCTCGTCATGTCGTTTCAACTCGATTGCGTGATCGGCGAGGTCGGCCTTATCCTCGGTATCCCTGATAATTTCCACCCCGCGCACAAGCCGCGAAATCGGAATTACGATTATCGATGCGAGAATCAGCGCTCCTGCAATACCGACTGCGACTGCAAGTACGGCGATTACGCCGGTAGTACGCATCAGATTCTGTTGGGCGGCATTGATCTCGGCGATGATTCGTTGGCTGGTAACGCCAACCCGCACAAGACCGTGAAAAAAGACCTCGCCGTCTATTTCGCGAAAGACGATCGGCTTATAGAACACATAACTGGTGGTATCGGCGGTCAGCACGGTGTCGGCACTGAGCACAGGCACCGAAACGACAACATCGCCGACCTGGTTCAGAATCTCACGCTGTTGGGTCTCCAATTCGGTGACCGTGTCATCGAGCTCTCCGACTCGCTCTTCGGCATCGGGCTCCCCACTGATCGCTATATCGATACGTTCGGCATTCAGCCGATCGATTCGATCGGGTATGTCGCCGAGGGCCTCTCGAGCCTGCGTCTCGATCTCTTCGGCGAGCTCGGAAATGCGGTCGGTAATCTCATCACTATATCGTGTCTCGCCTCTGAGAAGCGAATCGGTATCGCTTATCCGTTGCTCTTCGGGAAGATCGCCGGCCCGGGTTACTCTCGGATCGTTCGAAGCCCAAACTATCTCCTCTAACTCTTCCCCCTGGGTAACGCCGGTGATCGTTGCAAACTGAGCTTCTGGGATCGCTTCGGTCTGCAGCGTCAATGCGTTCAACTCGAACAGATTGTCCTCCGCATTCGGAAGAAGCTGAATGCTACCACCGACGAGACTATCGAGCAGGATATTTGTTCGCTCGCGCAAGCCGTCCGTGAGGGTCTGTTGCTGGGCATCAATAATGAAGTTTCCGAGTGGCACCGCGACGAGAAGCACGACCGAGACAACCAGTCCCACGAAAAACGCTGCAAACTTCAGCCTGAGTCCTATTCCTCTCCGTTTCATCTGTTCCAACCTCCGGTTTCGAGCTCGGTCCGGCAGCGGTTTCCGATTTACCAGCGCCTCGATATCGTAGCGCAACGTACCCGCCTCCCGGGTTACCGCTACCAGTCGGCTCACGAAGAAGAACACGGCAAGCACCATGAGCCCGGCCGTCGTCCACGCGACGAGCATGGGAGCCGGCAATGCGATACGACTCGGGGACGGATATACAATTGGTGCGGAGTCGATCGTGTAATCACCGAACTTGATGACACCTGTGGCGTCGAGGCTCAGTCTCTGTTCGGCGAAGTATGTTCCGCGAACCGGATGAACGATGCCGACCCGATATTCGCCGGTTCGAATCGCGTGAACGGTCGGACCGACTATGGTGCGATTGTCCTCGATGCGGAACTCGTTCTCTTCGAGAGTGAACACGTGATCGTACGGTGCCTCGCCCTCGCGGTCGAGGATAATCTGTTCGACGTCGCCTTCTTCACGGAAGCCGCGTCCCTCAATCTCGAGTCTCGTTCGCCCGAGCATGTCCAGCTCCGCCGCGACGCGGGAGACGATCGTGACCGGAATGTACTTGTTGAGTCGAAGGATGAGCGTTTCCGGCTCACCGACGTTTCCGATGTCGTCGACGGGTGCGACTCTGATCGCCCACGTTCCGTTGTCGAGATTGTTACGCGAAATCGAAGGGGTGCGCGTCATGATTCGGTCGGGCGGATCGGGCAGCCGGTCGACGTTCACCGCCGTAAGGGTCGATGGCCCGACATAGCTGAGCGTGTACGTGTAGCCGGCGATTATGTCGGGATTGTCATGTGTCCAGTGTATCTCGAAGGTGTTTGATGTCAGGAATCCCGCCGGATCGGTTTCCGGCTCCTCGAAGACGACCGGATCCGGTGGTGTCAAATCGCGCACGAATTCCACTGTCCGGGGTTCCGACCAGTTCCCGGCGCGGTCGCGGGCGATCGCACGCAGAAACCAGCTTCCATCCTCGTCGGTATCGAGCCGGAGGCTTGCTTGCTCGCCTTCGAGATCGAGCTCTTCGGGCACCGGTGCGTCCGGATCTCGACTCCACACGTAGCTGTAGCCGGCTATCCCGGACGGATCGTCAGGCGCTTCCAATCGCACTTCGGCGGTCTCCCGAGGGGCGCGACTTCCGGGCGAGAAATTGGAGGCAGCGATCGTTGGAGGTTCTACCGACTGATCGGGTTCGAGATACGCGATCGCGCGTTCGCCGTTTCGGGCTACCTGCCACACGATGTGTACCCGGTCGCGATGAACCACCGGATAGGCGAAGGTCGAGTCGCCCGCTATATCGCTGAGCACTCGAACTTGAAACCGGGCGCGGTCCGGTTCGGCCAGAACAACCTGCCGGAAACCGTCCCGCTCTTCAAACCAGGTATAGTAGAGCGTGCCGTCGAACTCGAACACGTTCGGAGCATTCGCGGCACGGAGTCCCGGACTTACTTGAACAATATCGCGGGCAGCCGGCGTTTCGTCGATTCGGGCCGAGAAGACACGCGGCGATTCTCTCTGGAAACGGCGTTCCCACATCAGCAAAAGACCGTCCTCTGCGGCGTACAGAAACGGTCGTTGATTGTCGTATGAGTCCGGGTCTTCGGTACTTCCAGGGTTGGGGAAAGTAGTAATGCGGCGGGCTTCATCCCACGTTGTCCCGCGATCGGTACTCTGGGTTACGTAGAGCTGATATCCGGTGCCCGCGCCCGGCTCGAGTCCCTGGAATACGACGACATCTCTCGAAGTGGTGGAGGCATGATCCGGGGCGAAGCTCAGCGAAAGATCCTCTTCCGGCTCAATTCTTGAGAAGTCCGACCAGTTTCTTCCGTCATCGCTTGTGGAAACGAAGATACTCTGTCGCGCCTCGATATCCTGGTTTATGAACAGGAGAAGACCGTCGTCGTATCGTGCCGAAATCACCGGAGCGACGCTTGTTTCCGCTGTTCGCAGCTCGGACACTCGACTAAACGACTCGCCGCCGTCATCGCTCTCGTACACCACCGTCTCGCGGTCGTCGACACCGAGTGCTACGAATAGCCGGTTGTCGCCCGTTTTCGTCGCGCTGAAGATGCTCGGCTCGCTCCCGCTAAAGGTCACCGGTTCTCCGAAGGTGCCGTGGTCGTCCCATTCGCGTCCATCTTCACTGCTCATCGATCGCAGCCTCAGAGTCGACGCGTCGTTGGGATCACGCTCCTGGAACACGAGAACGAGCCGCTCACCGATACTCTCAACGAAGGGAAACCGTACATCCTGCTCGCGCAGGAGGCGCGGCGACTCAAAAAAGAGCTGCTGTCCCGCTAGGTCGGCGGCAAATAAGGAGATGAACAGCAAGCCGAGCAGGATGCGACGAACCGGCATTACGGAGCCACCATCCGAGAACGGAGATTAGCAAGCGGAGGGTATCTCCGATTCTCCTCGTCCTGCCACAGCTGCTCCACAATCACGAGGGCACGGCCGATTTGTCCGTCGAGAAAGTGGTTCTCCGCACGCCGGAACTGTTGGAGCTCCGAAGAGGAAAGTGTCGGAGCTGCAGTACTTCCCTGTGCGAGCCGCACCTCGTCGAGGAACGAACGGGCATCGTCATTGTCCGGGTGAAGCTCTATCGCTTCCTCGAGCAACGATACCGCCTGTTCGATCGCGTTCTCATCGTCGGGGTCGAAAACCGCACGCGCCTGTTGTTCGAGCTCATTCGATTGTTCGATCGATGTGTCGTCGCGCGGCGGCTCGCGGACCCCCGCGGCGATCTCCACATCGATAATCGCCTGATCGAGCCCGGGCCAACCCGGATTCACTTCCTGCAGGTCATAGAGGTCGTTCAGCGATTCCACAGGTGCTTCATCGACCCCGTCCAAAGCCTGATTGAAGCGTTGCTCGAAAATCTCATCGAATTCTCCCGGGTTGAGCAGCTCGATAATCTGGAGACTGAGCACTCGCGCCTCGCGGTTGAACGGACGGGCCACTGTTACGCTCTGAATATTGTCCTCGGCACGAGCAAGCAGCTGCTCGGCCTGTTGCTCATTCCCGCGTGCCCGTTCGGTTTCCGCTTGCTCGAATGCACTGTAGGCGAGGTTCAGATAGCTTGCGAGCGGTCGAAAGAGCGGATCGGTGTCGGCGAGCTCTCGATCGGTCTGCAGATTAAGCGCACTCTGCGTGAGCCGCAGCCAATATCGAATCTCGCCATTTTCGGTTTCGTTGACCCGCTCCCAGCGCTCCTGCGCGTCGAGCAATGCCTCTTCGGCGCGATTGAAACTGTCCTGCCGATAGAGGCGACGCCCTTCGTTAATGAGCTCACGCACCTCAGCCACCGTCTCTTCGAAGAGTGCCGCGCGAATGCGATCGCCCGCATCGGCGAGCTGGGCATCGATTTCATTGCGGAACGCGAGGTCCTGTTGTAATTCGAGTGCGTCGACGAGCAGATCTTCGGCCTCACTGAACAGGTTGTCGGCACCTTCCGGGTCTTCGTTGAGAATCGCTTCGGCTTCCGAGAGAAGCGCTCGCACCTCGTCACGCAGCGCCTGCGCTTCGGCAATTCTGCGGGCCATCTCCTCCATGGCGGTGTTGTACCGTGAAGAAAGGTCGGCAAGCCTCGCTGCGAGCGACTCGAGCTCGCGCTTTTGTGCCTGCGCCTGTTCGCTCTCACGTATCGGTTCATCCGGATCGGCAAACGCAGCTATGATCGAGTCGACCTCTTCGACGAGTTGTGACAGGCGAGGATCGACTGCCTCGAGTTGTTCGATGGCGAGACCGGGATAGCGATAGACCAACTCGTCACGGTCGTCGGGTTCGTCCGGTTCCTCGGGAATCCGGTCCGCCGAATCGTACCCGACTCCCTCAATTCCGATTAACTTCGCACGCGCCAGCTCGCGTTCCAACGACTCGTACTCCGACTCGAACTCCCGGTTGCCGGTTGACAGATATGCGTACGCTGCGTCGATCTGGCGGGAGGCGATCTCGTCATAGAGAGTCTCTACGTACGGATCGAATCGCGCGAAGTAGCGTTCGGCGCGCTCGCCGCCGCTTGCACGTTGGTCGAATGCTTCCTGGTATCGAGCGAGAGCATCGGCGGCGGCGTTGAAACGTTCGCCCGCGGATCTCCAGACCGATTCGAGCGCCGCGAGACCGGCGTCCGTTCCGGCGAGCGCCGGCAAGTCTCCGCGTTCCCCGGCTATTGCCGCAATTGCATCGGCCGCATCCGCTGCGACCCGATAGGCGGTACGCTCCACTCCTCGATCGGGAATCTCGGCCCGGTCTACGGTGCCCGCCAGTTGCGCACGAGTTTCCTCTCGACGATCCTGGACCGCGAGGGCCTCTGCGCCGAGCGAAAGCAGGCGTGAAGCCGCTTCGTACGCCGCTGTCGCCTCATCGAACGCTCCTTCCTCCACAAAGCCTTCCGCTTCCGTGATTGTTTCGTCGACGCGTTCGTCGATACTCTCAACAACGAGATCGAGCCGTTCCTCTACGAAACGCCGTACCGCGGCAAAAATCCCCTCTTCTCCTGCGTTTGCGCTTCGCCCGTACGCAAACCATCGGTGAAAGGTGAGGTATGGATCGGGGTCGTTCAGCTCGCGGATATCACGCACTTCCGAGTCGAGCTCCCGCAAATAGCCGCCGAGGCCCGCTGCACGAAACTCGCTCTCCGCGATTGCGCCGAACGCGTCGAGTAACGGCGCGATTTCGGGCAACTGCGCCTCGCGGTCGGATAGACGTACGACAAAGCGGGTGAGCTCTTCGTCCACATCCTCGAAGCTCGCCCTGCTCTCGGAGGCAACCCGCGCAAGCTCGACCTGCGCTGCAGTGGCTTCCTCGACGATTTCGCCCGGATACCCTATTCGCTCAAACTCCGGACGGAAGAGCCCAAGGCCCCTCGCGTACTCCTGTACCGCCTCGGAATACTCACCGGCTTCCATGAGCTCGGATGCCCGGAAGCTTATTTCTTCGAATCGATTGAGATTGAAACGGAGCCTGACAATGTCACGCCAGTGTTCGAATTCGCGAAGCGCGTCTTCGGTCGGAGCGTCGTCGAGAGCCTCCATCTCCTCAATGAGTGCGTTCGCGGCCTCTATGTTGTCCGGCTCGTTTCGCAGGGTATCGATGAGCTGCTGCCATAGCTCGTTGTACCGTGCCCGAATTCGACGTACTCGCCGCAGCAGTCGTTCCGCCTCGTCGAAGCGATTCCGGTCTTCCCGCGCGACCTCCTGAAGAATCTCAACCGCCTCGTTATATCTGCGCTCCTCGATAAGCTCTTCGGCTGTTCGAATCGGATCCTCGCGTTGTCCGAACGGATGGACCGAGACGGTGGCGAGGAGCAGTACCGCGGAAATGGAGAGAAGCGTGACTACCGCTCGCATTCGTTCCCTTCAGGCCGATTGACCGTCGTCTCCATTTATTACATCAAGTTCCTGTATGACGATGGTACTACGCTTATCGACCGATCGACAACGGTCTTCAAGATCGGGTAAGAGATTCGCATACAAGAAGTTCCGGTGGATTGTACAGCGCGATTGCGTTATAGTTCGGAGCAGAGGGACGGTTTGAATCAAAGTCGTAAGACGAGCTGCGTGTCGATAATCCTCGCCTCCGCCGGCATACTCCTGTTCCTCGGAGGACCTGCGAGTATACACGCGGACAATTGGAGCGAGTTCTACGCCGAAGGGTCCGGACTGCTCGCGGAAAGCGACATCTGGGACTCGCTGTTCACACAAGGTGGCCGGCGTCAGACCGGTCTTACCGTCTTTCCGCTTCTCGAGATACCGCTCGGTGGCGAGAGGGAATCGATGGGCACCGCTTACACGGCGGTTGCTCGCGATCTCAGTGCGATCGAGGCAAATCCTGCGGCGACCGCTACAATGTC
>SLIN01000279.1 GCA_007135605.1 Spirochaetales bacterium | reverse complement strand
GCGGTTTCGTCGCGATCACCGCATCACCGCGACGCCCTGCGAGTGCGCGACCGAGGATCTCCTCCGAGTATCCGTCGCCGTACGCGACCGCCGTATCGAAGAGCGTAATCCCTCGATCGAGCGCACGCTCCACAGCGCCGATCGAATCACGGTCGTCCTGGTCACCCCAGTTCCGGTCGCCGGCGAACGCCCAGCAGCCGAGCGCTATCACCGAAACATCGATGTCGCTGTTCGGAATCGTTCTGTATTTCAGCTCTATACCCCCCGCGCGCGAGGGTAACATGGAAGCGGCGTCCTGTCGCGCCAATGCTGTACCGTCTGTCAACGCTTCACCGTCTCCGCCCCGGCAGCGAGTCTGTGCCCGCTGGGCTTGTCGTCCGGACGTCGGAATCCGTGACACCGCGGAATCCGTGCACTTGACCGCTCTCGCATTCCTTGAGACGTTGGGAACTCGAAATATGCAGACTTGAACATGGAGGCGTCATGAACACGGCGGAGTCGCAAGGCGAGAATCGGAACAGCGACAGTTGGTTTGCCGTCGATATCCATCCATGGGTCTTCTTCTCATCAGCTACGATTATTATCGGAGCGGTGGTTCTGACGATCCTCTTCCATGCGCGAATCGACGACATCTTCGAAACGATACAGACGTCGATCGCGTCGGGCGCCGGCTGGTTTTTCGTCGCCACGATGAACATCATCCTGGTCTTTATTTTTGTGATGATGGCGAGCCGTCACGGCGACATCCGCCTCGGAGGCTCGGACGCGAAACCGGAGTTTTCGGTGCTCGGGTGGTTCGCAATGCTCTTCAGCGCCGGCATGGGAATCGGCCTGCTCTTCTACAGCGTCGCCGAGCCGATGTTCCACTTCATATCTTCGCCGACTGCCGAAGCCGGGACACCGGAGGCCGCCCGACGTGCTATGGATCTGACCTTCCTGCACTGGGGACTGCATCCGTGGGCTATCTATGCAATGGTGGGACTCGCCCTGGCGTTCTTCTCGTTCAACAAGGGGCTCCCCCTGTCGATCCGTTCGGTGTTTCATCCGGTCCTCGGCGATCGGATCCACGGCGCCGCAGGCAACATCATCGACATACTTGCCACTGTCGCGACGCTCTTCGGCGTGGCCACCTCGCTGGGGCTCGGAGTTCAGCAGGTGAACGCCGGGCTCAATCACCTCTTCGGTATCGAACAGAATACGACCGTACAGCTCATTCTCATCACCACAATAACCGCCGCGGCGACCTGGTCGGTCCTGGCTGGACTGAGCGCCGGTATCAAACGCCTTTCGGAGCTCAACCTCATTCTTGCGGGACTCCTCTGTCTCTTCGTTCTCGTCGTCGGGCCGACGGTTTTTATACTGAACGCGCTCGGGGAGAACCTCGGTCACTACATTCAGTACCTGCCGCAGCTCTCGACCTGGAACGAGACCTACGAGGCGACGACGTGGCAGCACAGCTGGACTGTCTTCTACTGGGGATGGTGGATCGCGTGGTCTCCGTTCGTCGGCATGTTCATCGCCCGCGTTTCCTACGGGCGCACGATCCGCGAGTTCATCCTCGGGGTGCTCTTCGTGCCGACGCTTATTACCTTCCTCTGGCTGACGATCTTCGGCAATAGCGCGCTGCACGTGGAGCTGTTCGGCGCCGGTGGAATCGGGCGGGCGGTTCAGGACAATATCCCGGTCGCACTCTTCGTGCTGCTCGACAACTTTCCGCTGACGGCGATAACATCTATGCTTGCGGTGATCGTAATTATCACCTTTTTCGTCACCTCCTCGGACTCCGGATCGATGGTCATCGACATCATCACTGCCGGGGGCAATCCCGATCCGCCGAAACTGCAGCGCCTGTTCTGGGCCGTGCTCGAAGGCGCGGTTGCCGCCGCGCTGCTCGTCGGAGGCGGGCTCGTCGCCCTCCAGACCGCCGCGATCACCACCGGCCTGCCGTTTGCGCTCGTGCTGCTGTTCATGATCTACAGCCTCTTCCGCGGACTTTCGACATACAAGGAGGCACCCGGTTTCTCCATGCTGCCGTACGAGCACGGACGGCTGCTGCGCACGATTCCGAGTCATCCGCAACCGGAGATGGTCCACGGCCATGTCATGTGGCGCCCACACCGTAAGAACACCGAGAGCGCTCGCGGGCGACGCGGACTTTTCGGCAAACGGGGGAAACAATGAGCGCATTACCAGAATACGGTCGGCGACCGCGACCGGGCGATCGGTGCAGGGAAATGCACCGAAGCGGCGGAGCCATTCTCGTTGTGCTTTCGGTGATCGTAGCGGCGGCCGCATGCGCACCGGCCGACCCGACACCCGATCCCGACGTACAGGCGCGCCGGGATGCACGCGGGGAGCAGACGGTTCGCATCGTCCATCCGGAATGGTCGTCGGAGATCGCGAGCGCGCACCTCTTCGCCGCGGTATTGCGAGAACGACTCGGTTACCGCGTGGCGCTCGAAGCGGTCGCCGTCGAGGAGATGTGGGAGCGTGTCGCCCAGGGCGAGGCGGATGCGATGGTCGGCGCGTGGCTTCCGGTAACCCATGCAGAGTATCAGGCCGATTACGGACAGGAGCTCGAAGACCTCGGTCCGAATCTCGAAGGAGCCCGGATAGGACTGGTCGTTCCGGCGTCGACTCCCGGATTCATTACCGACGAAGCCGGGCGTACCGGCCGGGAGCTCGTGACGGTGCGGGAAATCGGCGAGCTCGCCACGCACGCCGACCGGTTCCGGGGACGAGTCGTCGGCATCGAATCAGGAGCCGGAGTCGTTCAGCGTGCCCGCGAGGCTCTGGAACGGTACGACCTCGCCCGGCGGTTTCGCCTGGTCGAGTCGGATGAAGAGCGTATGCTCGAGGAGCTGAGATCCGCGGTTCGCGCCGGCAGATGGATCGTCATGACCGGCTGGACGCCGCATTGGGCATTCGAACGCTACGATCTTCGATTCCTCGACGATCCGCAGTCGGTATTCGGGGGAGAAGAGCGAATCCACACCATGGTGCGCCCCGGCCTCGCCGACGATCTGCCGGACGCCTACCGGGTACTCGACCGTATTTCCTACCGCCCGACGGATCTCGAACGGATCATGTGGTGGATCGTGCAGGACGATCGACGCGACCCGTATGCGCAGGCAATCCGTTGGATCGAAACAAATCGCAACGCCGTGGACGAGTGGGTCGAGGGCGTGGAGTAGCAGAAGTAGGAGAAACCGATGGTAGAACAGATACACCAGCGCTTCCAGGGCAGCTGCATGATGCTGATGCGCCAGACCGGCGACGGGGTTGCGTTTCTCGGCAGCTGCTTCCTCGTGCACTCGGATGGCTATCTTCTGACGACCTCGCGCGGTGCGCCGGAAGACGCGGACCTGGTGGTGGTTCCGACGAGCACGGAGGAGATCTTTCCCCGCATGACTCGAGATCAGGTTGCTCCCCTGCCGGTCGAGGTGGTATCGCGCGATACAGCGCACGATACGGCGCTCCTGAAGATCGTCCCCGAGCTGGAGATCCGCATACCGGACGGTGTGTTGAGTGATGGGGAGCGGACACCGCAGGGAGCGACCGTGATGGCGCTCGGCGTTCCGTTCGGATACTACGGAGTGCACTCGGTGCTCGCAACCCACGCACTGCTTGCCGGTCGGCTTCAGACATCCGATGGTACCCGCCTGCTCATTATCGATCGGCGGGTGCAGTACGGAGACGCGGGCGGGCCGCTCATCAGCGCTTCCGACGCGACGGTTATCGGCATTCTCGGCAACATTTTCGAGCCCACGCATTTCACCGGAGTCGAGCCACCGCAAGGCATCGCACTCCACACGAATCTCTCGTATGCGGTTTCGATCGAGTACGGAGCCGCAATGCTTGCTGCACTGGTATAGGGGCAAATCGAGCCGCGAAAAACGCTCCGGCACCACGTCGTATTCTTCGGGCGTCGAATTCCTCCCACCTCGCCTCACAAAACCGCGTTATCACGCACTCGGTGAGCATATATAATATTCATAAGACACAGATCCGCACCGAGATAGTATGCTTGATTCCGTACTTCGAAAACCTAAGGACCGACTTCTCCACCCGATTACGCTCGCTCTCGCCGGTCGAGTTTCGGCGACCGGGATCACGCTGACCGGGCTTGTCATAGGAGTCCTTGCGGCAGTTCTCATCGCGTTTGACATCCGGGTCGCCGGACTCGTCCTGTGGCTGCTGAACCGCTTGCTCGACGGCGTCGACGGCGCGGTTTCGCGACTCGACGGAACCCAGAGCGACTTCGGAGGCTATCTCGACCTCATGTGCGACGTGGTCGTGTATGCCGCGGTCGC
This sequence comes from Spirochaetales bacterium, assembly GCA_007135605.1. Taxonomy (GTDB): domain Bacteria; phylum Spirochaetota; class Spirochaetia; order DSM-27196; family SKKC01; genus SLAN01. Next base: position 3,045 of record SLIN01000279.1, on the reverse strand, counting down.
CATCAGCCTCGCGGTCGGCGGCGGTATCGAAACATGGGTCGCCGCGGCAATCATGCTCGCCGCCTTCTACATAAATATCACCTCGTGGTCGCTGATATCGGCGATTACCGAGAAGCGCCGCGCCGAAGCCGCGGGCGGTCCGACGACCGTCAAGATACACCGGGGACTGTTCGAAGGGACGGAGACGATTGTCGTATACTCTCTGCTTATACTGCTTCCGGGCGCTCGCTTCACGCTCATGCTCGCCGCCTCGGCCGCCGTGTTCTTCAGTATCGGCGAACGAATCCTCCTTGCCCGTCGAGTCCTGTAAGAACGAATAGCGGCGGCCGGCGCTATACTGGAACAGGAAGCGGCTCCCGGGGCTATACTGGAACGGGTAGCGGCGGCCGGGGCTATACCGGAACGGGTAGCGGCGCCCGGCGCTATACCGCCGCTGCGGCTTCCTTTAAAAGCCTCCAGACACGTTCAACGTGCTCGTATTCGGTGGAAGTCTGTCCGACGCTGAGCCGGAGTGTGTATCGCTCCCCGAGCTTCGTGTGGGTAAGATACGCCCGTCCGGAATCGTTGACCGCGTGCTCGATCGCTTCGGTCTTCCGATCTCCGTCGCGGTGGCGGAAACAGACGAGGTTCAGCGACGGCTCGGTGAGAAGCTCGAATTCATCGTCGGAGCGTACCCAGTCGGCAAAGCTGCGGGCAAGCTCCACGTGCCGCCGCACGTGGTAGCGTATGCCTTCGACGCCGTAGTGGCGTATGACGAACCACAGCTTCAGCGCCCGGAAACGCCGGCCGAGCGGGATCTGCCAGTCGCGGTAGTCTATGACGCTATCCGATTCGGTCGCCCGGTTGCGCAGATACTCCGGCAGGATACTCAGCGCTTTCAGGAGCGCCCCGCGGTCGGCGACGTAGAAACAGTCACAGTCAAAGTTCGTGAACATCCACTTGTGCGGATTGAAGCAGTAGCTGTCGGCACGTTCGACCCCGCGTTGAAGAGCGCGAAACTCCTCGCATACCGCCGCCGTACCGGCGAGCGCGGCATCCACGTGCAGCCACGGCGGTCGATCCCCGGCGCACTGCTCGGCGATGCGTTCGACCGGATCGATCGCCGTCGACGAGGTCGTTCCGACGGTTGCGCAGACGAAAAAGGGAATATAGCCGGCCTTGCGGTCGGCCCGGATCGCCTCGGCGAGCGATTCGGGTATCATGGCGTAGTTCTCATCAACATCGATCCTTCGAATCTGTTCGACATTGAGCCCCGCGATCCGGGCCCCTTTCTCCACCGATGAGTGGGTCTGCGACGTAGCATATGCACGGAGTCGGCCGAACGCCTCGTGATAATCACCCGCCGGCAGATCGCCGATCGCCCGTTCGCGTGCGGCGAGAATGGCACAAAGCGACGCGCTCGATGCCGAATCCTGTATAACTCCGTTACCCCGGAATCGATCCGGAAGACCGAGCATCCCGACCAGCCAGTCGAGTACGTGCGTTTCCAGCTCGGTGCAAGCCGGACTGGTTTCCCAGAGCATGCCCTGCACTGCCAGCCCGGCTGAAAGCAGCTCACCAAGAATAGACGGGCCGGAAGTGTTGGCCGGAAAGAACGCGAAGAAGTTGGGGGACTGCCAGTGGGTTACCCCGGGTAGAATATGCCGTTCAACATCCTTCAGAATGACAGGCCACTGCTCGCCGGTTTCCGGTGGGTCGTTCGGAAGAGCGGCATGAATGTCGCCCGGACGAACCTGGCTCTTTACCGGACGCGACTCTATCTGTTCGTGGTAATCGGCAATCCAGTCGATGAGCTCCTTGCCGGCCGTCCGGAACTCATCCCAATCCATATGGTAGCTTTTCATTCTCGAATCCTCGCGGGCGATCTCGTGTTGCCCGATCGTTTACATGACGAACGGGGTGCTATGGAGATATCGATCGTCGCTGATGTTATTGAGCACGAAATCCGCAACATCGGCTCGACTCACTCGTCCCTCTCCCGCCTCTGACTCGCGCAGGCCGGCGGCGTACCTGCCGGTGTACGGCCCATCGGTGAGCCGCGCCGGCCGTACGATAACCCATTCGAGCCCGCCGGCAGCGATCAGCTCTTCCTGCCGCTGCTTCTCCTGAATGGCGCGCTTGAGCACACTCTTCATGAGAAGCTTGATGTGAAACGGCAGCATCGTCTCGCTGTCGCCGACGCCGAGCGAGGTTACCGCTACGAGCCGGCGGACTCCGAGTTTGTTCATGACCTGGATGACGATCTCGGTGCCGTCGCTGACGACGGTCGCGGGGTTGTTCTTCGTTCGCCCGAGAGAGAGTACGGCGGCATCGCACCCGTCGAGGGTTCGAAACACGGCGCCGGGGTCGAGTACGTTGCCTTCGATGACCTGCACGCCCGGTATTTCGGGAATCGCGGAAGCGACCCGTGAAAGGGCCTTCACACCCCACTCGCGATCGACCGCCTGGGGAAGGATCTGTGCTCCTACCCCCCTGCTCGCCCCGAAGACTGCTATTCTCATGCTCCCCCCGTTCTTATACGTCCCCCGTTACGCTGTCGGGGCGACGCGTTGTCGGTGAATCGTACTAAAAAGGGCCGGAACCAACAAACGGTGCGGCCGGCCGCACCGGCGGCCGACCTATCGGCGAACGACCGTATCAGCGGCCGGCCGTACCGGCGGCCGACCGCGTTACGAGTGAAGCTCAGCTTCCGCGGTACAGTGGCCCGAAGTTCGCGCAGGCACGGAAGTCCGCACCTTCGAGGTCCATACCGAATGCCGTCCAGGAGCTCGGCCGGTACACTTGCTCTTCGGGCACATTGTGCATGTAGACCGGAATACGCAGCATGGAACATAGGGTAATCAGGTCCTTGCCGTAGTGTCCGTATCCGATCGCACCGTGATTCGACCCCCAGTTGAGCATGACCGAGTACACATCGCGGAAGCGCGGATTGTCCGCCAGTCGCGGCACGAACCACGTCGTCGGCCACGTCTCGTTGGTCCTCGCGTCCAGCGCATCGTGTATCGCGGAATCGACATCGACCGCCCACCCTTCGGCGATCTGCAT
>SLIN01000141.1 GCA_007135605.1 Spirochaetales bacterium | reverse complement strand
CCAAACCAGTTCCTGGTTTGCCCGGTGTTCGCCGTTCGCTCCGCGAGCCTGTTTGACGTATCGCTGAACGATCACATACGAGCAGTCAAACGCCCGCGACTCCTGCCGCAGTCGTTCGTAGATTCTCCTTCCGGTATGCCGCTGCTTATACCACCGCCGTTCGTCTTCGGCCAACCATCGGTCGATCAGATCCTTGTGAGCATCGAGGCGTGATTTCCGTGCAGTCTTCTCCGGCGGCCGTGGAGAAAAATCATCCTGCTTCAAGTACTTTCTCACCGTCTTCTCATCGACGGACAGACTTCGCGCGATACTCGCTACTGATCGATCCCGCGCCATATCTCTGATATCCTGTATCTGGGGCATGTTGAGCACCGTCTCCTTTCCTCCTTCGTCGTTGGTGGTTCATTGACGAAGGGTAGTGTTTACTGAGGAACAGTGTCTCAACTGCCCCTACTTTTCCCTCGGTTTTTCCCGGGAATTCCCCTCGATAAAATCCGGGAATTCAAAACGATAAAACGAGGGAATTTCAGGCTATAAGAAACACGTCGATAGCATTCATGCGGGTTTTCCTGTCACCGTCGGGCGAAATCGTCGCTTACAAGGCGAACAACTCTCTGCGCCGACCTACGCATCCAGACACCCTCGGCGATAGGGCCACGAAACGAATGTCAGCTTTGGCCAAGAGCATTCAAAGTACCCGCGGTACTTCAACCTCCTGCGCTCCTCGCGAGGCGGAAAGGTAGCCAGCGTACACCGTGGCGATCGTGTCGCCGCCGAGCAAGCTGCCGCTTTCCGGTGTCCGACCCGACGCGAGGTCGGTATAGAACGACTGCATCTCGTGCTGGTAACCGGTAAACCAGTCTTCATCAGGAGAGGTAAATGCCCAGCCCTGTTTGGTCCCGGTCTTCTCGACGACATAGATATCGCTGAACTGCGATTCTTCCGGATTGTATGTCTGCATCGCGGTATTGGGGTTGATGTTGCAGAGCGTGCGATGGTTGTTTGCGCAGACCTCGAGCCAGTTGTGTACACCGCCGAGGACGAGCTCGCTGGCAAACACATCAGCACACATACCGTCATCAAAGGTGATGTGGATACCGGCGAAGTCTTCGATGTCGCGGTATCCGGTTCGGAGGTAACCGGCGTCACGATACGCCTCCGATCCCGTAATGAGATGTGTCCGGCAGCTGACCGAAGCTGGACGGATCGGCTTGCCGTCGCGCGCACGCCCTTCGACCTGCTTGAGGTAAAGGGCGGCGGTAAGCGGATGCACGCCCTTGCCCATCAACGACCCACCTCCGGAGTACTTCCAGATACCGTAATACGGCGAGTGCGAGCCCGAGTGAGCCTCCTCGCCGTGCATCCACACAATCTGCCCGCCTGTCTTCTCGAGTACTTCGCGTTCTTTCTGAATTGCCGGTGCGTAGACCCAGTTCTCCGCATACATGACCACGCCCCGGCTGCGCTGCTCCGCTTCGCGAATGCGTTGCACGCTCGCAAGGGCGCCGTTGAGGCCGCGCTCGCGGTCGAATGTGCGCCCGTCGAAGTCCTCCTCATTTTCACCGAAATAGCCGGTGAACGGTTTCTCGATAATCACGCTGCGGCCGGCGCTGAGCGCCGCACAGGCGATCCGTTCGTGTGTTGAAGGCGGCGTGCACACGTGCACAACGTCAACTGCCTCGATTAGCGAATCGAGGCTCGGATACGCCTCGATCCCGCGTTCGCGGGCGAAGCTATCACAGTTCTCCGGAGTCGGCGAATAAACGCCAACAACCCGGCGGTCGACGCCGTACACTCGCTCCAGCGCCTCGTAATGAAAGCGTGCGGAGAAACCCGAGCCAACCAGCCCCACCTTCAGTACCGTATCCTGCTGCAAACCGTCCCCCCAGATCATTTTGTCGGTTGATTAGCGTGTATCCGCTCCGTTTCGGTGCGTAACGTTCCTATGACTACTCCGGGAACTGTGGAATGTTCGGCGATGGGCGGCCACCTGCCGTTTCCCGCCTTCAGCTCTACTATCAGAAACAGCACAAACGACATAGGACACGGGAAGAAGCCCTTCGCGATTACCGCCTCAATACTACGAGTCCCGACCTAACTTGACACTACCGCGACGGTACCGCAGCACTGCCGGCTTACATTTCCGTGAACAGGTCTGTCGACGACTAGCGGCTGCAAGCCTTTCCTTCGGTGTCGGCTCCTCCGTGAATCGCCGCGTAATAGGGATCACCCGGTACTATTGAGCCCGCACGAACGATCTCGTTTGTGAATGCTGACTTATACAACGCGCTTAAGAACTCCAATGTGTTTCGAATCCCCGGCCCGGTTGTCGTAGGCCTACGACCTTCGTCCATGTCCGAGAGTAGGGAGCGAATTTGCGACGGATGCCCTCCTGTGACGTCACTGGTCAATGATTGCCAACGAGCAGAGGTCTCTGCGCATATCTCGTCATCCAACTCCCCGGTGCTAACGCTCCAGTTTTCGTTCGAAGCGCGATACAATCCATTCATCTCAACCGTTGCTCTCTCGAAGTCAAGACGAAGGTAAGTCTCCTGTCGCGGACACGCAACACTGTTCAATATGGTTCCTACGGCATTATTCCGGAAACGGACCAGCGCTGCGGATACATCCTCCACCTCGATGTCGTGCGCCAGCGTAGCTGTCATCGCCTTGATTTCTGACCAGTCACCAAATATCCAGAGGAATAAGTCGATGAGATGGATACCTTGACCCATCGTAACGCCGCCAAGTTCGTCTTTCCAAGTTCCGCGCCATGGGACTTGATAGTACTTCTCACTGCGATACCACGTGGTATTACAGACCCCGCTGAATGCTTTCCCCAGAGCTCCTTGATCAAACATGGTCTTGAGATGCTGGGCAGCGGACCCAAATCGCCACTGAAACACGCTTACCGTATAGCAGCCAGTCTGCTTTTCGCTGTCGACAATCTGGTCGAGATCCGCAAGGGATCCACATAAAGGCTTCTCGCACAAAACCCACGATCCGGCTTCCATGCATTGAATGCACAATTCCGTGTGAGTTGCCGGAGGTGTGCAAATGCTGACCAGGTCGGGTTTTTGTTCGGCAAGCATATCTTCCACATCTGCATAAACAGCTGGAATTGCATATCTCTGCGCAAACTCATCAGCTTTCTCATACGCGACATCACAAACAGCACTCAGATCGATCTTGTCCTGGTGTTCCAGATAGCCGTTGGCATGTCCATTGGCGACGCCTCCAGCACCGATAATCGCAACCTTCCGCTTTTGCAGGGCACCCACCTTATTCTCCTTCTATGTCCAAAGCCTTCCGCTCGGTAATCCGAACGCCTCACATCATAGTTATATCCATGCGAATCGAATCATCCCAATATGAGTGACTCCACCGCATCGCGCTTCGCTTTTTCTTAATTCTTACGCCATCGAGAACAATAGGCCTCGCGCTTCATGCCCCCATGGGCGTTACTAAGATCAACGGCATTTCGTTCCAGTAGTATCGAAAAGCTGCCTCTTGGTTGTGTCGGCTGTCCCCGAGACTCGGAATGCGAACGGCGTAGTTCCAAAAAAATTTCGGAAGGCCCGCGCAAAGTTCTTTGGATTGGAGTAACCAACTAGTTCGGAGATCTCGTAGATTCTTAGATCGGGTTGCCGAAGGAGCTTCGTGGATTCCAGCATCCTCGCTCGCATGAGATACTCCGAGAACGTTTCTCCGGTGTATTCCTTGAATATTCTGCTCAGGTATTGTGGACATACGTAGACCGAGTCGGCGACGGTTTGTAGCGTCACATCCGGGAGGTGATGCAACACATAGGTCTTAACCATCTCCACCAACGAGAGGTAGTATCCGGGCTCGTTGTCCGACGTCTGCACACTGTTCTCGGACATGACCGTTCGTTCATCCAACCGCATTCTGACCGATTCCAGCATCCTGCCGATGTCCTCAAACGACGTCGGCTTAAGCAAATAGTCGACTACACCGTACTTGATCGCCGCCTGCGCGTAGTCGAAGTCGCGATAGGCACTAATGAACACCACGATTGTATCGAGTCCATGTTCATAAATCCCTTTGGCGATATCGATTCCCGAAAAACCCGGCATGCGGATATCCGCAATCAAGACGTCAGTCGAGTTCTTCAAAGCGAACTCTAGTGCATCCTTCCCATGGTCAAAGCAGTTCACCAGTGTGAATCTGTAGCGCTCCCATGGAAAATACGTCGCAAGTCCATGTTTGATGTCGAACTCATCGTCAACGATGATGGCCCGATACCGTTTCGGTACCTCCGATGGACGATTTGTGACTTGCGTGATTCTCATATACCGCCTCCCATCAGCAGAATGACTACGCTTTTGGTATCCGGAGCTCAACAGTAGTCCCAACGCCTTCAGCGCTCCATACTTCGAGTCCATATGCGGGACCGTATATTAATCGAATCCGACGGTCAGTATTCACGAGGCCAATTCCTTGGTCGGGCTCGTTGCCCGAGGAAAGTACAGCGTTTATTTCGGCGAGTGTCTGTTGAGGGATTCCACAACCGTCGTCGGAGACCGACAGGATCACCTCGTCCAAAGCCTCCCTGACAACAATTCGGACACTCACCACGTCCTTCTCACTTCGACGACTGTGATGAATGGTGTTCTCTACAAGCGGTTGAAGTATCATTCGGCAGCACGTGTACTCAAAGACGTGCTCATCACAACTCCAGGACACACGAAAAACTCCGGGATACCGAAGGTGTACAATATCCAGATATGTCTCTGTGTAGACAACTTCGTCTCGTATTGATACTAACTCCGAAGCAGGTGAAAGCGAATAGCTCACGATACGGCCAAGTTTCTTGAGTATATCATTCACTTCATTCGGATACCCAACGAGCCCGATTACCTTCCAGTGGATCATTTCGAGGGTGTTAAAGAGGAAGTGAGGGTTGATCTGTGATTGAAGGATCCGTAATTCTAAGTACTTCAACCGATAGTTGCGGGCGGCGAGCTCTGACTCAGCATATTCCTTCTCGATAAACCCGCGTATAACTCCATCGATCAGGAACTCGTACTCGTTCTTAATCGTCCTGGGTGCAGGAGGTAAAGGCTCGCCTTGCTGCGCCAATCGAATAATCTCCGTCACCCGGTGCATCATTCTATAGAATCCACGCGAGATACTATATGTCAGTAGTAATCCGATGCCTATTGCAAATAGGATCAGCGCTACCATACCACGCCAGAGACTCTCCAGCAGTTGTGAAGCGGAGTCGGTGGGTGTCAGGAACCGATACGACCATCCACTGTGACGTGATAAACGGACAATGTCGAAGTACTCTGCCCCATTGATCGACTGAACGGAAAGGTCGTCGTTACCGTCGTCGGGGATGAGATCCAAGCCAGAGTGGACCCGCTCGTGAGAATTAGAAAGGCTGGCGAAGACTTTCTCGTTCCGCTCGTTATAGATAATGATGTGTTGCTTGTTCGTGTGGACCGCATCGTGTAGGAAGGCGTTGACCGCGTCAACAGAGATATTGACCGCGATTACACCGGACCGAGTGGTGTCGGAATACACTTGACGATATACTGTAAGGTACTGCCGTACATGACCGGCGCCGTGCTTCCGTACGTCCCGAACTTTGTTAGCCGGTACACCGATCCAGTGAGGGAGCGAAATGTGTCAAGATTATTGAAGCATGATCTTTGAAATTTCTAAGCCGCCTTTTGGCGGTTGGCTTCGATCGTTTCCGGATCGGGATTGAGATACACAACCGGGTGCTCGTTCCATTGCTTTACATGGCGAGACCAGCGATGAGGATTTCGCTCGAACGCCTGCTGCAGTACTTCATTGCGGCGGCTCATGATTTCGCTGACCTTTCCCTCATGGCGTTGCTGCGGCGTGATGTAGCCGATGCCTGAGTGAAGATGTCGCCGGTTGTACCAGTCTACGAAGCTGGCAACCCATTCGCGTGCATGCTGCATGTCCTCGAAGCGACCGGGATATCCGGGAACGTACTTGAGTGTTTTGAACAGTGATTCGCTGTAGGGATTATCGTTGCTTACCCGCGGACGACTGAACGACGGACCAATGCCGAGTGAATACAAAAGGATTAACACCGTCTGCGCTTTCATGGCATTACCGTTGTCCGAATGCAGTCGAACGCCTTCGAGATTCTCTCTTGCCGCCACGCGGCGGAAAAACTCGCGGGCGTACTCTTCGCTCTCCTGATCGTGAATCTCCCAGGCGACGATCTTACGGCTCCACACGTCCACGAGCATGTAGAGAAACAGGTATATGCCTTTTACTCGGGTCGGCAAGTACGTGATGTCCCAACTAAAAACCTGGTTCGAACTGGTTGCTTTTAACTGATCGGGCTTCCCACGCCGCTGTGCTGGACGGCTTTCACTTCGATGACGCAGGAGCCCTCGCTCGCGCAGAACGCGATAGAAGGAACTCTCGCTTGCGATATAAATGCCTTCATCAAGAAGCTTTGCGTGAATGACACGAGGGTTGTCGTCCTGAAAGCGCTTGCTGCAGCAGTGGTCGACAATCTCCTGTCTCTCCTGCTCGGTGAGTTTTCGTGCCACCGTTCGCGCTGCGCCTTTACGCCGGTCGACATTCTCGCAGGCGTTCTTCCAGCGATAGTAGGTCGGCGTTGATATTCCAAGCACATCGCAGGCGGCGACTACTCGTGCTCCTTCGGAGACCGCTTCACCGATCAGTTCAACCGCCAGAGCACGATCATCCGCGGAGGTTAATCGTCCTCGTTGTCCCCCCAGATTGACTCTGCTTTTTTTTTGAGCGCGAGAAGCGCGGCGGTCTCCGACAGCGCCTTGTCTTTACGGTTGAGTTCTTTTTTCAGTTGCTTGTTTTCTTCTTTCAGTCGATGCATCTCTTCTCGCTTTTCTTTGTCTTTGTCACTCACGGTATCGCGCAGCTCCTGTTCCCAGAGACTCAGGTGTTCGGAGTGCAGCCCATGCGAACGAAGCCATTCGCCGAACTGTTCGTCAGAAACACCTCGGCTTTCAAGAAGCAGGCCCAGCTTTTCACCAGGTCCTCGGCTACTTGGCTTCACCTCCGACCCTTCTGCATCAAGGGTACCGTTTCGCGCCTGTTTCTTCCAATAGTAAATCGTCTGAGTTGCTACTCCGGTCTCGCGGCTAACCGCAGACACCGATTCATTGGCAGGCGGAATCACCCGCTTGAGGATCGCCTGTTTCATTCCAGTGCTGTACTTCAAAACTATCTCCTCCTGTGTAATTCAGTACTTCATGTATCTTGACACAGGGGGCGAGCAGCCGGTTGACCGGACCGCGGAAGGCAAGCAGGCGCGTTACGAGCAGCGACACGACAACCCACGAGAGAAACGACGGCGCCATGACAAGCGTGCTGAAAGACGCTTTGCCGTTGCT